>DBMN01000209.1:10620-48151 GCA_002298965.1 Rhizobiales bacterium UBA697 | reverse complement strand
GCAAGCAGATCGAGAAGAAGTTCGGCGCCAAGGGCAAGGCCGTCGTCGAAGGCAACATGCAGGTGATCCGCGAGGGTCTCGAGGCGACGATCGAGGTGCCGTGGCGCGAGCCGGCCTACGAGGAGGCCGAACTGGTCGCCCTCGCGGCGCGGGCCCGCAGCGTCGACACCCGTCTCGCCGGCCTCTCGTCGCGGGCGGCGCCGTCGGGTCTGTTCGATCCGATCTACTTCGACGCGATCGTCGGCAAGCCCATGCGCGACGGTTCGATCGGCGAAGCGCCGGTGATGCCGGGTTCCGGCCTCTTCCTGCCGCCCGGCAGCGCCGCGGCCAAGGACAAGGGTCTGTTCCGCCGTCAGGTACCGGCCTTCGAACCGGAGAAGTGCACCGGCTGCCTCGAATGCACGCTGGTGTGCCCGGACGCGGCCCTGCCGGCCACCGTCCACGAGATCGGCGACCTGCTGGCGACCGCCGCCAAGGCGACGGCGCTGCCCGAAGGTCGTGCGGCGCGGCTCGCGGCCGTCCTGCCGGCGCTCGAGGCCAAGGTCCGCATCGCGCTCGTCGAGACCAGCGAGAAGCCGGCGCTGTCGGCGCTGGTCGCCGGTGCGGCGGCCTCGGTCGCGGCCGGTGACGGCGAACTCGCGGCCGATCTCGGCGCGCTCGCCGAGACGCTGTCCTGGCTCCCGGTCGCCCGCACCAACCTGTTNNCAGTTCGAGAAGAAGGCGGCCGGGTCCGGTGGTCTCCTGTCGATCGGCATCGACCCGTCGAAGTGCTCGGGCTGTCTCGAATGCCTGACCGTCTGCGGCGGCGAGGCGCTCAGCGAACAGGTCCAGGACGACGATCTCTACGACGAGATGCAGACGCGCTTCGCCCTGCTGTCGCAGACGCAGCCGTCGCCGCATCGCTTCGTCGGCAATCTGGTCGGNNGAGGCCAAGCGCTTCGTGCTCGATCGCGAGGCCTACTACGCCACGACCGGCGGCCACGGCGCCTGCCGCGGCTGCGGCGAGGCGACGGTGATCCGCCAGATCTCCTCGACCGTCCAGGCGCTCGGAACCCGGCGGGTCGAGGGCGAGACGGCGGCGATCGAGACCATGCTCGCCGATCTCGAGAAGGTCCGCGTCGGTGCCGAGGGTGCTCGCGCCGAACGGATCGACCGGGCCTCGGCCGTGCTCGAGAAGCGGCTCTTCGCCCTCGAGAGCGGCCCGACCGGTGGCGGCCGTGCGCCGATGGTGGTCGCCAACGCCACCGGCTGTTCGTCGGTCTACTGCTCGACCTTCCCGGCCAACCCCTACCGCGCGCCGTGGGTCAACAGCCTGTTCCAGGACACGCCGGCGGTGGCCAAGGGCCTCTTCGAAGGTCTCGCGGCCGATCTCGTCGAGGTGGTGCGCGCCCGTCGCATCGCCGCNNGAGCGCGACGGCGCCTATGATCCGGCCCGTCACGACAAGCCTCTCGCGATGCTGTCCTGGGCGGACTTCACCGACGAGGAACTGGCGCTGATGCCGACGATCCTGTCGATGGGCGGCGACGGTGCCACGTACGACATCGGCTTCGGCGCGCTGTCGAAGCTGCTGACGACCCATACGCCGATCAAGGTGGTGGTGCTNNAACACCGGCGGCCAGGCCTCGACCTCGAGCTTCCTCGGTCAGGACTCCGACCTCGCCAGCGTGGGCGCCGCCCATGCCGGCAAGACCGACGACCGCAAGGAACTCGGACTGATCGCCGCCTTCCACCCGAAGGTGATGGTGGTGCAGTCGACCCCGGCGATGCAGGGGCACTTCCTCAAGAACGTGCTCGCCGCGCTCGACTATCGCGACGGCCCGGTGGTGATCGACGTCCACACGCCCTGCCAGGGCGAAAACGGCATCGGCGACGCGGTGGCGAGCGGTCATGCCCGTCTCGCGGTCCGCAGCCGCGTGTCGCCGCTCTTCGTCCACGACCCGCGGGTCGAGCCGTCGGCGCGGGCGCGCCTGTCGCTCGCCGGCAACCCGGACGCCGAGCAGGACTGGACCACCGTCGAACTGGAGTGGGACGACGAGAACGGCGTGACGCAGACGATGGAAGTGCCGCTGACCCCGGCCGACTTCGCCCACGAGGAAGGCCGCTTCAAGAAGCAGTTCCAGCCGCGGCCGATGGCCGACGACGTCGCCGGCGTGCCGATCCACGAGTGGATCGACCTTCCGGCCGAAGAGCGCGCGGGCCGCGTGCCCTTCCTCTACCAGGTGATCGACCGCAAGCTCGTCCGCTTCGCGGTGCCGGATCCGATCGTCCGTCTGGTCGAGGAGCGGCGGCGCAACTGGCGTCTGCTGCGTCACCTCGCCGGCCGCGATGCCGCCAAGGCGATGGCCGAACGCACGGCCGAGGCCGAGGCGATCCGCGCGCGCTACGACGAGCTCGCGGCGCGTCTGGCGACGCTGACGCAGGCGGCGAAGCCGTCGGAAGCGGCGGCGAATGCCGATCCGGACGGCCATGCGATCGGTGCCTGACCGATCGCAGACCAGGAATACGGTGGGGAACGCGCCGGTCGGATGTCAGATCATCCGGCCGGCGCGGTCGTTCAGGTCGGCCTTGCGGGCGACGAGCTTGTCGGCGAGCGCCGGACTGCCGCCGCCCTCCGCCACCACCCGGCGGATCGCGCCGTCGGGAATACGGGTGACGACCGCGATCGCCTTCACGATCTCCGCCGGCGTCATGTCGCCGAAGAGGCGGGCGGCGTGCGGGTTGTCGGGGTTCGTCCGCAGGGTTTCGATCTCGCCGACGCTCTTGCCGAAGGCGTCGCCCTTGGGGTCACCCTGGGCGCGGAACTCCAGCGCGCCGCCGACGTCGAGCGTCGTCGCGACGCCGTCGACCACGCCCTGGTTGTCGCCGTCGAAGCCGACGGCATCCCAATTGGCGGTCCAGGCATGGACGGCGAACCAGCGCCGCGCCTGCCGCCGCTCGGCCGGGTCGAAACGGGCGAGGCTGCGCTTGGCGAGGTCGACGAAGACGGTCGCGACATGGGCGTCGCCCATGATCGGCACGTGGACCAGCGTCGGGGTACCGGCCAGGCGATAGAGCGCCGCCGCCAGCCGTTCGTTGCGGGCGAGCGCCGGCGTCTCGGGCGTCTTGACGTAGTACCGCCGCCCGAGATCGTCCTCGTGGATGCCGCCGGGGTTGGAGCCGAGCTGGCCGCCGACCTTGCGAAGGTTGGCGACGTCGAGGCCTTCGGCCGCGATCTCCGTGGTGCGGCGGACGAGCGCGAGCTGGCCGTGCGTCTCGATCGCCCCCTTGCGGACGGCACGGACGTCGCGGATCGCCCGTTCGGGCTCGACGCCGAGTTCGGCGAGGAGGCGTGCGGCGATCATGCCGGCGCGGCCGAGACCGCCCTTGCAGTGGACGACGACGTCCTCGCCGGCGCGGAGCCGCGCGCGGATGTGGTGACCGTCGGCGAGCCAGCGGCGCTCGAAGGCGGGGGAGGGCACCGAGAAGTCGGGGATCGGCAGATGGCGCCAGTCGAGCCCGCGCGCCAGCGCCATGGGGCCGAGATCGGCGACCTTCAGGGTGGAGAGTTCGGCCGGTTCGACCAGCGTCACGAGTGCCGTCGCGCCCCAGGCGACGATCGCGTCGAGATCGGTCGAAAGATCCCGCGCCCAGGCGCCCGACATGGCGTCCATGTCCTGTTTGCCGGGGCAGAAGGTGATGCCGATGCGCCCGTGTTCCGGGCTCGCGCGCACTTCGGCGATCTGCAGCGGATGGGTGAGACTGGTGCGCGCGACGATCATTCCGGAGCCCCCATGGCGAGGCGCCCAAGGTGCCACGGCGGGGCGTTCCCGTCTCGGTCGATGCCGGAGTGTCGTGCCGAACGATTGGGCACGCGAAAACGGGGCCCGTCGTGAGACGGACCCCGTTCGGGTCTCGGTCTTCCTGCCCGGCGTGCCTCCGCCGGGCGTCCGGTCATTCGGCCCCGCGCAGGGCGGCGAATTCTTCCGCCGTGGCGTAGGAGGTCTGGGTGCCGGGGCGGGTGATCGAGTCCGCGGCGTAGCGGGCGGCGAGCTTCAGCGAGGCCTCGACGTCGCGGCTCTCGCCGTAGAAGCGGGCAAAGGAGCCGATGAAGGCGTCGCCGGCACCCGTGGTGTCGACCGGCTTCACGGCAACCGGCGGGATGCGGGTGACGCCCTTGCCGTCGACCAGCAGCGCGCCGCGCGAGCCGAGCGTCACCACGACGACGCGGATGCCCTTGTCGACCAGCGACTTGGCGGCGACGATCGCCTCGACCTCGTCGCCGACCGGCATGCCGGTGAGGAGCGCGAGCTCGGTCTGGTTCGGCGTCAGGAACGTCACCTTGGAGATGCGGGCGAGATCGAGCGCGGCGGCAGGCGCCGGGTTGAGCACCGTCTCGATGCCGTTCGCCGCGGCGAATTCGATGGTGTGATAGACGGTCTCGAGCGGCACCTCGAGCTGCATCAGGATGAGATCGGCGCGCTTCAGATCGTCGGCGGCACGGTCGACGTCGGCGGGCGCGAGGTGGCCGTTGGCGCCCTTGATGATCAGGATCGAGTTCTCGCCCGACGGCTCGACGAAGATCGGCGCGACGCCCGACGAGACGCCGGGCACCTTCTCGACGTGTTTCGTGTCGATGCCGAAGCGGCGGAAGTTGGCGATGGTCGTGTCGGCGAAGGCGTCGTCACCGACCTTGGTCACCATCGTCACCTCGGCGCCGAGCTTGGCGGCGGCGACCGCCTGGTTGGCGCCCTTGCCGCCGCAGCCCATGCGGAAGTCCGGCGCCTCCACCGTCTCGCCGCGGTCGGGCATGCGGGTGATGTAGCTGATCAGGTCCACCATGTTGGAACCGACGACGGCGATCTTCACGGGCATGACGGTCTCCTCGGGATCAACGGAACTTGCCGATCTCGGCCTCGACGCGCGCGGCTTCCCCGCTGTCGAGATGGCCGAGACGGACGGAGAAGGCGGCGGCGGCGCCAGGCGCCAGCGAACGGACGTGGCCCTTGGCCTTCTCGGCGATGCGGCCTTCCGGCTCGCAGGTCGCCGGCAGGGCGAAGGCGGCGACCTGCTGATCGCCGTTGTCGAAGATCCAGCGCACGGTGTGCGGCAGGTCGTCGGGGTTCCAGGCGATGGTCAGGGCGTCGCCCTTCGGGCCGACCTGCATCATCGCCGTGCGCCCGTCGGCGCCGCGGCGCACCCCGCGGACGTAGAACACCTGCTCGGGGTCGTAGCGCTCGGGCCGATCGAGGACGGCCGAGCTCGACGGATCGCGCGCCAGTTCCTCGATGAAGGCGAGATAGGCCGGCGTCGGCCGGACGTGGCCGGGCACCACCGAGCGCACCACGGTGTGGGCCGCGTCGAAGGGCGCGGGCTGGACGATGCGTCCGCCCCTGACCAGCGCGAAGTTGACGTGCGCCATGTACATCAGGTCCATCGGCGCCGAGGCGAGGTTCTCGACCTCGATGCCGAAGTCGAAGAGCGCGGTGCCCGGCCGGAGCACGATGCGCGGGGTGGCGCGATAGTGATCGCCGAAGCCCATCACCCATTCGCGCGTGCCGGTGAGCGCCAGATAGGGCCCCTCGGCGTCCTCGCCGATCTCGAGCGCGGCCGACTGCATCGGCGCGCAGGGCATCTCGCCGTGCAGCGGATGGGTGTCGGCGGGCGACGGGCAGCCGTTGCTGAGGAGGCCCGAGTGGAAGGCGAAGCAGCCGTAGGTGCCGACGATCGTGTCGGCGGGGCGCGGCTCGGCGAACATGTCCTTCATGCCGAGATCGACGCCGTCGAAGACCGCGTCCCAGATCATCTGGCCCATGAAGGGCAGCACGACGAGGTGGCCGCGGTCGTTGGCGAGCCGGATCGCCGCGATGCCGCTCGGATAGCGGAAGGGGCGGGCGGTGAGTGCGCCGGAGCGCAGCAACTCGTATTCGGCTTCGCCGAAATGGCTCTCGCGCAGCGTGACGGTGGTGGTCATGACACCCTCTTCTGGTCGTCTCGCGTCCGTGCCGCACCGCCGGAGGGACGGCGCGGCCGGGGGTCAGCGGGTCCGGTTCTTGTAGGCGTTGATGGCGATCACCAGGAGCAGGAAGGCGCCCCAGATGAAGTCGATCAGGTGGTTGGAGAAGCGCAGGATCTGGAAGCCCGACGACAGCAGCATGAGCGCGATCACCGCGATCGAGACGCCCGCCACCGTGCCCTTGCCGCCGGCCGGATTGGTGCCGCCGAGCACGGCGATCAGCACCGCCTGCAACAGGTAGGACGTGCCGTAGTCCGACTTCGCCGCGTTGGTGCGGCCCGACAGCATGATGCCGGCGATCGAGGCGAGGGTGCCCGTGAGCACATAGCTCATGAAGACCATCTTCGCCCGGTCGAGGCCGGCGTAGACGGCGGCCTTCGGATTGGTGCCGATCAGCTGCAGCGCCAGGCCGAAGGTGGTGCGCGTCAGCACGAAGGCGATCGCCAGGGCGATGACGATGAACAGCACGAAGGGCACGGCGAGGCCGAAGATCTTGCCGTTGCCGATCCAGTCCCAGGCGGCGGGGAAGCCGACGATCGCCGGGCCGCCGGTCAGCACCAGCGCGATGCCGGTGAAGATCTGGCCGGAACCGAGCGTGGCGAGGATCGGCGTCACCTTGAGCCGGGTGATGAGGAAGCCGTTGAAGGCGCCCGCGATCATGCCGACGCTCATCGACAGGCCGATGCCGCAGAGGATCCACAGGGTCTGCCCCTCCGCCGCCTCGGCGCCGCGGCCGATCATGCGGTGGAAGAAGAGGCCGGCGAGGATCGCCGAGACGTTGGCGATGCCGATGATCGACAGGTCGATGCCGCCGGTCATCATCGCCACCAGCATGGCGATCGAGAGAACGCCGAGCTCGGGGAAGAGATAGGTCAGGCTCTCGAAATTGTACCAGCGCAGGAACTTGTCGGGCGACAGCGCCGTCATCACGGCGAAGATCAGCACGACCATCACCAGGAGCTGGGCGATGTTGTTGTCGCGGTTGAAGAGCGAGCGGGGGTCGAAAGAGATCTTGTTCAAGGGGTCTCTCCTCGCTCAGGCCCGACGGCCGTGGTCGCGCCAGGCGCTGGCCGCGGTGGCGATGACGATGATCGATCCGACCACGACGAGCTGCCAGGTGGTGTCGACCTTCATGATGATCAGGCTGTTCTTGACCATGACCAGCATGAAGACGCCGAGCATGGTGCCGAGCACGCTGCCGCGCCCGCCGAAGATCGAGGCGCCACCCAGCACCACGGCGGCGATGACCTCGAGGTCGGTGCCGACGAAGTCGCGCGGGTTGGCGAGCCAGATCATCGAGCAGTGGAGCATGCCGGCGAAGCCCGCGAGCGCACCGGCGAGGCAGTAGATGAAGAAGATCGTCTTCTTCAGGTCGAAGCCGACGCGGGTGGCCGCCTCCGCTCCGCCGCCGAGCGCGAAGATCGAGCGGCCGATCATCGTGTAGCGCAGCATCAGATGCACCGCGAGCGCCAGGGCGACGTAGATCAGGATCATCGCGGTCAGGCCCGAATGGGTGCCGTCCGCCTTGGTCATGGTGAAGATCTCGGCCTTGGCGAAGTCGATCAGCACCGGCGGGAAGCGGTCGATGTTGATCATCGAGGTGCCGACCACGCCGAGCAGGAAGCCGCGCACCATCGAGCCGGTGCCGAGCGTCACGATCAGCGGGATCATCCGGAACTTCCAGACGAAGAAGGCGTTGATCGCGCCGCAGGCCGCGCCGATGGCGATCGCCATCAGGAAGGGCACGAAGACGCCTTCGTAACCGGTCGCCAGCATCGCCTTGACGGTCAGATACATCGCCGCGACCGCGAAGGCCGGGAAGGAGACGTCGAAGCCGCCCGACAGCATCACCAGGAGGACGCCGAGCGCCATGATGCCGATGACGATGTTGGAGCGCAGCAGCGAGAACAGGTTGTCGATCTGCCAGAAGGCCGGATTGACGAGGCCGATGAGGATCATCGCGGCGATGAGAATGGCCGCGATGACGACCTCGGATCTACGGAAGAGAGCCATGGGTCACCTCACCGGAAGGACGTCAGGATGTCGGAGATCGCGTGCTCCGACGTCTCGGCGGTCTCGATCGTGTCGACGAAGCGGCCCCGATGGATCACCACGATGCGGTTGCAGTTCTGCACCAGCTCGAGGATGTCGTCGGAGATCATCAGCACCGAGACCCCGGTCTTCACCGCGAGGTCGCGGATGATGCGGTGGATCTCCGCCTTGGAGCCGACGTCGACGCCGACGGTCGGGCCGTTGAGGATCAGCACGCGGGCGTCGGTGAGGAGCCAGCGGGCGAGCACCACGCGCTGCTGATTGCCGCCGGAGAGCTGACCGACAGGCTTCTCGCCGGTCGGCGTGGCGATCTGCAGCGAACGGATCGAACCGGCGGCGAGTTCCGCCGCCTTGGTCCGGTCGACCACCGACCACGCAGCGATGCGGTCGTAGATCGTGGCGAGGATGTTGCGGTCGATCGACTGGGTGAGGAACAGGCCCTCGGTCAGCCGGTCCTCCGGCACATAGGCGATGCCGGCGTCGATGGCGGTCGAAACCCGGTCGAGCCGGACTTCCTTGCCGTCGACGAGCACAGAGCCGGTGTAGCCGGGCTCGAGGCCGAACAGCGTGTTGGCGACCTCGGTGCGGCCGGAGCCGAGCAGGCCCGACAGGCCGACGATCTCGCCCGGCTTGATGGCGAGCGACAGGTCCTCGTAGGCGCCGGGCAGCGTCAGGTTGCGGATCTCGAGCCGCGGCGGCACCTCTTCGGCCGGCGGCGTCCAGACGTAGCTCTGCGACGCGATGTCGTGGCCGGTCATGTGGCGGATGATCTTCGGCTCGTCGAATTCGGAGGTCGGCCCTTCGGCGACCTTCCTGCCGTTGCGGATGACCGAGATCCGTTCGGAGATCTCCAGCATCTCGCGCATCTTGTGGCTGACGAACAGCACGGCGATGCCGCGGGCCTGGATGTCGCGCACGATGCGGAACAGCGTCTCGACCTCCTTGCGGGTGAGCGCGGTCGTCGGCTCGTCCATGATGAGGAGGCGCGGATCGGACATCAGCGCGCGGGCGATGGCGACGAGCTGGCGCCCGGCGGTCGACAGATCGTCGACCTCCCTGGTCGGGTCGATGTCGACGCCGAGACGTTCGATCGCCTCGTCCGCGATGGAGCGCACGCGGCCCCAGCTGACCAGCCTGCGCTTGGCCTGAAGCTCGGTGTTGAGCGCGAGGTTCTCGGCGACGGTCAGGTTCCCGAACAGCGAGAAGTCCTGATAGATCACCTGGACGCCCTGGCGGATCGCCTCGATCGGGGTCAGATGCGGCAGATTGCGGCCGTTGATCAGGATCGAGCCGCCGTCGGGCCGATAGACCCCGGACATGATCTTGATGAGGGTCGACTTGCCCGAGCCGTTCTCGCCGGCGAGGCAGTGGATCTCGCCCGACCGTATGGTCAGCGACACGTCGTCGAGGGCGCGGACGCCGGAGAAGCGTTTCTCCACGTTGCGCAGGTCGAGGAAGACGTCGGCCGCGGCCGCCGGGGCAGGGGACGCCGGAGAGGCAGTGGGGAAGGGCATGGCGCTGACCCGCTTTCGAGTGGATGGGGCTCGGAAGAGGGAGGGCGTCGCGGACGACGCCCTCCGTATGGGGTCAGAAGTTGTAGTCGGCCATGTTGGCCTTGGTCACGCCGACCCAACCGGCGCCGTAGAGCAGGTTCGCCGCGCCGCCTGCGGGCGTGGTCAGCTTGGTGTAGCCGGGCAGGCCGAGGTTGAGGCCGGCCTTGATCTCGCCGCCCTTCTTGGACAGCGCCATCGTGGCGACGACGTTCATGGCGTAGCCGGCGACCGCCGGATCCCAGAACTGGATGTACTGGATGTTGTCGTTCTTCAGGTACTGACCGGCGACGGAGACGAGGCCGGTGCCGGCGAAGAACAGCTTGCCGTTGAGGCCGCGTTCGGCGACCAGACGGCCGGCGCCGGCCGAGGTCGGCATCGGTCCACCGAGAATGCCCTTGAGGTCCGGATAGGTGGTCAGGACTTCCTTGAGCTTGGTGTAGTCGGTGTTGGCGTCGTCATAGGTCTCGAGACGGGTCGTGACCTGCTGCATCTTCGGGAAGTGGGCCTTCTGGTACTCCACGCCGCCGTCGATCCATTCGTTCTGCGACTTGGAGGTCAGCGAGCCGACGGTGGCGACGTACTTGCCCTCGCCGCCCATGGCGGTGCCGAGCACTTCCATCAGCTTGGCGCCGTAGGCCTTGTTGTCGAAGGCTTCGAGCACGTAGTCGGCGTTCTTGATGTTCGAGGCCTCGTGGGCGACGACGACGATGCCGCGATCGCGGGCCTTCTTCAGCACCGGCTCGACCGCCTCGACCGAGAAGGGCACCACGCAGATGGCGTCGACGCCCTGCGCGATCAGGCTCTCGATGATCTGCACCTGGGCGGCCGCGTCGGCCTGGCTCGGTCCGAGCATCCAGGTGTCGTGGCCGGTGTCGGCCTTGAACTGCTTGATGCCGTCGCGCATGCGGTCGAACCACGCGATGCCGTCGACCTTGACGACGGTGGCGATGGTGAACTTCTTGCCGGTGGCGGAGGACACGATGTCCTTGCGGACCTGCGAGGTGTCGACGGGGCCGTTGCCGGCGGCGAAGGCGGAGCCGGCGACCAGCGCGGCGGCCGTCGCGACGGCGGCGATGAGCTTCTTCATGGCATTGTCCTCGTTTCTTGTCCCTGATGTCGATTCTTGATGTCAGACTTCCGAGAAAGGCAGAGCGGCTCGGGTCTCCTGTCGTCCGAGGGGGAGGGGATGGGAGGGGATCAGCCGGCGATGATCGCCAGACTGGCGCTGGCGCCGATGCGCGAGGCGCCGGCGGCGAGCATCTTCAGGGCGTCGTCGCGGGTGCGCACGCCGCCGGAAGCCTTGACGCCGATCTTCGGGCCGACCGTCCGGCGCATCAGCGCGATGTCCTCGGCGGTGGCGCCGCCGGTCGAGAAGCCGGTGGAGGTCTTGACGAAGTCGGCACCCGCCTCGACCGCGAGACGGCAGGCGGTGATCTTCTCCTCGTCGGTGAGGAGGCAGGTCTCGATGATGACCTTGAGGAGCGCCCGGCCGCAGGCGGCCTTGACGGCGGCGATGTCGGCCCGGACCCTGTCGGTCTCGCCGTCCTTCAGCGCGCCGACGTCGATCACCATGTCGACCTCGCCGGCGCCGGCGGCGACCACCCAGGCGGTCTCGTTCGCCTTCACCGCGGTCGGGATCGCGCCGAGCGGGAAGCCGACGACCGAACAGGTGGCGACGCCGGAACCCGCCAGCGCCTCGGCGACGGTGGGCACCCAGACGGGATTGACGCAGACGGAGAAGAATCGATTCTCACGGGCTTCGCGGCAGAAGCGCAGGACGTCGTCGCAACGCGCGTCGGGCTTCAGAATGGTATGATCGATGACAGCGTGGAGGTCGGCTGCGGCGATGACCATGGGGTTCTCCGGAGGACTGCGGCCATTCGGCCCATGTTTCGATTGTCACAAGCGGTGTTATCAGATTAACATTCTGTTGTGAAGACGCGTTCACGTGGAAGCTGGGGATGTCGCCGCGAGCGCCCGTCGCGGTTCCGCTTCTCGCCACCCGGGGCACCGTCCCCGACCACCCCGAGATCCGTCGCGACGCGAAGGGCGCGCCACGACGATCGGACCGATCGGACGACGTGATGAGCCTGACCAGACCCCAGCGGATAGAGAGGATCTCCGAAGCGCTCGAGACGGCGGCATCGCTGCGGCTGAGCGACCTCGCCGGGGCCCTGGACGTCTCGGAAATGACCATTCGGCGCGACGTGGCGGCCCATCCGGAGCGTTTCAACTGTCACGGCGGCCACGTCATCGCCGCCCAGTCGGCGGTGCCCAGCGCCGGCTACGTCTTCGATCGCGAGCGCGAGGCGCATGCGGCGGGCAAGCGGGCGGCCTGCGAGCTCGCCCTCGGCTTCATCGAGGCCGGCGACACGATCTTCATCGACTGCGGCACCACGACGCCGCATCTCGCGCGGCGTCTGGGCGGCGTCGGCGAGATCACGGTGGTGTGTTACTCGATCAACATCGCCGAGGTGGTGCGACGGCTCGAAAACGTCTCGCTGGTGCTGCTCGGCGGCTTCTATCACCGCTCGTCCGCGTCGTTCGAGAGCCCGGAGGCGCTCGAGGTGCTGAAGCGAGTGGGGATCAACAAGGCTTTCATCAGCGCCGGCGGGCTCCACCCGGATCAGGGCGCGAGCTGTTCGAATTTTCACGAGGTCGCCTTCAAACAGGAGGCGATTCGCCGGTCGATCGAGACCTATCTGGTGATCGATTCGAGCAAGTTCGACCGCGTCCGCTCGGCCTATTTCGCCGACATCGGCGACTTCGACGCGGTGCTGACCGATTCGAATGTCGACGCCGGCCTGCGCCGGCGGGTCGAGGAGAGCGGCGTCCGCATCGTCACCCGCTGAGGCGCCGTCCGGCGGCGGTCAGTCGCGGACGAGGCGCAGCCCGAGATTGGCCGGCGGGGTGCCGGCCGAGCAGCCGCCGCCGCGGGGATCGCGGACGAAGTCGCTGACATAGCCGCGATGCCGCCCCTCGACGACGCGCACGCCGCAGTTCCGCGTCTCGCGGACCTCGCCGCCGGCCTCCAGCACCGTGCGCGTCCAGCAGCCGTCGGTCCATTCCCAGACGTTGCCCGAGACGTCTTCGAGGCCGTGCGTGTTGCGGCCGAAGGCGCCGAAGGGCTTCGGCGCGCGATCGATCGGTCGGGCGCCCTCGGCTTCGGCGCGATAGAGGGCGAGGCGGCGGGCGATCGGATCGGTCGTGTCGATCTCGCTCTCGCGCGGCTCGCCGACGAAGGCCTCGGCGGCGAAGCGGGCCCATTCGGCGTCGCTCGGCAGGCGGTAGCGATGGCCGGTGCGGGCCGACAGCCAGGCGGCATAAGCGGTGGCGTCGCGCCAGGACACGCCCACCACGGGAACGTCGCCGCGCGGCGGGCCGTCGGGCCGGTCGACTTCGGCGCAGGCGCCGTCGGCGACGCAGGCGGCATAGTCGGCCTCGCTGACCTGACGACGCATCACCCGCAGCGGGCGCTCGAAGCCGACGTCGATCGACGGGGCGGCGGCGGGCCGGCCGTCGCGGACGAAGTCGCCGGGGGCCTGGAAGGTCACCCGCCCCGGGGCGATGGTGACGAGATCGGTCGGATCGCGGTCGGGCAGCGCCGCGAAGGCGAGGCTGCCGAGGGCGGAGGCGGCGGCGAGGAGGGCGGGCAGGGCGATGCGGGTCGAGATCATGACGATGCTCCCCCAAGGCGCGGGGCGCGCGAGTCTTCCGGCCGAGCGCGCCGGGGCGCGCTCGCGTCGTGTTCCGTCTCAGTTCGTGGCGATCGGCGCCGGGCGGGCGACCTGCTTCATCAGGTCGTCGTTCCACTGGCCTTCGATGGCGAAGTGGGCGGTGGCGCCGAGTTCGGTCGCCTCGATCAGGTTGTGGTTGACGTAGGCGTAGATGCCCGGCTGGCGGAAGGTGTAGAGCGCCGCGCCGGCCGATCCGCCGCGCACGAACCAGGTCTCGAGGTCGGTCTGCGGCGGGTTGGAGAACTTGCCGGTCTCCCAGACGTGGTCGCCGTGGCCGCCGATGATGTGCGGGCGGGTGTCGCGGTTGGCCTGGGCGTGGACGATCAGCACCGTCTCGCCGACCTTGCCGGTCAGGGCGCCCTTGCCGGTCAAGGCGCCGGCGCGGCCGTTGAAGACCACGTGCGAGGGGATCAGCCCGCGCATCGTCTTCGTCGTCTCGTCGAAGGCGTCGGCGAGGCTGGGGAAGCTCTTGAAGTTCCCCTTGGCGTCGCGCGGGACGTAGAAGTCGCTCTCGCCGATGTACCAGACGCGATCGTAGGAGAGCCTGCGGCCCTGGGCGTCGACGAGGCCGCCGCGCGGCAGGACCATGACGACGCCGTTCATGCCGGACGTCACGTGCCAGGGGATCATGCCCGAGGGCGCGCAGTGATAGACGAACACGCCGGGGCGGGTCGCCTTGAAGCGCAGGGTGGTCTGTTCGCCGGGGCTGACCAGCGTCAGCTCGCCGCCGCCGAGGCCGCCGGTCGCCGCATGAAAGTCGATGTTGTGCGGCATGGTGTTGGTGGCCGGGTTGACGAGGGTGAGCTGCAGGTAGTCGCCCTCGTGGACGATCATCATCGGGCCCGGGATCCAGCCGTCGTAGGTCATGGCCTGCATCCTGGTTCCGGCCTCGTCGACGACGATCTCCTTCTCGACGACCTTCATCTCGAACGCGATCACCCGCGGCGGCCGAGTGGTCGCCTGCTCGTGGGCATGGACGAAGGGCGGGGCGACGAGGTCGATCCGGACGTGCTCCAGGCGGGAGACGTCGTCGGTCGGGGCCGCCGCCAGCGCGGGCGTGGCGCCCTTGCCGATGGTCGTGGCCGCGAGAGTGGCGAGGGTTGCGCCGAAGAGGGCGTCGCGACGGGAGAGCATGGTCCGTTCCTTTCGATGATCCGAACTCGTCTTTCGAAGAGAAGATTGCTCTCGCTCGTCGCTTCCTTCGTTGTCGCGGAACAAACTAGAATGACGGACCGTCGCGACGGGGAGGGTCCCGGCCCTCCGGCGGCCGTCGTCGAAGGCTCTCGGGGAGAACGCATTGCCGGCCCATCGCCTCGACCCGTCCCTGATCCGCGACTTCGAGCTCTTCCGCGACGCGACGGACGAGGATCTCGACCGGGTTCTCGCGAGCGCGTCGGCGCGGCGGATCGCCGAGGGCGCGGTCGTCTTCGAACAGGGAATGCCGGCCGATGCGTTCTTCGTCCTGCTGCACGGTCGGGTGAAGGCGGTGCAGACGACGGCCGACGGGCATCAGCTCGTCGTCCGGCACATCGGGCCGGGCGAGCTCTTCGGCATGGCGCCGGCCCTGCGCAGCGCTGTCTATCCGGCGACGGCGATCGCGGTGCGGGAGACGCTGGCGCTGGCCTGGCCGACGACCGAGTGGTCCGCCCTGTTCTCGCGGCTGCCGGCCTTCGCCATGGCCGTGGTGACGACGGTCGGCGAGCGGTTGCGCGACGCCAACGAACGGCTGCTGGAGTTGTCGACGGAGGAGGTCGAGCGCCGGATCGCCCATGCGCTGCTGCGGCTCGTCGCCCAGGCGGGGCGGAAGACCGAGGAGGGCATCCTGATCGACTTCCCGATCACCCGTCAGGACCTCGCCGACATGACCGGCTCGACGCTCCACACGGTGAGCCGCACGATGAGTGCCTGGGAGGCGAAGGGGCTCGTCAAGAACGCCCGCCGTCGGGTCGTGGTGGTGGAGCCGCATCGCCTGCGGATGATCGCCGACGGCGCGGCGGGGGAGCCCTCGGGCTAGACCGATCGGCCGTCCGCCGCGTCGGGCGGGCTGGCCGGATCGCTCTCGGCATCCGGCGCGCGATCGGCGGACGAACCGCCGCGGGCTTCGGCGAGTTCGCCGAGAAGACGTGCGAGGTCGAGCCCGTGTTCGCGCGAGGCGTCGGCGATCGAGTGGATCCGCCCGACCGGACAGCCGACGCAGCGCATGCGATTGCGCAGAAAGATCGCGATGGTCGTCGGCCAGCGGCGCATCACCGCGTCGACCGTGTCGTTCCGTTCGATCGACATGGCGTCTCGTCTCTCGGTTTCTCCCCGCGCATCGTGGCGGATTTCGCCGGGGCGCTCCTTGCCCTGCGACAAACTCGCGGACGATTGCGCGACGCGGGAACGGCGCGCCGCCGGCGCTTCGAGCCTGCTCAGACGCCCCTCGGCGTGATGCAGCAGGCGGCAGACCCGTCGCCCATGCCCGGATTTTGGGCATGCCCGCCGATGCGTCGCACTGAAATTCCTGAGGAATCCGTCTGGCCCGCCGCTTGCTTGAAGGACAGGACTTGTATGCAAGCTAGGTCGACCAGCGCATGGCGAACGAAGGACGGATCGACGAGGCAATCCTCGAGGCCATTCTGGCCGGGCGGCTGGAGCCGGGAACCCGGCTCGGCGAGGTCCGCCTCGGCGAGATCTTCGGCGTCTCCCGCACCCGGGTGCGCGAAGCGCTGATGAAGCTCGAGACGCGCGGCATCGTCCGCGTCAACTCTCGCCGCGGCTGGTTCGTCGTCGAACCCTCGGCCGAGGAGGCCCGCGCCGCCTTCCAGGCCCGCCGCGTGGTCGAGACCGGGCTGATCCTGTCGATGCGCGGGCTCGATCCGGCCCATGCCGCCCATCTCCGGGCCCATCTCGTCGAGGAGGAACAGACGATCGTCGGCGGCGACGTCGGCTCGCGCACCTGTTCGCTCGGCGACTTCCACATCCATCTCGCGGAGGCCGCCGGCAATCCGCTGCTGGTCGACATCCTGCGGGACCTCACCGCGCGCACCACGCTGGTCTCGATGCTCTACCAGTCGACCGAGGAGGCCGCCGCCTCCCATGCCGATCACACCGCGATCTTCGCCGCCCTCGAGGCCGGCGACTTCCCGGAAGCCGCGCGGCTGATGGTCGGCCACATCGACGACGTCGAGGACGGGCTCGACCTCTCCGTCCGCCGCATCCGCCCCGACGATCTGCGCGCGCTGCTCGTCACCGACGGGGCGCCGTCGCGTCATCGCCTCTCCTGAACGTCCGCATTCACGTCGAAAGGACCCATCGCATGCTGCGTCGTCACTTCCTCTCCGCTTCCGCCTTCCTCCTCGCCGCCGCGGTTCTCGGTGGCGAGGCGCGCGCCGACGCGCTCGCCGACATCACGGCGCGCGGCACCGTGCGCATCGCCGTGCCGCAGGACTTCCCGCCCTTCGGCAGCGTCGGCGCCGACATGGCGCCGGTCGGCTACGACGTCGACACCGCCCGCCTGATCGCCGAGCGCCTCGGCGTCAAGGTCGAGATCGTGCCGGTGACCTCGGCCAACCGCATCCCCTATCTCCAGACCAACAAGGTCGATCTCGTCATCTCGAGCCTCGGCAAGAACGCCGAGCGCGAGAAGGTGATCGACTTCTCGTCTGCCTATGCGCCCTTCTTCAACGGCGTCTTCGGCCCGGCGTCGCTCGCCGTGACCAAGGCGGAAGACCTCGCCGGCAAGACGATCGGCGTCACCCGCGGCGCGGTGGAAGATCTGGAACTGACCAAGATCGCCCCCGAGAGCGCGACCATCAAGCGCTACGAGGACAACAACGGCACGATCTCGGCCTTCCTCTCCGGTCAGGTCGATCTCGTCGCCACCGGCAACGTCGTCGCCGCGGCGATCATCGCCAAGAACCCGCCGAAGAAGCCGGAGATCAAGTTCCTGATCAAGAACTCGCCCTGCTACATCGGCCTCTCCAAGAACGAGCCGGCGCTGCTCGCCAAGGTCGACGCGGTGATCGCCGCCGCCAAGGCCGACGGCTCGCTCGGCGCCATCGCCAAGAAGTGGCTCGGCGCGGATCTCCCGGCCGATCTCTGATCGTCGTGACGTCCGGGGGCGTCGCGCGCGGCGCCCCGTTCCTCCCGCCCGGCTCCACCGGGCGCCCATGCCGAGAAGGGGACGCCATGGGATCTCGTTTCGATTTCGCCTGGATCCCGGCCTATGCGCCGGTGATCGGCAAGGGCATCATGGTCACGGTCGAGCTCGCCGCCGTCGGCGCGGTCCTCGGCATCCTGCTCGGGATCTTCTGCGCCTGGGTGCGGGTCGCCGGGCCTAAATGGGCGCGGCCGGTGGTCGTCGCCTATGTCGAGCTGATCCGCAACACGCCGTTCCTGATCCAGCTCTTCTTCGTCTTCTTCGGCCTGCCGTCGCTGGGGCTGCGCCTCGGCGAACTCCAGGCGGCGAACCTCGCCATGGTGATCAATCTCGGCGCCTACGGCTGCGAGATCGTCCGCGCCGGCCTCACGGCGACGCCGCGCGGCCAGTGGGAGGCGGGCGCCAGCCTCGGCATGAGCCCGATCGAGACCTTCCGCCACGTGGTGTTGGTGCCCGCACTCGAGAAGATCTGGCCGGCGCTCTCCTCGCAAGTGGTGATCGTCATGCTCGGCTCGGCGGTCGTCTCGCAGATCGCCGCCGAGGACCTGACGTTCGCCGCCAACTTCATCCAGTCGCGCACCTTCCGCGCCTTCGAGGCCTACATCCTGGCGACCGTCGTCTATCTGGCGCTCGCCGTGGCGCTGCGGCGGCTGATGGCGGGGATCGGCCGGCTGATCTTCCCGCGGAGGGCGGCGCGATGAGCGACTTCACCACCTGGGACATCCTGCGCAACCTGCTGCTCGCGGCGCGCTGGACCCTGCTCCTCTCCTTCGTCTCCTTCGTCGGCGGGGCGATCGTCGGCCTCGGCCTCGTCGGTCTCCGCATCGGCGGCGGCACCTTCGGCCGGCGCTTCGCCATCGGCTGGGTCGAGCTCTTCCAGGGCACGCCGCTGCTGATGCAGCTCTTCCTCGCCTTCTTCGGCCTCGGCCTCTTCGGCGTCGACGTGCCGGCCTGGCTCGCCGCCGGCGTCACGCTCGTCTGCTGGTCGGCCGCCTTCCTCGCCGAGATCTGGCGCGGCTGCGTCGAGGCGATCGCCCGCGGCCAGTGGGAGGCCTCCTCGGCCCTCGGCATGGGATGGCTGCAGCAGATGCGCTGGGTGATCCTGCCCCAGGCGCTGCGCATCGCCGTGCCGCCGACCGTCGGCTTCTCGGTGCAGGTGGTGAAGGGCACCGCCGTCACCTCGATCATCGGTTTCGTCGAACTGTCGAAGGCCGGAACCGTGGTGACCAACGCCACCTTCATGCCCTTCACCGTCTACGGGTTCGTCGCCCTCATCTACTTCGTCATCTGCTGGACGCTGTCGACCTCGGCCCGCGTTCTGGAAAGGAGGCTCGATGTCGCTCATCGCCATCACTGACGTGAAGAAACGCTTCGGCGACAACGAGGTGCTGAAGGGCATCGACCTCGACGTCGATCCCGGCGAGGTCATCGCCATCATCGGCAAGTCGGGGTCGGGCAAGTCGACGCTGCTGCGCTGCGTCAACGGGCTCGAGACCATCGACGACGGCTCGATCATGGTCGCCGGCGCCCAGCTGCTGCCCGACGAACTGCATCTGCGCGCGCTGCGGTTGAAGGTCGGAATGATCTTCCAGAACTTCAACCTGTTCCCGCATCTGACGGCGGGCCGCAACGTCATGCTGAGCCAGATGGTGGTTCGCAAGACGCCGGAGAGGGACGCCGAGGCGATGGCGCGCCGCATGCTCGAACGCGTCGGCCTCGGCCACAAGTTCGACGCCTATCCCGACCAGCTCTCCGGCGGCCAGCAGCAGCGCGTGGCGATCGCCCGGGCGCTCGCCATGGAGCCGATGGCGCTGCTCTGCGACGAGATCACCTCGGCGCTCGACCCGGAACTGGTGTCGGAGGTGCTGGCGGTCGTCAAGGAACTCGCCGCCGAGGGCATGACGCTGCTGATGGTCACCCACGAGATGAAGTTCGCCCGCGACGTCTGCTCGCGCGTCGTCTTCATGCACCAGGGCCGCGTCCACGAGATCGGACCGCCGGACGAGGTCTTCGGCGCACCGAAGACGCCGGAACTGCGTCAGTTCCTCGGCATGGTCGACCCCGACCGGGCGGCCTGAGGGGCGCCGACGAAGACGATCTGGACGAGGCCGGCGGGATCCCTCCCGCCGGCCTCGTCGCGTCGATTACGCGGTAATACTGCCGTGTCTTCGAAACAACCGACGGCAACGCTTCGTAAAGCGCCGGGGTCCTAGCATCCTCGGCGGAAATCATGAAGCACTCCGCTCCCCCTCGACCGTCGCAGGGCATCGGCGCCCGCGCCGCGACCGCACCGATCTCGGCCTCGTCGGACGTCGACGCCGGATCCCGGGTCTCGATGCCGCGCCGCCACCGTCGACCCGGCCTCCGGTCGCCCGCCTCGGATCGCAGTGCTCGCCGCAGTATCGATCGCGCCGTCTCCGTCCCTCCGGCGAGGGGTGGCGATCGCCGTCGCCGCAACGAAAGCGCAGGAGACTTGCCGTGAACACTTTGACCAGACGTGGATTCGGTGCGGGCGTATGGGCCGTGACGATCGCCGCCACCGGCATCGGCCGCGTCGGCTCGGCCTTCGCCGCGACGGTGGGGCGCAACGCGACCGGCGAGTATCCGATCGACCCGAAGGTCGCCAAGACCACCGAGCGGACGATCGTCCCAGGGGCGCTGCCCGCGGCCAAGGCCGAGGTCTACGAGCTGGCGAAATACGAAGCGCTCGGCATCGGCAACTGGACCTGGGGCAAGGGCGAAGCGCCGGTGACCCGGGTCGATCTGATGCCGGCCGGCTGGGACGCCGCGGCGATCGACGGAAAGCGCCGTCTGCTCAAGTTCTTCACCATCTCCGACATCCACATCACCGACAAGGAGGCGCCCAATCAGGGCATCTATCTCCAGCGGCTGCATCCGGAGCTGGCGGTGACGACGTCGCTGTGTTCGGGCGTGATGCTCTACACGACGCATGTGCTCGACGCAGCGGTGCAGACGATCAACCGGCTCCATGCGGTCGAGCCCTTCGACTTCGGCCTGTCGCTCGGCGACGTCGCCAACTCCACGCAGTACAACGAGCTGCGCTGGTACATCGACGTGCTCGACGGCAAGGAGATCCGGCCGAGCTCGGGCGCCCATCTCGGCGCCGACAGCATCGAATTCCAGAAGCCGTTCAAGGCGGTGGGGCTCGACAAGTCGATCCCCTGGTATCAGGTGCTCGGCAATCACGACCACTTCTGGCTGGGCTCGGTGTCGGTCGACCACGGCCCGCGGCCCGACCTCAGGGCGTCCTACGTCTCCGACGAGGTCTTCGCCGCCGGCGACGTGCTCGCCGACCCGTCGCGGATCGTCGACCGCACCTATTACATGGGCGTGTTCGACGGTTCGAAGCCCCATGGCGATCTCGCCTTCGCCGGCCCGGTCGGAGACTTCGCGACGCCGCCGAAGGTCGCCGCCGATCCGGATCGGCGGTCGCTGACCACCGCGGAGTGGATGAAGGAGTTCTTCGAGACGACGTCGAACCCGGTCGGACACGGGTTCGATCGGGCCGCCGCCGAGAAGGGCTTCGCCTGCTACAGCTTCGTGCCCAAGGCGGACGTGCCGATCCGGGTGATCTCGCTCGACGACACCCAGAAGGACGACGACAAGTCGCTCGACATCCATGGTCACGGCTTCCTCGACGAGGCGCGTTGGGCCTGGCTGAAGAAGGAGCTGGCGGCGGGCGATGCCGCCGGTCAGCTGATGATCATCGCCGCCCACATCCCGATCGGCGTCGAGCCGAGCGAGCCGCGGTCGGAGATGAGCTGGTGGCTCGATCCGCAGAACGCCGTGACGCTGCCCGACCTGCTCGCCGAGCTGCATTCCCACCCCAATCTCCTGATGTGGCTCGCCGGCCACCGTCACCTCAACACGGTGAAGGCCTTCGTCTCGCCCGACCCGGTCGGCGCGCCGGAGAAGGGCTTCTGGCACGTCGAGACCTGCTCGCTGCGCGACTTCCCGCAGCAGATGCGCACCTTCGAGATCTTCCTCAACCGCGACCACACGATCACCATCGAGACGGTCAACGTCGACCCGTCGGTCGAGGAGGGGACGCCGGCGGCGATCTCGCGCCGCTACGCGGTGGCGGCGCAGCAGCTGGTGAAGGCGGACATCCGCACCTTCAACCCGACGAAGGATCCGACCATCGCGCCGATGCCGTCGGGGTCCTACAACGCGCGGCTGATCAAGAAGCTCGATCCGGCGATGACGGCGCGGCTGAAGGCGCTCCATCCGACGCCGTGAGCGGCGCGACGACCACGACCATCCCCCATGCGCCCCGCCGGTTCGCCTCGAGCCGGCGGGGTCGTCGTGTCGGCGGGCGGTCGCTTCAGAAGCTGGTCTTCACGCCGATGATCGGACCGTGCTGGACGATGTCGTAGACGTAGCCGCCGCGGGTATGGTCGATGCCGAGGCCGCGATAGCCGGCGAGCAGCGTGTAGCGATCGTCGTACTTCCAACCGACGCCACCGAAGGCGTCCCACGACAGTTTCGATCCGGTGTCGGAGCCGCCGGCGAGGGCCCAGGAGGTCAGGTACCAGCGGTCGGAGAGGCGGACGCCGGCGTGGGCGCCGAGCATCGGATCGACCCAGACCTCGTCGGTGTCGCCGGAGCGGGTGATGCCGAAGCCGGGCAGGCTCAGCTGCGCGTCGGTCTTCACCCGGTAGAGGCGGGCACCCGCCATCAGGTCGAGGTTCCAGACCCGATCGTCGACGACCCTCCAGCCGAGGCCGCCGGAGACGACGAGGGTCGAGCTCGACAGGGTCAGCGAGGACGAGACGGGGGTCGTGAAGCGCTCGTCGACCGACAGTTTCGAATACATCAGGTCGCCCCACAGGATCAGCCGATCCCTGCGGGCGTAGACGATGCCCATCAGCGCGCCGTCGAGCTTCGACAGGATGTCGCCGAAGCCCATGTCGACCCGGGCGGCGGGCAACGGCGGCAGGGTGGCGGTGTCGCCGTGGAAGCCCGAGAACCAGCCGTAACTGGTGACCTCGATCTGCCAGCCGGCAGGCTCGGCACCCGCCGGCCGCGCCGGGCCGGCCTCTGCGGCGGCGACCGTGACGGCGAGCATCGCCGCGGCGATTCCGGGGATCCCGGCATTCGTTCCGAATTTCGACATCGTGGCCGCCTGTCCGATCGTCTCGCCGATTCTCGCGTCCACCATTCCAGACGTCCGGCGGATGGAAGCAAGCGGGCCGATCGTCGCTCCGTCAGGCGCGGCTTCGCGCAGCGCCGTCGGCCGCTCCCAGGGGCACGCCGCAGAGCGTCTCCAGCGTCGCGAGATCGAGCCCTGCGACGAGGTCGCGGGCGGTGACGCCGTCGGGGCCGATGTCGAAGGTGGCGTGGTCGGTGTAGACGCGGCGGACGCAGGCGACGCCGGTCAGCGGGCTGGTGCAGCGCACGACGAGCTTGCTCTCGCCGGTCTTGGTCAGGAGATCCATCATGACGAAGACCGACTTGGCGCCGATCGCCAGATCCATCGCGCCGCCGACGGCGGGGATCGCGCCGGGCGCGCCGGTGTGCCAGTTGGCGAGATCGCCGGCGACCGAGACCTGATAGGCACCGAGGACGCAGTAGTCGAGGTGGCCGCCGCGCATCATCGCGAAACTGTCGGCGTGGTGGAAGTAGGACGCCCCCGGCAGCGCGGTGACGAACTGCTTGCCGGCGTTGATCAGGTCGACGTCCTCCTCGCCCTCCGGCGGCTTCGGACCCATGCCGAGCAGACCGTTCTCGGTGTGGAGGATGATCGTCACGCCTCGCGGCAGGCAGTCGGCGACCTCGGTCGGCGCGCCGATGCCGAGGTTGACGTAGGACCCGTCGGGGATGTCGGCGGCGATGCGTGCGGCGATCGCGCGGCGGTCGAGGCGGGTGTAGGGCTTGCTCATGGCGCTCTCCTCACGCGGCCGGGGTCGCGGCGACGGGCACCACGCGCTGGACGTAGATGCCGGGGGTGACGACGGTCTCGGGGTCGAGCGCGCCGACTTCGACGACCTCCGTGACCTGCGCCACGGTGCACTTGGCCGCGGTCGCCATGATCGGGCCGAAGTTGCGGGCGGTCTTGCGGTAGACGAGGTTGCCGTGGGCGTCGCCCTTCTCGGCCTTGATGAAGGCCCAGTCGGCGGCGATCGGGTATTCGAGCACGTACATGCGCCCGTCGATCTCGCGCGTCTCCTTGCCCTCGGCGAGGCGCGTGCCGTAGCCGGTCGGGGTGAAGAAGCCGCCGATGCCGGCACCCGCCGCGCGGATGCGCTCGGCGAGATTGCCCTGCGGCACCAGATCGAGGGTCAGCTCGCCGGAGAGATAGCGCTGGTCGAAGGCCCTGGAATCGGCCTGCCGCGGGAACGAGCAGACGATCTTGCGGACACGGCCGAGCGCGATCAGCTTGGCGATGCCCTCGCCGCCGGTGCCGGCGTTGTTGGAGACGATGGTGAGGTCCTTCGCGCCCTGGTCGGCGAGCGCGTCGATCAGCTCGAAGGGCACGCCGGCGTCGCCGAAGCCGCCGATCATGATCGAGGCCCCGTCCGCCAAGTCGGCGACCGCCTCGCGAAGCGAAGTCCGGATCTTGTTCATCTGTTCCTCGGGGATGTCGGCGCGCGAACACGCGGCCTCGGGTTCGCTCACATGCCGAGATAGGCCCGGCGCACCTCGTCGTCGCCGAGGAGCTCGCGGCCGGTGCCGGTCAGCACCACCGTGCCGGTCTCGAGCACGTAGCCGCGATCGGCGAGCGCCAGCGCGGCGCCGGCGTTCTGCTCGACGAGAAGAATGGTCATGCCGCTCGCCTTCAGCCGCTCGACGACGCGGAAGATCTCTTCGACCACCAGCGGCGCCAGACCCATCGACGGTTCGTCGAGGAGCAGGAGCTTTGGTCGGCCCATCAGGGCGCGGCCGAGCGCCACCATCTGTTGCTGTCCGCCGGAGAGATTGCCGGCGGCGAGGCCGCGCTTCTCGTGGAGGACGGGGAAGAGCGCCCAGATCTCGTCGAGCCCGCGGCGGATCTCGTGCGCCGGCCGGGTGAAGGCGCCCATCGCGAGGTTGTCCTCGATCGTCATCGGCGCGAAGACCTGGCGACCCTCGGGGACCTGGAGCACGCCGGCGACGACGCGGGCCTCCGGGCGCCGGGTGCCGAGATCCTCGCCGTCGAGGGTGATCGACCCGCCGGTGAGCGGTTGGACGCCGGAGATGGTGCGCAGCAGCGTCGTCTTGCCGGCGCCGTTGGCGCCGACGAGGGCGACGAGCTCGCCGCGGTTCACGGTGAGATCGATGCCGTGCAGGACCTCGATGCGGCCGTAACGGCTGCGGACGCCCTTCAGTTCGAGCATCGGGCGGTCGGGATCGGCGACGGGGTCAGCCATGGGCGGCCTCCTGCGCTGCGGCGGTGCCGAGGTAGGCGGCGACGACGTCGCGGTTGACCCGGATCTCGGCCGGGGTGCCCTCCGCCAGCCGGCGTCCGTAGTCGAGGACGAGGATGCGGTCGGAGACGTTCATCACCAGCTTCATGTCGTGCTCGACGAGGACGACGGTGAGACCGGACTTGGCCAGCGTGGCGACCAGTTCCTCGATCTCGGCGGTCTCGGTGTGGTTGAGGCCGGCCGCCGGTTCGTCGAGGAAGAGGATCTTGGGATCGTTCATCAGCGCACGGGCGATCTCCAGCCGCTTCAGCGCGCCGTAGGGCATCGCGGAAGCATCGGCGTGGAGGTATTTCTCGCAGCCGACGAAGGCGAGGAGATCGGCGGCACGGGCGCGCGCACGGCGGTCCTCGCGCATCAGGCCGGGCTTGCGGAAGAGCGCCGAGAGGATGCCGCCGTCGAGCTTCAGGTGGGCGCCGACCATGACGTTGTCGAGCGCGCCGAGGTTCATGCAGACCTGCAGGTTCTGGAAGGTCCGGCTCATGCCGCGGGCGGCGAGCGCGTTCGGCGCCATGCCGCCGACCTCGCTGCCGAGGAAGCGGATCGATCCGCCCGACGGCGTGTAGAGGCCGGAGATCAGGTTGAAGAGCGTCGTCTTGCCGGCGCCGTTGGGGCCGATCACCGAATAGACGATGCCCGAGGGGATCTCGAAGGTGACGTCCCGCACGGCATGGATGCCGCCGAAGGACTTCGACAGGTGGGTGACCTCGATCATCGTCACGGGGCGGCCCTCCGGAAGCGAGCGGCGAGGGTCGGCACGATGCCGCGCGGCATGAAGATCACGGTGAGGGCGAGGATCAGGCCGAAGACCACGGTGTCCCAGCCCTCGAGACCGGCGAGGAACTGCGGCAGCAGTCCGAGCAGCGCGGCGCCGACGACGGAGCCCCAGACCGAGGCCATGCCGCCGAGCACCACCATGGTCACCACCTCGACCGACATCATGAAGTTGGCGATGCCTGGATTGATGAAGCCGGAATAGTGGGCCGACAGCGATCCCATGATCGAGACGATCACGGCGGAGAGCACGAAGACGCCGGTCTTGTAGGCCTTGACGTCGACACCGGCGACAGCGGCCGCGGTCTCCGAGCCGTGCAGCGCCTGGACGGCGCGGCCGGCCGGGCTGTCGACGAAGTTCTGCGCCAGCACCACCGCGACGAAGAGGACGCCGGCGAAGATCCAGTACCAGGTCTTCTCGCCGGCGATCCGGAGCCCGAAGATCCGGAAGTCGTCGACGGAGAGGCCGTCGGGACCGCCGGTCCAGGCCGCCTCGTTGGTGATGACGATCGACACGATGATGCCGAAGCCGAGCGTCGCCATGGCGAGCGAGTGGCCCTTGAGGCGCAGGATCGGTCCGGCGAGGCACCAGGCGAGCAGCCCGGTCGCCGCCGCGGTCACGGCGAGGGCGGCGATCGAGGGCAGACCGAAGCGCGCCGTCAGGATCGCCGAGCCGTAGGCGCCGATGCCGAAGAAGCCGGCGTGGCCCAGGCTGATCTGGCCGGTGAAGCCGATCAGGAGATTGAGCGCGATGGCGTTCACCGCCTGGATGGCGACGTGGATGGCGACGTCGGTGTACCACGCGTTGGGCAGCACGAAGGGCAGGGCGACGATGACCGCGCCGAGGGCGAGGAGGCCGCGCCAGCGGCTCTCGCCGGCGATCTCGGCCGGTGCCGGCCGGGAGGCCGAGGCGGGGGCGGAAGTGAGGGAGACCATGGGTTTGCCTCAGACGCGGTCGGACTTCTTGGCGCCGAACACACCCTGCGGGCGGACGATCAGCACGACGAAGACGAGGAGAAAGGGCACCGCGTCCTTGTAGGACGAGGAGACGTAACCGGCGGTCAGCGCCTCGAAGAGACCGAGGAACAGCCCGCCGAAGACCGCGCCGACACCCGAGCCGAGGCCGCCGAGCGTCGCCGCGACGAAGCCCTTGAGGCCGAGCATGATGCCGGTGTCGTAGGCGACGGTGGTGATCGGCGTCAGCGTCACGCCGCCGACCGCGCCGATCGCGGCGGAGAGCGCGAAGGACGAGATCATCACCTTGCGCACGTCGACGCCGCACAGCTGCGCCGCCAGACGATTGTGGGCGGTGGCGAGCATCGCCTTGCCGAAGCGGGTGCGGCCGAAGAACAGCGCCAGCGCCACCACGATCGCCGCCGAGACGCCGAGCACCCACAGGCTCTGCGGCAGGATCGACGCGCCG
The DNA here is from genome assembly GCA_002298965.1 of Rhizobiales bacterium UBA697. Lineage (GTDB taxonomy): Bacteria > Pseudomonadota > Alphaproteobacteria > Rhizobiales > Ancalomicrobiaceae > Pinisolibacter. The sequence goes on along the minus strand of DBMN01000209.1, from coordinate 21,054 downwards.
GCGAGCTCGAGGGGGCGCTCGCCGGAGAAGGCGGCGAGGGCGTGGTTCTGCTTGCCGAGCAGGATCTCGGTCAGCCCGCGCAGCACCATCGAGACGCCGATGGTGACGATGACGATCGAGGTGGCCTCGGCGTTGCGGGTCGGCGCGATCGCCAGCCGTTCGACCGCCACGCCGACCAGGGCCGCGATCGCGACGCCGCCGACGCAGGCGATCGGCAGGGCGACGCCCTGGGCGGCGAGGGCCGCGGCCGCCATGCCGCCGACCATGATGAACTCGCCCTGGGCGAAGTTGATGATGCCCGAGGCGTTGTAGATCATCGAGAACCCGAGCGCCGCCAGGGTGTAGGCGGCCCCCAGCGTCAGGCCGGAGAACAGGAACTGCAGCAGCTGCATGGACATGGCGGGGCTCCGGCGGGGGAGGGAACGCGGACGGACGGGCAGGGGGCGCGGGTGGTGTCCGGCCGGGGCCGGACACCGGTCGGCGTCACTCGGCCAGGACCCAGGCGCCGTTGCGGACCTCGACCATCTTGAAGGCCGCGAGATCGAGGCCGAGGTGGTCTTCCGCCGTCATGTTGACGATGCCGCAGGTGCCGGTGAGGCCCTTGGTCTGCTCGAGGGCGTCGCGCACCTTGGCCTTGTCGAAGGACCCGGCGCGCTTCACCGCGTCGGCCCACAGGTGGAAGGCGTCGCGGGCATAGCCGCCGAAGGTGGAGGCCTCGGACTTGTAGCGGTCCTGATAGGACTTCACGTATTCGAGCGAGATCGGCTTCTGCGGATCGCCGTCCTTGAGGCTGGCGCCGACGAGCATCGCCGGCGAGGGCAGGCGGGCACCTTCGGAGGCGGCGCCGGCGAGCTGGATGTATTCCTGCGACGCCGAGCCGGTCGCCTCGTAGTGCGGCAGCTTGATGCCGAGCTGGGCGATGTTCTTGGTGACGACGACCGAGCCCTGACCGAAGCCGAAGACGAAGATCGCCTGCACCTTCGGATTGCCCTTGATCTTGGTGAGCTGGGCGGTGACGTCGGTGTCCTTGTTGCCGTAGGTCTCGTCGGCGGCGATCTCGATGCCGTATTTCGGCGCCAGCGCGAGCGTCTCCTTGCGGCCCGACTGGCCGTAGCCGGAGGTCTCCGAGATCAGGCCGATCGAGGTCAGGCCGCGCGCCTTCATGTCGACCAGCACCTTCTCGGCGATCTGCCGATCGTTGTGGCTGACCTTGAACATCCACTTCTTGACCGGGTCGACGATCACCAGCGCGCCGCCGAGCGAGACGAAGGGCATTCCCGCCTTCTCGACCAGCGGATACATCGCCATGGTCGAGCCGGTGGTCGAACCACCGATGAAGACGTCGACCTTGTCGTCCTCGATCAGGCGCTTGGCGAGGCCGTTGGCCTTGGCGGGTTCGGAGCCGTCGTCGTAGGTGACGAGCTCGATCTGACGTCCGAGCAGGCCGCCGGCCTTGTTGACGCCCTCGACATACATCTGCAGCGTCTTCAGCGCCGGGTCGCCGAGCGTGCCGGCGCCGCCGGTCAGCGAAAGGACGGCGCCGATCTTCACCGGGCCGTCGGCGGCGAAGCTCGGGGCATGGAGGGTCGCCAGCGCGAGGGCGCCGACGGCGAACGTGGCCTTCAGAAGGATTCGCATGGGGGATGGCTCCTCGGATGTCCCTGGTCAGCGACGCCTTCGAGGGCGTCGTCCTTGATTCCGTTGCACGGCGGCCGTGGTCGCCGTGAAATTTGACGATGCATCGGACGGAAGGGAAGTGGGGCGAACGCGTGGCTCGCCCGCTTCACGCCGCTTCGTCGACGATCGGGTTCGAGAGAACGCCGATGTTCGAAATCTCGACCTCGACGACGTCGCCGGCCTTCATCCAGAGCGGCGGCGTGCGCTTGGCGCCGATGCCGCCGGGGGTGCCGGAGACGATGACGTCGCCGGGCAGCAGCGGCAGGACCGCCGACATGTAGGCGATCACCTGCGGGATGGTGGCGATCATCAGGTCGGTGGTGGTGTGCTGGACGACCTCGCCGTTGAGCCGGGTCTCGAGCGTGAGCGCGCTCGGATCGGGGATCTCGTCGGCGGTCACCATCCAGGGGCCGAAGGCGCCGGTGCCGGCGAAGGTCTTGCCCGGCAGGAACTGGGTGGTGTGGCGCTGCCAGTCGCGCACCGAGCCGTCGTTGTAACAGGCGTAGCCGGCGACGACGGAGAGCGCGTCGGCCTCCGACACGTGGCGGCATTCCTTGCCGATGATCACCGCGAGCTCGCCCTCGTAGTCGAACTGCTCGGAGACCTTCGGGCGGATCATCGCCGCGCCCTGGCCGACCTGGCTGCCGGCGTAGCGGGCGAAGAGCGACGGCTTCTCGGTGACGGAGCGGCCGGTCTCGGCGACGTGGTCGCGATAGTTCATGCCGACGCAGACGATCTTGTCGGGATCGGGGATCACCGGGGCGAGCGCGACCGCGTCGAGCGCGAAGTCGGCGGAGGCCCCGGCGACCGCGGCACGGGCGGCGGCCATGTCGCCGCGCTCCAGGAAGGCGCGCAGGGTGAGGAGGCCTTCGGCGGCGAAGCGGCGGCCGAGATCGACGATGCCGCCGTCGACGACGGCTCCCCAACTCGATCGCCCCTCGGCGACGAACGAAACCAGACGCATGTGACCTCCTCGGGCGTGTTCTCTTCGATGGTGCGGCGGCTTCGCGGAGCCCGGCTTGTTCGCCATCGCTCCGCCGGTTCGCCGTTTCGGATGCCGCGACCTTCCGTCACGGGACGTTCCGATTCAAAAGCTGCGCATCAGGTGTCCGCACAGTGGACAGCCGAAGCATCTCGGGGTTCGATCGGCGGCGACGGGGGCTAGGGTCGCGGCGATGGAGGACGCATCCCTCGTTCTCCCGCGAAGAGGCCGCCGTCATGGACAAAATCGCCCCGGAAACGAGCCCGTTGATCGTCATGGTGGCGCCGAACGGGGCGCGACGGACGCGGCGGGACCATCCGACGATCCCGCTCACCGCCGACGAGATCGGCCGCGAGGCGGCGCGTTGCCGCGACGTCGGGGCGGCGATGATCCATCTCCATGTCCGCGATGCGGACGGCGGCCACGTGCTCGACGCCGATGCCTATGCCCAGGCCATCGCCGCGGTGAAGCGCGAGGCGGGCGCCGACATGCTGATCCAGATCACGACGGAAGCGATCGGCATCTATGCGCCGGGTGCCCAGATGGCGGTGGTCGGCGACGTGGCGCCGGAGGCCTTCTCGCTGGCGCTGCGCGAGATCCTGCCCAACGAGGCGCTGGAGGTCCCGGTCGCCCATTTCCTCGCCGGCGAGGCGGCGCGCGAGACGCTGATCCAGTACATTCTCTACGACGTCGGCGATCTCGCCCGGTTCGAGGGGCTGGTGGCGCGCGGGGTGGTGCCGACGAAGAACGCCTCGGTGCTCTACGTGCTCGGCCGCTACACGCCGGGTCAGGTGTCGGCGCCGGCCGATCTGCTGCCGTTCCTGGCGACGGCGTCGCACGGTCTGCCCTGGGCGGTCTGTGCCTTCGGCCGGCGCGAGGCGGCCTGTGCGGTCGCCGCCGCGGCGCTCGACGGCCATGCCCGTGTCGGCTTCGAGAACAACACGGCGCTGCCCGACGGCTCGCCGGCGCCCGACAATGCCGCGCTCGTGTCGGCGGTGACGGACGCTTCGCGGGCCTTCGGCCGGCGGACGGCGAGCCCCGACGAGGCGCGGGCGATCTTTCGGCGCGGATGACGGCGTCCGCCGGGCAGGGCGGAGCACGACGGGGAGGGGACGGCATGAGCGGACGGGGCGACGGCGAGGGCGGGCGATCGGAGAGCGTGCGGGCGCTGCAACGCGGCCTCGAGATCCTGCGTGCGGTCAACGCCTCGGGCGGCATCCGTCCGGGCGCGCTCGCCCGCGCCCTCGATCTGCCGCGACCGACCGTCTATCGCCTGCTGCAGACGCTCGAGGAACTCGGCTACGTCGAGCGCGGCGCCTCCAACGATCTCTTCCGCGTCACCCGCAAGGCGTCGAGCCTCGGCGACGGCTACGACGCGGCGGTGCTGGTGGCGAGCCACGTCGGGCCGATCCTGTTCGAACTCGGCCGGCGTTTCGTCTGGCCCTTCGACCTGTCGGTCTACGAGAACGCGGCGATGGTGATCCAGGAGACCACCCATGCCCGCTCGCCGCTCTCCATCGACCGCGGCATGATCGGCAAGCGCCTGCCTCTGCTGCGCACCTCGGCCGGCCGCGCCTATCTCGCCTTCTGCCCGGCCGAGGAACGGCGGGTGATCCTGCGCCACATCTTCCGCCTCGACGAGCCGGAGGATCGCCCCTTCATGCTCGACGTCGCGGTCGAGCGGATGATCCGCGAGACGCGCGAACGCGGCTACGCCGTGCGTGACGGCGGCGAATACAATCCCAAGACCGCCAGCCTCGCGGTGCCGATCCGCCGCGACGAGACGGTGCTCGGCTGCATCTCGGTGATCTGGATCCGCACGGCGATGAAGCTGCCGGAGGCGGTCGCCCAGTTCTTCGCGCCGATGCAGGCCGCCGCCGACCAACTGGTCGAGGCGATCGAGGCGGCGGGCTGAGGCCTCAACCCGCGGCCGTCACCACCTGCGCGGTGACCGAGGCGACGGCGAGCAGGCGACCCTCGGCGTCGGTCAGCCGGCCCTCGAGGAACAGGATCTCGCGGCCCTGCCGGAGGATGCGTCCCTCGCCGAGGATCACGCCGGGGCGGGCGGCGCGCAGATAGCTGACCTTCGTCTCCAGCGTCCGGGCGAAGACCGCACCGCCGGAGACGGCGGCCGCGACCGGCCCCGTCGCTTCGTCGAGCATCGCGGCGAGGATGCCGCCCTGGATCACGCCGACCGGATTGAGAAAGGCCTCGGTCGCCTCGAAGGCGCAGGAAAGAACCCCCGCCTCCGCGTCGAGCGAGACGAAGCGCCAGCCGAGCAGGCGGGCCGAGGGCGGCGGCAGGGCGCGGCCCTCGACGATGTCGGAGAAGTTCAGAGAGGTCTCGGTCGCGCTCATCGGGTCCCTCCTCGGATCGTGACCTCGGCTCGGGGCCGTCACACCCGGTCGTGCGCGGCGATGCGCTCGGCCATTTCGGCGCGCCACTGGGCGATCGGCTTGAAGCCCGGCTGGGTCCGGCAGAAGGCCTCGCTCTCGGCGAGGATCTCGTCGGTCGGGCGGTCGAGGTCGATCGGCACCGAGCAGGGCTGCTCGATGTACCAGGGGGCGTCGGTGAAGAGCTCGATCTGGTTGCCCTCGGGATCGTGGACATACATCGACCAGGCGTTGCCGTGGGTGACCGTCCGGTGCTTCGTCACGCCCTCCTCGATGTAGCCCTCGGCGATCAGGCGCCGGCGCAGGCGCTGGAGGTTGGCGAGGTCCGGCAGGCGGAACGAGATCTGATGGACGACGCTGTCGGTCGCGCCTTCCGGCTTGGCCTCGATCAGCGCGATCTGGTGATGCTCGCCGGGATCGCGGGAGAGGAAGGTGATCGGCACGGTGCCGTGCAGGCTGCCGTTGTCGGTCACCGGAAAGCCGAGGATGCGGGAATAGAAGTCCGTCATCTTCTCGAGGTCGCGGACCAGAATCCCCATGTGGCTGAACTTCATCGAATAGTCGCGCATCTCGTCCTCCCGTTCGCCGCGGTCTCGTCGGGCCGCGGTCGCGCTCGACCATCGATCACCGCGGTCGGCGGACCAATGATGTCTCCCGGCCTGTCCGCTGCGTGAACACGTGACGCCCGATCGTCCGCACAGCGGACAGTTCCGCCGCGCCATTCGCATCTTCCCGTATGCGTCGGGGAGAGTGGGGCAAACGACCCCCGCCCAGCCCGTCCGATCGGCCCGCCTCCGCGCGCTCTCGACGGCTCTCGCGGAGCGGGGCCTGGAGGGGACGAATGTCGAGGTTCGAGGAGAAGATCGGTCTGCCCACCGTCCTGTGGGGCGTGGCACAGACCCTTCGGGTGATGGCGCGGGTCTTTCCGGCGCTGCGGGCCAAGATGGCCGAGAAGGACGCCGTGGTGCAGATCCGCACCAAGGATCTGACCGTCGGGCGCTGGTACGAATTCCGCGGCGGGCGGCTGAAGTCCCGTTCCGGCATGCGCGAGGACGCCGACGTCACGCTCCTGTTCAAGGACGCCGAGACCGGGTTGAAGCTCCTGACGCCGCCGATGCGCCACCTCGACTTCATCAACGCGATCAAGATGTTCAAGATCGACATCGTCGGCGACGACGAGGTCACGCGGTGGTTCACCGAGGTGACCAGCGCGATGATGAGCGCGCATTGGAAGTTCGGCACCGAGATGCCGAACGGCGAGACGCGCTACGTCAACAACACCAACGGCGGTCCGGTCTTCGTCTACGTCAAGGACGGCCGCATCGTCCGCATGACGCCGATCGAGTTCGAGGAGAAGGAGGCCGCGCGCGGCACCTGGACGGTCTCGGCACGCGGCCACACCTTCCGCCCGCCGGCGCAGACGACTATCTCGCCGCACGGGCTCGCCTGCAAGTCGACGGTCTATTCCAAGGACCGGCTGCTCTGGCCGATGAAGCGCGTCGACTTCGACCCCAAGGGCGAGCGCAACCCGCAGAACCGCGGCATCTCGGGCTACGAGCGCATCTCGTGGGAGGAGGCGCTCGACATCGTCGCCGGCGAGATCCGGCGGGTGAAGGTCGAGCACGGCAACGGCGCGATCTTCTCCAGCCACTCGTCGCACCACACCTGGGGCAACATCGGCTACTACATCTCCTCGCTCTTCCGCTTCAACAACGCCATCGGCGCCACCAAGATGGTGATCAACCCCGACAGCTGGGAAGGCTGGTACTGGGGGGCGATGCACCACTACGGCCATTCGATGCGCAACGGCGCGGCCGAGCCCTACGGCCAGGTCGAGGACTGCCTCGAGAACTGCGAGCTGATCGTCTTCTGGTCTTCCGACCCGGAATCGACCACCGGCTCCTACTCCGGCTTCGAGGGCACCATCCGCCGCGCCTGGGCGAAGGAGGTGGGGATCGAGATGATCCACATCGACCCGCACCTCAACTCGACCGCGGCCTGGCTCGGGGGAAAATGGATCCCGATCAATCCCGGCACCGATCCGGCGCTGGCTCAGGCGATCATGCACGTCTGGATCACCGAGGGCCTCTACGACGCCGACTACGTCGCGACCCGCACGACCGGCTTCGAGGAATGGAAGGCCCATCTGCTGGGCGAGGACGACGGCGTGGCGAAGACGCCGGAATGGGCCGAGCCCGAGACCGGCATTCCCGCCTCGACCATCCGGGCGCTCGCCCGCAAGTGGGGTAGAAGCAAGACCTACCTCTCGGTCGGCGGCAAGGGCACGACCTTCGGCGGCGCCAACCGCGCCTCGACCGGCATCCAGTGGGCGCGCTCGATGGTGCTGCTGATGGCGATGCAGGGGCTCGGCAAGCCGGGCATCAACTTCGGCTGCCTGCAGTACGGCACGCCGGTCGATCTCGACTTCTACTTCCCCGGCTATGCCGAGGGCGGCTTCTCCGGCGACATCGAGGGGTCGGGCGTCGCGGTGTCGCTCTATCAGCGCATGCCGCATCTGATCTCGATGAACTCGGTCGCCCAGCGGGTGCCGCGCCTGCGCATTCCCGAGGCGATCATGGAGGGCAAGGCCGAGGGCTATCCGACCGATCCGCGCTCGCTCGAACGCCAGTTCGCCAAGTTCGGCTACCCGTCGCCCGGCCATTCGCCGATCCGCATGATGTACAAGTACGGCGGCTCGCATTTCGGCACGTCGATGGATTCGAACCGGCTCGCCAAGGCCTATCGCCACGAGAGCCTGGAGTTCGTCGTCAACCAGTCGATCTGGAACGAGGGCGAGGTGCCCTTCGCCGACGTCATCCTGCCGGCCTGCACCAACTTCGAGCGTTGGGACATCGGCGAATGGGCCAATGCCGGCGGCTACAGCTACCACAACGAGGGTCAGCTCAATCACCGCGTCATCGGCATCCAGCACAAGTGCATCGAGCCGCTCGGCGAGAGCCGGTCGGATTTCCAGATCTTCCTCGACATCTCCAAACGGCTCGGCCTCTCGGCCTATTTCGCCGAGGGCCGCACCGAGCTCGACTGGTGCAAGATGGTCTTCGAGGCCTCGGACCTGCCGAAGAAGATCTCCTGGGAGAAGTTCCTGAAGAAGGGCTACTACGTCGTCCCGGCCGAGAAGGACGCGCTGCGCCAGAAGCCGTCCTATCGCTGGTTCGCCGAAGGCCGGAAGAAGGACGTGCCGGAGCCGCATCCGCTGCCGGCCGAGTTCCGCGAGAAGTTCGGCCACGGGCTGCAGACGCAGTCGGGCAAGATCGAGTTCGTCTCGTCGAGCCTCGCGCGTCTGGGCAACGATCCCGAACGCCCGGCGCTGAACCGCTACATCCCCTCGTGGGAAGGGCGGCAGACGACCGAGCTTCTGGAGAAATACCCGCTCCAGCTGATCTCGCCGCATCCGCGCTATTCGTTCCACACGGCGCAGGACGGCAAGGCGAGCTTCGTCAACGACATCGAGGAGCATCGTGTGCTCGTCGACGGCTGGTACTACTGGGTCGCCCGCATCAACCCGGTCGATGCCGCCGCCCGCGGCATCCGCCATCACCAACTGGTGCGGCTCTTCAACGACCGCGGCGCCGTCATCTGCGCGGCGATGGTGACCGAGCGCATCCAGCCCGGCGTCATCCACGCCTTCGAGAGTTCCGCCGTCTATGCGCCGCTGGGGGTTCCCGGCGAGAGCGCGGAGCGCGGCGGCTGCGTCAACACGCTCACCAACAAGCGCTTCCAGTCGGCGATGACCAACGCCTCGGCGCCGAACTCCTGCCTGATCGAGATCGAAGCCTGGGACGGCGAGAAGAAGGACTTTGCGGCATGACGTCCAAGTGGAACCTCTTCGTCGATCTGCCGAAGTGCAGCGGTTGCCGCAACTGCTTCATCGCGGTGAAGGACGAGTACGTCGGCAACGACGTGTCGGGCGTCTTCGCGCCGCAGCCGGTCTCGGATGCGACCTGGTTCGCGGTCGAACACCACGAACGCGGCCGCGCGCCCTTCACGGAGGTGACCTATCTGCCCAAGACCTGTCGCCACTGCGACGACGCGCCCTGCATGAAGGTCGCGACCGGCGGGGCGGTGGAGAAGCGGGCCGACGGGATCGTGGTGATCCACCCGGAGAAGGCGCGGGGCCAGAAGGCGATCGTCGAGGCTTGTCCCTTCGGCGCGGTACTGTGGAACGAGGACCTCGGCCTGCCCCAGGCCTGGCCCTTCGACGTCCACCTGCTCGACGGCGGCTGGAAGCGCACCCGCGTCGAGCAGGTCTGTCCGACCGGGGCGCTGAAGAGCGAGAAGCTCACCGACGCGGCGCGCGACGAGAAGTGTCGACGCGAGGGCTGGCGGGCGCTGCCGGGCGAGGAGGGCGTGCGTCCGCGCGTGCTCTATCGCGGGCAGGAGCGGCTCGAGGGCGAGATCGTCGCCGGCACGGTGACCGGGACGATCGCCGATCTCGAGGAATGCCTCGAGGGAGCGCGCGTCCGGCTGCAGCTCGCCGACGGTGTGACGCTGGAGACCAGGACCGACGCCTTCGGCGACTTCCGCTTCGCGGTCGCGCCGGCAGGAGGGGCGACGCGGCTGACGATCGAGGCGAAGGGCTTCCGCGCGATCGACACGGCGATCCCCGCCGATCGGTCGCCCGACCGTGCCTTCCGCCTGGAGCCCACCCCCGCCGCCTGACCAGGCGGGGGGAACCGCCGCGGCGCGGGCCGTTCGGTCTCGCAACGTCCGTCAGCGCCGGATCGACAGGCGGGCCGGGGGGGACGCCTCCGCGACCTCGGTCGCGTCGAGGCCTGCGAGGCGGGCGGCATCGGCGGCGATGAGGCCCTCCTCGTCGGTCGGTACCACGGCGGCGAGGGTGGCGCGACCGCGACCGATGACCCCGGCCCTGCCGCCGAAGGTCGCGGCATTGGCCGCCTCGTCGATCGCGAAGCCGAAGACCGCGAGGTGCTTCAGCGTCATGGCGCGGATCCGCGCCGAATTCTCGCCGATGCCGCCGGTGAAGACCAGCGCGTCGAAGCGCGGCAGCGAGGTCGCCAGCGCGCCGACGTAGCGGGCGAGGCGGTGGACGAAGACGTCGAGCGCCAGCTTGGCGCCCTCGTGGCCCTCGTCGGCAGCGGCTTCCAGCGTGCGGCAGTCGTTGGACAGTTCGGAGATGCCGAGCAGGCCGCTCTCCTTGTTGAGCATGGCGTCGAGCTGGAAGATGTCCTTGCCGGAGACGCGGGCGATGTGGGCGACGGCGCCGACGTCGATGTCGCCGGAACGGGTGCCCATGACCAGACCCTCGAGCGGCGTCATGCCCATCGAGGTGTCGACCGAGCAGCCGTTGACGACCGCGGTCGCCGAGGCGCCGTTGCCGAGATGGGCGACGACGAGGCCGTG
>DBMN01000209.1:0-10498 GCA_002298965.1 Rhizobiales bacterium UBA697 | reverse complement strand
GCCTCGATGCAGGCGCGCAGGCCGATCAGATGGGCGGGATTGTGCAGGGGCGCGAGCGGCGCGAGCTTCTCGATGTCGGCGATCACCTGCGGCGTGACGATCACGCTCTCCTTGAAGATGTCGCCGCCCTGGACGACGCGATGGCCGACGACGGCGATGCGGTCGAGCAGGCCCTCGTGGTCGAGCCGATCGAAGAGAGCGGCGATGGCGCCGGCGTGGTCGCCGCGCGTCAGGTCGGCGATGGTCTTGGCGCCGTTCTCCTTGACGACGATGCGGGCCTCGGGAAGCCCGAGGCATTCGGCGATGCCCGAGACCAGCGCTTCGCCGCCGCCGGCCGGCAGAAGCGTGAACTTCATCGAAGACGAACCGGAGTTCACCACGAGGACGAGGCGGGGCGACTGCGACATGAACGGGCCTCTCGGGTCGGCGACCCATGGGTCGCCACTCATCATATGACTTCGCGAGAGTGATACCAAAGTAGGAATACTTTGGTATCAGTAAAGACCCCAGTCGGGGTCTCGCCGAAGGGATCCGGCCGCGCCTTCTCCGCCGGCCGGCCATGCATCCGACGGCCCCGTCGCCCGTGGGCCGGCGCTGCCGCGTCCGGCATCGATCGAAACGCGGCGGCCCGGCCCGGAGCGATGGCCCGGAAATTCTCTCGCGCCGCCTCGCGGCCGGCACGTTCTACGTCACGGCTCTCGTCGCCGACGAGTCGGTCGATCGTCGCGCCCTCGTCAGTCTACTCCAGCTTCGCGATCGGCGGCAGCGCTCCTCGACCATCGGACGAAGGTCTTCGCCGACGCGATCGCCGCCCGCTGCTCGCGCGCGAGATCCGGCGTCGAAGACGGCGACGACGATGTCCGACCGGTCTTCGTGACGTTTCTTATACGATCGTATTACGTCGCGGCTCTTGCTCGGACGCGCCAGTGCCGACAAGGATCGTCGCGTGGTGATCGTGTACGAAATCGACCGGATGGGTCGCTCGTACATGCTCCGGTCTCGCCGACGAATTGCCGCCGACGCGGATCGCCTTCCGTCGATGTTGCCGACATCTCCGGAGCGAGCGACGTCTCGCCCGACCTGCCGACGCCACCGGCCGTACGACTGAGTGAGGCGCGCCATGCACGACGAAGCCGACACGATGAACGATCGCGACCTGAACGAGTGGCGACGCGGTGCATTCGCGGCCGAATCCGCCATTTCCGCCGCGCGGCGCAGCCGCGACTGGGAGTCGCTCGACCTCCTCGCCTCCGCCCTCGGCGTCGGCCAGACCCCGGCGGACCGCGGCGCCTGGGCGGTGATCTGCGACGCCCTGTGCAACGGCGGACTGGTCCGCGGCGCGGCCGAGTGAGCCCGGCGCTCGCGCGCCCCCAAGCCCCCGCACCCCCGTCCGTCCGCCGCGCGAGGCGGATCCGCCCGTCGTTTCCCGCCGGCCGTCCGACCGGCTCCCCGTCCCGCACCCGGCCTGCCGCCGCACTCGAGCGGCGTTTCTGCACGTTTCGGCCCGTTCCGGAGGGTGCGGCCTGTCGTCGCGCGGGGGCGGGTGGCCCCTCGGACGCCCCATCCGTGTTTCTCCGCATTTTGCCGCGACGGATCGCTTGACAGCGCGAGATTGTTATAGAAAATAACTATTACAAAATTGAACATCGAGGAGCGAGATGCCCGTGTCCCAGTCCTCCGCGGCAGCGGCGGTCGCCGCCGGATCGCCGATCGTGGTCGAGCGGCGCGGCGACGTGCTCGTCGTCGGCCTCGATCGCCCGGCCAAGCGCAACGCCATCAACGACGAGACCATCGAGGCGCTCGACGAGACCTTCTCGACGCTCGCCCCCGACGTCCGTTCGGTGGTGATCCACGGCATCGGGCCGAATTTCTCCGCCGGCCTCGACCTCTCCGAGATCTCCGAGCGCGACGTCACCGAGGGCGTGTTCCACTCGCGCGCCTGGCATCGCTGCTTCGAGAAGATCGAATTCGGCCGCGTGCCGGTGGTCGCGGTCCTCAGGGGCGCGGTGATCGGCGGCGGCCTCGAACTCGCTTGCGCCGCCCATGTCCGCGTCGCCGAGAAGAACGCCTTCTACGCCCTGCCCGAAGGCCAGCGCGGCATCTTCGTCGGCGGCGGCGGTTCCGTCCGTCTGCCCAAGCTGATCGGCGTCGCCCGCATGGCCGACATGATGCTGACCGGCCGCACCTATTCGGCCGCCGAGGGCGTGCCGCTCGGCTTCTCGCAGTATCTCGTCGAGGACGGCGAGGGCTTCGCCCGCGGGCTCGAACTCGCGACCAAGATGTGCGCCAACGCCCCCCTCACCAACTTCTCGGTGATCCAGGCCCTGCCGCGCATCGCCGATGCCGATCCGCGCGTCGGCTATCTGATGGAAAGTCTCGTCTCGGCGGTCGCTCAGGGCGACCGCGAGGCCAAGAGCCGCGTCCGCGACTTCCTCGAGAAGCGCGCCGCCAAGGTTTCCCGTCCGGACTGACCGGGCGCGGAGGAACACCCGGCGAGCCGAAAAATCGGCCGTCGACGCCCGAACCGGGGCACGAGGAAACGAGGAGCCGACGCGGGGACCCGCGCGCTCCGGGGAGGGAACCATGAACGCCATGATACCGGCGATCGCGCCGATGCGTCTCTTCGGCAGGCTCGACCCCGTCGTCGAGAGCCGTCCCGACGGCGTCATCGTCGTGCGCTCCGCCAAGCCGCTGCCGCACTATTCCGCCTCGCTGGTCGATCGGCTCGAACACTGGGCCAAGGTCACGCCGCACCGGGTGTTCCTGGCCGAGCGCGACCAGACCGGCGGCTGGCGCGAACTGACCTACGGCGCCGCTTTCGAACAGATGCTTCACATCGGCGCGGCGCTCCTCGCCCGCGATCTGTCGCCCGAAGAGCCGGTGCTGATCCTGTCGGGCAACGGCATCGACCACGCGCTGCTCTCCCTCGCCGGTATGGCGGTCGGCGTGCCGACCTGCCCGATGTCGACGGCCTATTCCACGATCTCGCAGGATCTCGGCAAACTCGCCTATGCGATCGATCTCCTGACCCCGCGCCTGGTCTTCGCCTCCGACGGCGTCACCTTCGGCCGGGCCCTGAGGCTGGCGCGCAGCCGCGGCATCGAGATCGTCGTCTCCGACGACACCGCCGCCGAGCTCGGCGCCACCCGCTTCTCGAGCCTGCTCGACCGGCCGATCTCGTCGGCCGTCGTCTCGGCGCGCTCGGAGGTCGGTCCCGACACGATCGCCAAGTTCCTGCTGACGTCCGGTTCGACCGGCTATCCGAAGGCGGTGACCAATACCCAGCGCATGCTCTGTGCCAATCAGGCGATGCTCGCCGAGGCGCTGGCCTTCCTCAAGGACGAGCCGCCGGTGCTGGTCGACTGGCTGCCCTGGGCCCACACCTTCGGCTCGAACCACAACTTCGGCATCGCCCTCTACAACGGCGGCACGCTCTACATCGACGAGGGCAAGCCGATCCCGGCCGGCATCGGCGCGACCATCGCCAATCTGCGCGAGATCGCCCCGACCATCTACTTCAACGTCCCCAAGGGCTTCGAGGCGCTGCTGCCGCATCTGCGCGCCGACGCCGATCTGCGCACCCGGTTCTTCTCGCGGCTGAAGCTGATGTTCTATGCCGGTGCCGGCCTCTCCAAACCGATCTGGGACGCCTACCGCGAACTGGCGATCGAGACCGTCGGCCGGCCGATCGCCTTCACCACCTCGCTCGGCTCGACCGAGACCGCCCCCGGCGCCCTCATCGGCGTGCGCGATGCCGATCGCCCCGGCATCGTCGGCGTGCCCCATCGCGGCGTCGAGCTGAAGCTCGTGCCCAACGCCGGCAAGCTCGAGGCCCGCCTGCGCGGCCCCAACATCACGCCCGGCTACTGGCGCCGCCCCGATCTGACGCAGGGCGTCTTCGATGCCGAGGGCTTCTATCTGATGGGCGACGCACTGCGCCTCGCCGAGCCCAACAACTTCGCCGCCGGCTTCGAGTTCGACGGCCGCGTCGCCGAGGACTTCAAGCTGGCGACCGGCACCTGGGTCTCGGTCGGCCCGCTCAGGACCGAATTCGTCGGCCGCTTCGATCCGCTGGTCAAGGACGCCGCCGTCACCGGCCACGACCGCGACCACGTCGGCATGCTGGTCTTCCCCGACGAGGTCGAGACGCGGAAGCTCGCGCCGCATCTTCCCCCCGAGACGCCCTTCGACGAGGTCCTCTGCGACCAGATGGTCAAGGACGTCTTCCAGGAGCGGCTCGCCGAACTCGCCCGCGAGGCGACGGGGTCGTCGACCCGCGTCACCCGGCTCGCGCTTCTGTCGACGCCGCCGTCGATCGACCTCGGCGAGGCGACCGACAAGGGCTCGCTCAACCAGCGCGCCGTGCTCGCCAACCGTGCCGCCGACGTCGAGGCGCTCTATGCCCCCGACGCCGCGCCCCATGTCGTCCGCATCTGAGGGACCGACCATGACCACCGTTCCGGGCGCCGTCGCGCTCGCCTTCGACGACGTCTTCATTCTCGACGGCGTGCGCACCCCCTTCTGCGACTACAACGGCCGGCTCTCGACCGTGTCGCCGACCGATCTCGCCATCAAGGCCGGCCGCGAGGCGCTGAAGCGCGCCGCCGTCGATCCCGCGACCATCGGCACGGTGGTCGCCGGCAACATGGCGCAGGCGAGTTTCGACGCCTATTTCCTGCCCCGTCACGTCAGCCTCTACTGTGGCGTGCCGGTGGAGGTGCCCGCCCATCTCGTCCAGCGCATCTGCGGCACCGGCGTCGAGGCGGTGGCTCAGGCGGCGGACGCGATCTCGCTCGGCCGGGTCGAGGCGGCTCTCGCCGTCGGCACCGAGTCGATGAGCCGCAATCCGGTCGCCGCCTATACCCATCGAAACGGCTTCCGCATGGGCCAGATCGAGTTCAGGGACTTCCTGTGGGAGAGCCTGCTCGACACCGCCTGCCACACCACCATGGGCGGCACGGCGGAGAACCTCGCCAAGAAGCATGGCATCGGCCGCGAGGCGGTCGACGCCTTCGCCGCCCGCTCCTTCGCCCGTGCGCTGAAGGCGCGCGAAGAGGGCTTCTTCGACGACGAGATCGTCGCGGTCACCGACGAGACCTTCGAACGCGACGGCTTCGACCCGCGCGCCATCAAACTGCCGAAGAAGGGCGACGTCGTCCGCGAGGACGACCACGTCCGTCCCTCGCCGATCGAGATGCTGGCGAAGATCCGCCCCGCCTTCGGCGGCGTCCAGACCGGCGGCAATTCCTCGGCGATCGTCGACGGCGCCGCCGCCGTGGTGCTCGCTTCCGGCAAGCGGGTCCGCGCCGAGGGCCGCCGTCCGCTCGCCCGCGTGGTGGCAGCGGCTTCCGTCGGCGTCGCGCCCGACCACATGGGCATCGGCCCGGTGCCGGCGATCCGCGCGGTCTGCGCCGAGGCCGGCATCGCCGTCGGCGAGGTCGACCGCGTCGAGATCAACGAGGCCTTCGGCGCCCAGGTCATGGCCTGCGCCATCGAACTCGGCCTCGACGAGGAGAAGCTGGACGTCAACGGCGGCGCCATCGCCATCGGCCATCCGCTCGGGGCGACCGGCGTGCGCCTGACGCTGACCGTCGCCCGCGAACTGCGGCGGCGTGGTCTCCGTTGGGGCATCGCGTCGGCCTGCATCGGCGGCGGTCAGGGCATCGCCGTCCTCGTCGAAAACCCGGAAGCGGCGGGAGAGCGTTCATGAAGATCGAAGGTTCGATCGCGATCGTCACCGGCGGCGGCTCAGGTCTCGGCCGGGCGACGGCGGAGGCACTGGCGGCCAAGGGCGCGAAACTCGTGATCGTCGACCGCAACGAGGCGGCGGCAACCGAGGTCGCGAGTGCGCTCGGCGGTCTGGCGATCGCCCTCGACGTGGCGGATGCGAGCGCCGCCGAGGCCGCCTTCGCCCGCATCGAGCGCGAGGTCGGGGTCGCCCGCATCCTCGTCAACTGCGCCGGCATCGGCATCGCCAAGCGGGTGCTCGGCAAGGAGGGGCCGCAGGCGCTCGCCGACTTCGAGACGGTGATCCGGGTGAACCTCCTCGGCTCCTTCAACATGCTGCGGCTCGCCACCGCCGCCATGAGCCGGCTCGAGCCTCTGGACACCGGCGAGCGCGGCGTGGTGATCAACACGGCCTCCGTCGCCGCCTTCGAGGGCCAGATCGGACAGGCGGCCTATGCGGCCTCCAAGGGCGGCATCGTCTCGATGACGTTGCCGATCGCCCGCGAGCTCGCCCAGTTCGGCATCCGCGTCAACGCCATCGCCCCCGGCCTCTTCCTGACGCCGCTGCTGCTCGGGCTGCCGGAGGAGGCGCGTGCCTCGCTCGGCCGCTCGATCCCCTTCCCGGCGCGCCTCGGCGAGCCGTCGGAATTCGCGGCGCTCGCGGTCGCCATGGCCGAGAACGCCTATCTCAACGGCGAAGTGGTCCGCCTCGACGGCGCCCTTCGCATGCAGCCGCGGTGAGGCCGATGTTCGTCAACCGACGCACCGTGCGGATCGAATGGGCCGACTGCGACGCCGCCGGCATCGTCTTCTATCCGCGCTATTTCGCGATGTTCGATTCATCCACCCATCACCTCTTCGAGGCGGTCGGCTGGAAGAAGCGCGATCTCATCGCCGACTTCGACATCATCGGCTACCCGATGGTCGATACCGGCGCGAAGTTCTCCGTGCCCTCGTCCTTCGGCGACGACGTGGTGATCGAGACCCGCGTGGTGAAGTTCGGCCGCTCGAGCTTCGAGATCGCCCATCGCCTGCTGCGGCCCGGCCCCGACGGCGGCGAGATCGTCGCCATCGAAGCGCGCGAGGTCCGCGTCTGGGCCGGCCGCGATCCCGACGATCCCAAGAAGATGAAGCCGAAGGCGATCCCGGACGAGGTGATCCGCCGGCTCTCGACCCCGAACGGCTGACCGGCCGGCGGACGCATTCGGGCGACCGGCGCGAGAAGATGCCGGCGCCCACGAGGAAACGCGAAAGAGGAGGAACTCCCGTGACCGATCGCATGTCGCAGTTCTCGCGACGGGCCCTGCTGGGCGCCGTCTTCGCCGTCGGCCTCGCCGCGCCGGCGCTCGCCGACGCGCCGGTCATCAAGGTCGGCGTCACCATCTCGACGACCGGCCAGGGCGCCGCCCTCGGCATCCCCGAGAAGAACACGCTCGAGGTCGTCGCCAAGGACTACGGCGGGGCGAAGCTCGAGATCGTCCAGCTCGACGACGCCGGCGATCCGACCAATGCCACCACCAATGCCCGCCGCCTCGCCACCGAGGACAAGGTCGACATCCTGATCGGCTCGTCGGTCACCCCTGCCACCATCGCGGTGGCCGGCGTCGCCTTCGAGGCGGCGCTGCCGCATTTCGCGCTCTCGCCGATGCCATTCCAGCCGGGCCGCGAGAAATGGACCTTCGTCATGCCGCAGCCGGTGCCGCTGATGGCCAAGGGCCTGTTCGAGAACATGAAGGCCAAGGGCGTCAAGCGCGTCGGCATCATCGGCTTCTCCGACAGCTGGGGCGATCTCTGGGTCAAGGAATTCAAGGCCTCGGCCGAGCCCATGGGCCTCGAGATGGTCGCCGACGAGCGCTACGCCCGCGCCGACACTTCGGTCGCGGGCCAGGTGCTGAAGCTGGTCGCCTCGCGTCCCGACGCGGTGCTGGTCGGCGCCTCGGGCACCGCCGCGGCGTTGCCGGTCATCGGCCTGCGCGAGCGCGGCTTCACCGGGCCGATCTACCAGACCCACGGCGCCGTCACCCGCGACTTCATGCGCATCGCCGGCAAGTCGGCCGAGGGCGTGATCTTCACGGCCGGCCCGGTGGTCGCCGCCGACGCGCAGGACGCTTCCGCCCTGACGAAGGCGCCGGGCGTCGCCTATACGACGGCCTACGAGGCGAAGTTCGGCGCCGGCTCGGTGACGCAGTTCGGCGCCCACATGAACGACGTCTTCGAACTGCTGAAGCGCGTCGTGCCCGTGGCGCTGAAGACCGCCAAGCCCGGCACGCAGGAGTTCCGCGAGGCGATCCGCGCCGCGCTCGAGAGCGAGAAGGAACTCGCCGCGAGCCAGGCGGTCTACAACTACACGGCCACCAACCACTACGGCGTCGACGATCGCGGCCGCATCCTCATCACCGTGAAGGACGGCACCTGGGCGATCGTGAAGTGATCTCCTCCCTCGCCGACCGGCGAGGGCTCTCCCCCCGAGACGAAACTGCCCCGCGCCGGTTTCCCGACGCGGGGCATTTTTCATCGCGTGTGTCCGGCGGCGCGGGCCGCCGGAAGCCGCATCACTTCGCCAGCTTGCCGGCGATCTCGGCGACGTGACGGCCCTGGAAGCGGGCGGCGTCGAGCTCGACCTTGGAGGGCTGACGCGAGCCGTCGCCGTCCGAGATGGTGGAGGCGCCGTAGGGCGAGCCGCCCTTGATCTCGTCGAGGCCCATCTGGCCGGCGAAGGAATAGGGCAGGCCGACGACCACCATGCCGTGATGCAGCAGGGTCGGCATGAAGCCGAGGATGGTCGATTCCTGACCGCCGTGCTGGGTCGCCGACGAGGTGAAGATCGAGCCGACCTTGCCGATCAGCTTGCCGGTGAACCACAGGCCGCCGGTCTGGTCGATGAAGGAGCGCATCTGCGAGGCGACGGTGCCGAAACGGGTCGGCGCGCCGAAGATGATCGCGTCGTAGTCCGGCAGCTCCTCGACGGTGGCGATCGGCGCGGCCTGATCGAGCTTGAAGTGGGCGCCCTTGGCGACCTCTTCCGGAACGGTCTCCGGCACGCGCTTCACCACGACCTCGGCGCCGGCCGAACGGGCGCCCTCGGCGACCGCGTTCGCCATCGTCTCGAGGTGGCCGTAGGAGGAATAGTAGAGGACGAGGACCTTGGTCATGGGGATCTCCGGGGCGCGTCGCGCCGTCTTCGAGGGGGGGATCTTGTCGTCGCGGCGGGGCAGGCCGCGGCTCGATCGGGAGAATGACTTAGGTCGCCTTCGATGCCCATCCCCGGCCTGGCGAATGGATCGTTCGACGATAGGAAACGATGACGGTTCGTCGTCGGTGCTTGCGTCGGCGGCCCCGATGGGGGATCAAGCCTCCATGGCCGCCGGAATCGTTTCGGTCCGGAGCGTGCCGGAGGGATCGGAATGAGCAACGTGGTGGTGATCGGCGGCGGGCCGGCGGGTTTGATGGCGGCGGACGTGATCGCGGCGGCGGGTCATGGCGTCACCATCGTCGACCGAATGCCCTCCTTCGGCCGCAAGCTGCTGATGGCCGGCCGCGGCGGGCTGAACCTCACCCATTCCGAACCGCTCGATCGGCTGCTGACGCGCTACGGCGAGGCGGTGTTCCGCCTGCGCGGCGCAATCATGGCCTTCCCGCCCGAGGCGCTGCGCGCCTTCGCGGCCGATCTCGGCGAGGAGACCTTCGTCGGCTCGTCGGGCCGCGTCTTCCCCAAGTCGTTCAAGGCCTCGCCGCTGCTGCGCGCCTGGGGGAAGCGTCTCGCCGACCTCGGCGTGACGAGCCGCACCCGTCTGCGCTGGACCGGTTTCGCCGAGGGCGTGCCGGTCTTCCGCGACGCCGCCGGCAACGAGGAGCGTCTTCCCGCCGACGCGGTGGTCCTGGCGCTCGGCGGCGCCAGCTGGCCGCGCCTCGGCTCCGACGGTACCTGGACGACGATCCTCGAGGACCTCGGCATCGCGGTGGCGCCGCTCACGCCCACCAATTGCGGCTTCGACGTCGCCTGGAGCGACATCTTCCGCGACCGTTTCGAGGGCTCGCCGCTGAAGCGCGTAGCGATCCGCCTCGACGACGAGGTCTCGATCGGCGAGGCGATGGTGACGCGCCGCGGCCTCGAGGGCGGGGCGATCTATCCGCTGTCGGCGGCGATCCGCGACCGCATCGCCGCAGAGGGTTCGGCGACGGTGATCTTCGACCTGCGCCCCGGCGTCGCGGCAGAGGAGATCGCCCGTTCGATCGGCGATGCCCGCAAGGGCGACAGCATGGCCAACGTCCTGCGCAAGAACGCCGGCCTCGCCCCGGTCGCCGCGGGCCTGCTGCGCGAAGGCGCCGGCGGCAAGTTGCCGACCGCGCCGGCCGATCTCGCCGCGCTGGTCAAGGCGGTGCCGATCCGCATCTCCGGCATGGCGCCGCTCGACAAGGCGATCTCCTCGGCCGGCGGCATCCGCTTCGACGAGGTCGATGCCCGCTTCATGCTGAAGAAGCAGCCGGGCGTCTTCGTCTGTGGCGAGATGCTCGACTGGGAAGCCCCGACCGGCGGCTACCTGCTGCAGGCCTGTTTCGCCACCGGCAGGGCGGCGGGCGAGGGCGTGGTGGCGCGGCTCGCTGCGGGCTGAGGCGGGACGGCGAGGTCGGTGCTCGGGTGCGCGATGCTTCGAGACGGCGTTCTTCGAACGCCTCCTCAGCATGAGGCGTATGTGTTTGTATCGAAATAAGAAAAAGGCACCTCATGCTGAGGAGCGGGCCGAAGGCCCGCGTCTCGAAGCATCGCGCA
>DBMN01000298.1 GCA_002298965.1 Rhizobiales bacterium UBA697 | reverse complement strand
CGTCTTCGCCAACATGAAGACCGCCGACGGGCTCGAGGCGATCGCCGACTTCGTGATCGCCCGCGGCGGTCTCGGCGCCTGAGCCTCACGCCGGCTCGGCGACCGGGGGCGCGGCGGCGACGCCGCGAAAGGCGGCGGCGATCCGCTCGAACACCGGCGCCAGCTCGCGGTCGCGGGTCGTGTGCAGGACGATCTCGCTCGACGGCAGGTCGGGCAGACCGTGGTCGGGTCCCGCCACGACGACACCCTCGGGCACCGCCGAACGGCCGATGCAGCCGATGCCGATGCCGGCGGCGATCGCCGCCCTGACCGCCGCGAGGCCGCGGCTGGAGAAGGTGACGACGAAGGGCAGACCCGCCCGGGTCAACGCCTCGAGCGCCTGATCGTGCACCCGGCAGGGCCGAGCGAGGAGGGCGAGGGGCACCGGGCGCCCCGGCCCCCAGGTGCAGGTCGGCGACATCGCCCAGACCAGATCGTCGCCGAAGAGCACGCGCCCTTCGCCACCGTTCTCGCCCTCGGCGGTCGCGTCGCGGCGGAAGCGACGGGTCACCGCCGCGTCGAGGCGGCCGGCCGCGAAGTCGTCGCGCAATTCCTCCGAGAGACCCAGCGTCATCGACAGCGTCAGCCCCGGCAGGGCGCCGTGGAGCGAGTGCAGGATGTCGGGCAGGCGGCCGGCGGTCGCGTGTTCGCTGACGCCGAGGCCGACGCGCCGGAGCGGCACCGTCCGCGCTGCGCGGGCGAGCGCGTCGTCGTGCAGGGCGAGGATGCGGCGGGCGCNNCGGGCAGGAAGCCCTCGGCGAAGGAGGTCGGGGCGACGGCCCGCGGCGTGCGCTCGAACAGGCGTCGGCCTAGGCGGTCCTCGAGTTTCCGCAGGCGGACCGACACGGTCGATTGCGTCGCGCCCAGCAGGTCGCCGGCGAGCGTGAAGCTGCGGTGCTCGGCGAGCGCGACGAAGGTGCGCAGGAGTTCGATGTCGAGATCGGCCATGGCGCCCCTATGATTTCATTTTCGAATGATTGAAATGGTATCAATTCGTTTCAGTAATGCAAGCCGCAGCGCCATCCTTCACGAACCGGCAAGCCCGCCGGACCGCCAAGGAGCGCGCCCCATGCCGACCATCCATGCCCTCGTCTCGTCGCCCCGCGTCGATGCCGCCGCGATCGGCGAGATCGCCCGCACCCTCGTGTCGCTCTCCGGCCGGCTGCTCGGCAAGGCGGAGGCGGTGACGGCGACCGTGGTGGAGACGATCCCGCCGGCGCAGTGGTTCGTCGGCACGCGCTCGCTCGCCGACCTCGACGCCGCGTCGTTCCGGGTGGTGATTCGCGTCACCCAGGGCACCAACGACAAGGACGAGAAGGCCGCCTTCGTCGCCGCCGCCTCGGCGGCGATGGCGCGGATCCTCGGACCTGCGCGGCCGGAGAGCTATGTCGTCGTCGACGAGGTGCCGGCCGACGCCTGGGGCTGGGGCGGCGAAACCCAGGAACACCGGTCGGTCGCCGCCCGGATCGCCAGGGCCGAGACCGAGACGGCGGTGTTCGACACCTATCGCCGGTTCGGCATCCGCTGAGCGCGCGCGGGGGTGGACGGCAACACTTCCTTTACTCCCGGTGCCTAGTGTTCTCGGCGCGGGGTTCGAGAGTTCTGCGTGCCCCCGCCGAAATTCGGGAGTTTCCCACCGGAGACCGTCATGGCCGGCATTTCCACCCTGCGTCCCGCGACCTCGCACGCGTCCTCGGCGGCGACGGGTTCGCGCATCCGCGGGTTCGGATCGCTCGCCGCCGTGCAGGTGAATGCCGCCAAACAGGCGCAGGAGAACGCCGGCAAGACCTCGCTCGCCTCGATGCTCGACGACAACATGTATTCGTTGGCGTCGAAGTCCGGTGTCGGCGCCTCGTCGGTGATGCTCTTCACCAACAGCTGGTCGACTTCGACCGGCACCTCGGGCACGATGCTCGACTACTACGTCTGAGCCTTCGCCCCTCTCGCCGATCCCGTCCGCGCCGCGATCCACCGATCGCGGCGTCTTCGTCTCACGACTTCGTCGCCGCTTCGACCAGGGTCAGCGCCGCCGGGGCGTCCCAGTGGGCGGGGCCGGCCATCGTGCCCAGCTCGCAACCCTGCCGGTCGACCAGGATGGTGGTCGGCAGGCCGGAGGCGAGACCGATCTGCTTCAGCGCCTTGAAGACGCCGAGCGTCGCGTCGGTGCGATGGGCGAGCGTGGTGGCGCCGATCTCGGCGAGGAAGGCCTTGGGGCGTTCCGGATCGCGGCTGTCGAGATTGATCGTCACCACCTCGAAGTCCTTCGATCCGGCCCTGGCCTGGAGCCGGTCGAGGGCGGGCATCTCGGCGCGGCAGGGCGGGCACCAGGTGGCCCAGAGATTGACCAGGACGACGCGTCCCCGCCAGGCGGCGAGGGTGGTCGGGCTGCCGTCGGCGTCGCGGAAGGCGAGGGTCGAGAGGTCGCGCGGCGTGCTCGTCGGCACGAGGCTCGCGACATCGTCACGCAGGGCCGGGGCGAGACGCGCGGCCGCGGCCGGGGCCGCGCTGCATTTTCCCGCCGTCTCGTCGTTGCCACCCGCCCCGCCGATCCCGTATACGCGAACGAGACCGAAGGCCGCGAGGCCGGCGATCGCGCAGGCCGCCACGATGAGACCGAGCCGCGACCCCGTTCGGGGGCGCGGGGTCGACGGGGCGGCGGCGTCTTCGTCTCGTTCGTTCATCTCGGTCTCCGGGTCTTCGACCGTCGAGAAAGGTTCGTCATGTCCAATCGCATGTGGGGCGGCCGCTTCGCCACCGGTCCCGACGCCATCATGGAAGAAATCAACGCTTCCATCGGTTTCGACCAGAAACTGTGGCGCCAGGACATCGCCGGTTCCAAGGCTCACTCCATCATGCTCGCCGAGCGCGGCATCATCTCGGTGGCCGATCGCGACGCGATCCATGCCGGTCTCGACGAGATCGCCGCGGAGATCGAGGCGGGGACCTTCGTCTTCGAGCGCAGCCTCGAAGACATCCACATGAACATCGAGGCGAAGCTCGCCCAGAAGATCGGTCCCGCCGCCGGCCGTCTCCACACGGCGCGCTCGCGCAACGATCAGGTCGCGCTCGACGTCAAGCTCTGGGTACGCGACACCCTCGATCACCTCGACTCACAATTTCATGATCTGATGAGCGTGACCGCCGCCAAGGCGCTGGAACACGCCGCCGTCGTCATGCCGGGCTTCACCCATCTCCAGTCGGCCCAGCCGGTGACCTTCGGCCACCATCTCCTCGCCCATGTCGAGATGTGGGCGCGCGACCGCGCCCGCCTGAGGGACGCCCGCGCCCGCCTCAACGAGTGCCCGCTGGGCGCCGCCGCGCTCGCCGGCACGTCGTTCCCGACCGATCGGGCGATGGTCGCGTCGGCGCTGGGCTTCGACCGTCCGACCGCCAACTCGATGGATTCGGTCGCCGACCGCGACTACGCCCTCGAGGCGCTGGCGGCGGCGTCGATCGCGGCGATGCATCTGTCGCGGCTCGCCGAAGAGATCGTGATCTGGACCTCGGCGCAGTTCCGCTTCGTCAAGCTCTCCGACAAGTTCACCACCGGCTCGTCGATCATGCCGCAGAAGCGCAACCCGGACGCGGCCGAGCTGGTGCGCGCCAAGACCGGCCGCATCGCCGGCTCGTTCAACGCGCTGCTGATGGTGATGAAGGGTCTTCCGCTGACCTATCAGAAGGACATGCAGGAAGACAAAGAGCAGATCTTCGACGGTCTCGAGTCGCTGTCGCTGGCGCTCGCCGCCACCACCGGTATGATGCGCGATCTCGAACCCGAGGTCGCCACCATGCGCAAGGCGGCCGGCTCGGGCTTCTCCACCGCCACCGATCTCGCCGACTGGCTGGTGCGTCGTCTCGGCATTCCGTTCCGGGAGGCCCATCACGTGACGGGCCGCATCGTGGCGATCGCCGCCGACCGCGACACCACGCTCGACAAGGTGACGCTCGCCGAGATGCAGGCGGTCCATGCCGGCATCACCGAGGAGGTCTTCTCGGTCCTGTCGGTCGCCAAGTCGGTCGCCAGCCGCGTCTCCTACGGAGGCACGGCGCCGAAGAACGTGCGTGCCCAGGCCAAGCGCTGGGTCGCCCGCCTCGCCAAGGAAAAGCCGGCCTCCGCCTGAGGTCCGCCCCGCCCGCCGAACGGAAGGCAGCCATGACCGTTTCGATCTCTCTCGAACGTCTCCGCATCCCGGTCCTCGCCGTCGCGCTCGCACTCGCGCTCTCGGGTTGCGGCCGCAAGGCCGAGCCGGAGTTGCCGCGTGCCACCGGGTCGGAGGCGTCGCGCAGCGCGTTCCCGATCAGCCCGATCGGGCCGTCGTCCACGAAGCCGACGGACCCCGCCAAGACCGAGAAGAAGTCCTTCCCTCTCGACTTCCTGCTCTGATCGACCGTCCCGTCCGCGGGGCGCGATCACGATCCCGCGCGGGCCATTGCCGCCGAGGCGGCGGCGTGGGACGTTCGGTCGACCGCGGCGGAGGTCGCGAGCGTCGATGCGAGACCTGCGTCGATGACGCCGGACAGGACGATGGACACCAACGACCACGACGCCCCGCCGAGGGGCGAGACCCTCGGCCTCGCCGCGCTCGATCGACGCCTCGGGCGCGCTCGCCTGCGGGCTCGGGCGGTGGTCGTCGCCGAGGCGGTGGCGATCGAGGCGGCACTGCCCTTCGCGCTCGCCCTCCTCGTCGTGGCGCTCGCCTGGATGGGCCTGCGCGACGCGCTGCCGG
>DBMN01000233.1 GCA_002298965.1 Rhizobiales bacterium UBA697 | reverse complement strand
CGGCCGTGACGACCACCGCCGCCTCGCCCGCCCCACCCCGCAGCCGTACCCGCCGCAGCGCGGTGACCGCCGCGACGATCACGACGACGGTCGCCACCGCCTGCACCGTGCCGGCGAGCGTCGCCGAGGCCCCGATCACCCGCAGCCCGGCATAGAGGCTCGCCATCTTCTCCGGCGCGACGAGGCCCTCTCGAAGCGTCTCGCCGGCGATCCGGCTCATGGCGAAGAAGGCGCGCCAGGCATCACTCCCGAAGACCGCCAGCGACACGAGGCACCACCCCGCCGCCGAGAGCGCCGTGGCCACGAAGAGCCGCCAAGCCCCCGCCGCGGCGAGCGCGAAGGGCAGGAGCAGCGCCAGTTGCGGCTTGTAGACGAGGAGGCCGAGGACGATGCCGGCGACGACCGGTCGACGCTCGGCGAAGGCGGCGCCGAAGGCGAAGAGCGCGGTCGAGAGGAACGCATTCTGCCCGTGCCCGGCGACGACGAAGACCACCGGCTGGCCGAGGAAGGCGATCGCCGCCCATCGCTCGCCGAAGGCCCCGCGTGTCAGCCCGACGAGCCCGCGCCACGCCGCGATCGCGGTGACGGCGAGCCAGGCGACGAGCGCCGCGAGAGGACCGAGCAGCCCGAAGGGCAGGCAGAGGAGCAGGAAGACCGGCGGATAGAAGAAGGCGTAGAAGCCCTCGATTCCCGGAAAGACCGCGCGCTCGGCCGCCTCCAGCAGCGCCCCGTCCCAGACGGCCGCGGCCCCCTGCGACAGCGCCAGCCGCGCCGCCGACCAGAAGGAGACGAAATCGGTGCCGAGCGGTCGTCCCGACGGATCGAGCCCGTCGTGCGAGAGGGCGAGCGCCACCGCGAGCGCCGCGACCGTCATCGCCGCCGACAGCGCGATCCAGCCGCGCGCCCGGCTCGCGTTCAGGAACTCGCCGCCCCTCGCCTCGGCCATCGCCACCGCTCCCCCGTCGACGGGAAGGCCCCGGTCGACGCCCGGCAGGATGAGCCCGATTCGTCGAAAAAGCGCAAAGAAGAAAGGCCCGCCGGATCGCTCCGGCGGGCCTCTCACATGTCGTCGCTGCCGCGATCGCTCAGCGCAGGTTGCCGCAGAAGCGCTGGATGCGCTTGCAGGCTTCCTCCAGCGCCGAGGTGGCGGTGGCGTAGGAGATGCGGAAGTGGGGCGCCAGACCGAAGGCCGAGCCCTGCACCACCGCGACGCCCTCGACCTCGAGCAGCTCGGTGACGAAATCGTCGTCCGAGGTGATGACCTTGCCCGAGGGCGAGGTCTTGCCGATCGTGCCGGCGCAGGACGGGTAGACGTAGAAGGCGCCTTCCGGGGTCGGGCAGGTGATGCCCTTCGCCTGGTTCAGCATCGACACGACGAGGTCGCGGCGTTCCTTGAACACCTTGTTGTGCTCGGCGATGAAGCCCTGCGGCCCGTTCAGCGCCTCGACGGCCGCCCACTGGGCGATCGACGACGGGTTCGAGGTCGACTGCGACTGCAGCGTCGCCATCGCCTTGATCAGCGCCTCGGGGCCGGCGGCGTAGCCGATGCGCCAGCCGGTCATGCAATAGGCCTTGGAGACGCCGTTCACCGTCAGGGTGCGGTCGTAGAGGCCCGGCTCCACCTGCGCCGGAGTGGCGAAGGTGAAGTCGTCGTAGACGAGGTGCTCGTACATGTCGTCGCTCATCACCCAGACATGAGGATGACGCATCAGCACGTCGGTCAGCGCCTTCAGCTCGCCGGCGGTATAGGCCGCGCCCGACGGGTTCGACGGCGAGTTGAAGATGATCCACTTGGTCTTCGGCGTGATGGCGGCCTCGAGCGCCGCACCGGTCACCTTGAAGCCGGTCTCGATGCCGGCCTCGACGAAGACGGGCGTGCCGCCGGCGAGGAGCACCATGTCCGGGTAGGACACCCAGTAGGGCGCCGGAATGATCACCTCGTCACCGGGGTTCAGCGTCGCCATCAGCGCGTTGTAGAGCACCTGCTTGCCGCCGGTGCCGACCGACACCTGGGACGGCTTGTAGGTCAGGCCGTTCTCGCGGGCGAACTTGTCGCAGATCGCCTTCTTCAGCTCCGGGATGCCGTCGACCGCGGTGTACTTGGTCTGGCCGTCGCGGATCGCCTTGACGGCGGCTTCCTTGATGTTCTCGGGCGTGTCGAAGTCGGGTTCACCGGCGCCGAGGCCGATGACGTCGCGCCCGGCCGCTTTCAGCTCGCGCGCCTTGTTCGTCACGGCGATCGTGGCGGAAGGCTTGATGCGCGAAAGGCTGTCGGCGAGAAAGGCCATGACGGTTCTCCGTTGTCGGGTGCCACGAGATCGGCACGAAGAAGAAGGCACGTGGGAATCCTGCCCCGGAAGGACGGTCCTTGCGGGAACGGCGGGACCCTAGTCCCGGTCGCCCGGACGGGCAAGCCGTTTTCCTTGATGGATGCGATCGAATTCGGCGATCGGAGGGCTGCCCCGCATGCCCCGACCACCGGCGAAACGCGCCGCGCTGCGTCGAAGGAAAGGCTGTCGCCCGGCGCGATTGCGCGCGACACTGCGTCCACGCCGGACATCGCGGAGATCCGCCATGGTCACCCGTTCGCTCGCCTTGGGGTTAGCCCTGTTGCTCGCCGCCGCCCTTCCCGCGGCGGCCACCTCCAACCATGAATACGCGGCGGGCGAATTCGCCCCGATCGCCGATGCCGTCTCACCCGACGGACGCTTCGCGGTCGTCGCCCACGGCGAGGGCGACCTCGGCATCGACAACTTCGCGCTCCATCTCGCCCGCCGACCCGGCGACCGGCCGATCGCCGCGCTGCCCGGCTCCGACGAGACCTTCCTCGACACCGCGCCGGAGGCCTTTCGGGCGATCTGGGCACCCGATTCCCGCCACGTCGCGGTCGACTTCCGCGCCGATCGCCACGAGCGGACGACGGCGCTGTGGTCGGTCGCCGACGGCCGGGTCGCCCGCGTGACCGGCGCCGACCTCTTCGAGAAGGCGACCGGCCGTCGCGAGCGCTCGCTGTCGGCCCGGCGAACCGCCGGAGACATGCAGCTGAAATGGCTCGCGGCCGACCGCTTCGAACTCACCGACACGCGGATCTGGCTGGTCCGGAAGGCCAAACGCCCGGACCTCGGCGCCTTCGGCGAGACGCGCGACGAGATCGACGACACGTCGGAGCTCTACGGCTTCGCCGCCCGGGCCGAATGCACCCTCGTCACGCCGACGACCTACCGCTGCAGGAAACCCGTCCCGGCCGGCTTCGAACCCTGAGGCGCGCTCGGCCACCAGCCGATCATCGGGCACCGATCGACGAGCCGCTCCGCGTTGCCCCCGATTGCCGGGGGGCGCCCGCGGTGCGATCCTGACGGCCTCTCGATGGAGGCTGGATGTCGGAGACTGTCGGAAGCCACCCGCGCGCCTGATCACGCTTCACGCGGATCGGATCGGCGCGGCTCGTGAACACCCCCTCGGCCGCCCTGCGGCGCGAGCGTTTCGGTGTGTTCGACATTGGCTTTCGATCTCGAGACTTCCCATGAACATTTCCAGGACCGAACAGCGCGTGCTCCACGTGCTGGCCCTCGGCGGTCGCATCCATCACCGCCGCGACGGCAACCGCATCGTCGCCGTCGACTGCATCGACCGCGAGGGCAACCGCCTCGTCGACTGCGACCTCACCACCTTCGCCCGGCTGAAGCGCCGGGGCTTCGTCCACTCGCGCGGTGGCGCACCCTACGAGTTGACCGAACTCGGACGCCGCTCCGTCCGCGCCGAATTCGATCAGCGCTGACGGAACGGGTCTGCGAGCGGGCGCCTCAGCGCACCCGTTCGCCCGGGGCGGCGACGATCGCCGCCGCCACCTTGCGGACGACCGGCAGCGCGATCAGCAGGACCGGAAAGGCGATCACCCAGGAGAAGGCCCAGGCACGCATCCAGCGGCCGATCAGGCCCTCGACGAGGCCGATGCCGAGCGCCGTCGAGACGCCGGAGACCACGAAGGTCATGACGATCGACAGCAGGAACGGCAGCACGATGCCCATCGCGGAGGACGGCAGCTTGCGGACACGGGAGCGGGAGGAGGAAGAGAGAGTCGTCATCGACATCATCCATGGAGCGTCGTCGAGCCGGAGCACCCCTCGAACGGATTGGTTCCGTCGAAGTCCCCGGTCTCGATCGAACCGAGGTTGGTGCGTTGCTTGACGTCAGACGCTTACGGACCCGCGATTGCGGCGACGGCCCCTTGTCTCATATTTGCGAATGCCTCGCAAGACCCATCACCCGTGGCGGATCTTCTGCACCACGATGGCGAGGTTCAGCGCCAGCGAGACGGCATTGGCGATGATCACCGGCCACGAGCCGATCAGCAGGCCGTAGACCAGCCACAGCAGGATCCCGAGCCCGAAGGCGGAGAAGGTGACGAGCGACAGCGAGGCGACGTCGCGGTGGCGGATGGCGCGCAGCGTCTGCGGCAGCCAGCACAGCGTCGTCAGCACGGCAGCGCCGGCGCCGATCAGTTCGGTCTCGAGGGGGGAGAGCATCGACGGGATCTTTCTCGCGGAAGCCCGCGGGATTCGCGGGACACCCCTTCTAGCCCGACGCGGCGGCGCGCGGCAGCCCGCCCTGCGCAACCCTCACCACTTCTGGAAGACGAGGAAGGCGCCGAGCGCGATGAAGGCGAAGCCGAGCACGTGGTTCCAGCCGATCGCCTCCTTCAGCCAGAAGAAGGAGAACAGGCCGAACACCACCAGCGTCACCACCTCCTGGATCGTCTTCAGCTCGATCGCCGAATAGAAGGCATGGCCCCAGCGGTTGGCCGGAACGGCGATGCAGTATTCGAAGAAGGCGATCAGCCACGACACCAGCACGACCATCCACAGCGGCCGGTTGGGATAGGCGAGATGGCCGTACCAGGCGAAGGTCATGAAGACGTTGGAGACGACCAGCATCAGGATGGGGTAGAGCATCGTCAGGTTCATGTGTTTCCTCTCGGCAAGTTCGGCTCCGTGGCCGGCCACCCCGACCAAGACCGGAGCATCCCTCTGTCCACGACGATGACCCAGCGCCTGCGTTACGAGGTGATCCACCTGTGGGGCCTCGTCACGGGCTCGCGGCTCGTGAACATCGGTTTCGCGCTACCCGATCAACCGCCCGGCACCGTCGTCGAAACCCGCGACCTGCGTGCCCGCGGCCTTACCGTCTACGCCGAACTTGCTACTTTCGTCGAGACCTCGGCGTGCACGCCACCGGTCCGAGGCCTGGAAATCGGCTGCGGCCAGGGCGACGGCCTGCGTCGCCTCGGCGACGTCGCCGGCGGCCGCTGGACCGGTATCGACCTGTCCGCCGTCGCCACGCTGATCTGCCGTCTGCGCGGCCTCGACGCCCGCCTCGGGACCAACACCGCCCTGCCCTTCACGGACAACGCCGTCGACCGCGTCGTCGCCGTCGAGGCCCTGTTCATTTTTCCGCGATCGGACGAGGTCCTGCGCGAAGCCGCCCGCGTGCTCGCGCCGGGCGGACGGATCGGCATCGCCGAATTCCGCCGCGGATCGATCGACGACACCCGCCGCTTCGTCGAAGCCCGGGCCGAGGCCGCCGGCCTCGAACTCGCCGCCTTCGCCGACCGGACCGAAGACGCCCGCTGCGCCATCCTGACCGGCGAGCCGGCCCGCGCCGCGCTGCTCTCACTGGTGCCGTCGCCGCTCCGCGCCGGTTTCACCGAGACGCTGTCGCTCGCCGGTTCCGACCGCCACCGCTCCTGGCGCGAGGGCGAGTTCTGCTTCTTCCTCGCCGTCCTGAAGCGCCGCGGCGACGCCTGAGCCCGGTTTTCGCTGCGGAAACTTTTTGATCCGGCTCATGGCCCGCGCCGGCCGAACGCGCCACACTTCCCCTGCCGAACACGAAGAAACCGACGGCAGGGAGGCGAAGATGGATCTGTCGATCGCCAAGGTCCTCGAACTGGTCGAGCATCTGCGCATGCTCGACGCCGAGAACGGCGACGGCCGCATGGAGGGCGCCGACGACGACGTCGAGGCCGGTGCCGGCCATCTCTACGAAGACTTCGATCGCGACGGCGTCGAGGCCCAGGTCCGCGGCGTCATCGATTCGCTCAACGTCGACGAACAGGCCGACCTCGTCGCCCTGCTGTGGGTCGGCCGCGGCGACTTCGAGGTCGAGGAATGGCCCGCCGCCGTCCGCCGCGCCCACGAACGCCGGCTGCGCTCGACCGCCGCCTACGTCATGGGCCTGCCCAACGCCGGCGACCTGCTGGAAGAAGGTCTCGCCGCCGTCGGCGCGAACGCGTGATCCCTCAGTCCTCCGTCAGGAACGGGTTCGACGCCCGCTCGCGGCCGAAGGTGGAGGTCGGCCCGTGGCCGGGCAGGAAACCGATCTCGTCGCCGAGCGGCAGCAGCTTCTCGGTGATCGAGGCGATCAGCGTCGCATGGTCGCCGCCGGGGAAATCGGTGCGGCCGATCGAGCCGGCGAAGATCACGTCGCCGACCACCGCGAAGCCGGCGTCGCGCGAGAAATAGACGACGCTGCCCGGCGAATGGCCGGGGCAGTGGATCACCTCGAGCGTGAAGGGGCCGACCGTCACGCGGTCGCCGTCGACGAGCCAGCGGTCGGGCGTCACCGCCTCGAAGCCGGCCATGCCCCATTTCTTCGCCGATTCGGGAATGCGGGTGAGCAGGAACTCGTCGCCCTCGTGCGGTCCCTCGATCGGAACCGGCCCGCCCTGCTTCGCCTCGAGCGCCGCCTTGAGCGGCGTCGCCCCGCCGGCATGGTCGAAATGGCCGTGGGTGATCAGGATCTTCTCGATCGTCACGCCGAGTTGATCGATCGCCGCGAGGATCTTGCCGACCTCGCCGCCGGGATCGGTGACCGCGCCGCGCTTGGTCGCCTCGTCGAAGAGAATGGCGGAATTCTGCTGGAGCGGCGTCACCGGGACGATGGCGAGCCGCAGGCTGGAAGGCGTATCGGTCATGGAGATCCTCTCGGCCGGGATGCGACCTCGCATCGCGCGAGGCGAACGGACTCGCGTCCCGGCGCGAGGCATATTATGTGCTGCGATGATCCCCCGTCGAGCCGCGACGCAACCGGAGCCCGCGAGATGAGACCCGCCCCGACGCCGATCGCGCGCCTCGCGACGTTCGCCCTGGCGGCCCTTCTCGCCGGACCCTTCGCCGCGAGCGCCACCGAAGAGGCCGTGCCCGGACCGCTCCGCCCGCTCGGGCCCTCCGGCGACGCGGTCGCCGCCGTACCCACCCAGCCGGCGAAGCCGACGAAGCCCGTCGCCCCGCCGATCCTGCGCGACGCCAAGGGCCGTCCGCTGTCGCCCGCCCAGCAGCAACAGGCCGCCCTGCCGGCCAAGGTCTGGGTCGGCGTGCTCGCTCCCGTCACCCGCGGCGAACTCGCCCGCGGCAAGATCCGCCTCGACACCACCACCCGCCGCGTCGACATCACCGACTTCGCGGTCACCGACGCCCCCGACCTCGAGGTCGCCCTCGTCGCCGCCGACAAGATCGACGACAACGCCGCCCTGATGGCCGCCAAGCGCGTCTCGCTCGGCCGATTGAAGCGCATCCGCTCGCCGCTGGCGCTGAAGGTTCCGGAAGCCGTCGATCCGGCGGTCTACCGCACGCTCGCCGTGTGGTCGCGCCGCGACCGCGCACCGCGTGGGCTGGCGCGCCTCCAGCCCGAACGTCCGCGCTGATCGCAACGGCGCGGATCGGCGCGTTTCGGGAAACCACGCGTGAACCCTGCGTCACCGCGACGGCCTCCCGAGCCGCCATCCGGGCCGTGGCGGCCTTGCCCTTTCTCGCCTTTTCGTCCATAAATCGACGAGGCGGCGGTTCGGAACTTGGGCGAGACGGTCGGCGCGACCGGTTCTCGGCGTTCAGGGGCAGACGGAGGCTTACCTCCAGATCCCCGGAAAGCGAGAAAAACAGCGCAAATCATGTCCCGACGTGTAACGTACCTGCCTCGTCTTCCCCTGCGACCGTCCGGTCTCGGGGGAACGTGTCGTGCATAGGGGGCTCGAGCCCCGCGGGAAAGGACTTGGAATGAGGGATCGTGGTTTCGGCGGCGGGCGTGGCGGCGACCGCGGCGGTTTCGGACGTGATCGTGGTGGTTTCGGCGACGAGGGTTTCGGCGGCGGACGTGATCGCGGCTTCGGCGGCGGCGATCGTGACCGCGGCTTCGGCGGCGGTGATCGCGGTGGCTTCGGCGGCGGCGATCGCGGTGGTTTCGGCGGTGGCGACCGCGGCGGCTTCGGCGGCGGCGATCGTGGTTTCGGTGGCGGTGGACGTGATCGCGGCGGCTTCGGCGGCGGCGATCGTGGCGGCTTCGGCGGTGGCGAAGGCGGTGGTTTCCGTCCGCGTCGTCCGTTCGGTGGCGGCGAAGGCGGTGGCGACCGCGGCTTCGGTGGTGGCGACGAGGGTGGTTTCCGCCCGCGCACCCCGCGTCCGCAGGTCGAGCGCGGCCCGCGTCAGAACGGCACCGTGAAGTTCTTCAACGCCGAGAAGGGCTACGGCTTCATCACCCCGGACGAGGGCGGCGCCGACGTGTTCGTTCACGTCTCGGCGGTCGAGCGTTCGGGTCTCGGCACCCTCGACAAGGGTCAGAAGATCTCGTTCGAGACCGAGCCGGACAAGCGCGGCAAGGGCCCCAAGGCCGTGAACCTGCAGCCCATCGAGGGCGGCGAGGCTCCGGCCGAGGAAGGCCTCGACGCTCCGGAAGCCTTCGACGACGAGGAATGATCCGTCCGGGCTCTCTCGAGAGAGCCACGTGACGGCCAGCGACGCGACGCCGACCCGGTCGGCGCCGCGGAGCCTGAGATCGACCCTCCCGCGCTCCCGCGCCGGGAGGGTTTTTCGTCCCGACCAGCCCGTTCGCCCGGTCCGTTCCCGCGCCCGACTTCCTGCGCAACCGAACCCGCTCGACCGCACCCGCCCGCTCCGACACCGACCGACCGACGCCCGCCGATGAACTACCGTCACGCCTTCCACGCCGGCAACTTCGCCGACGTCGTCAAACACGCAGCCCTCGCCCGCATCCTCGTCCATCTGACGGCGAAGGAGACGCCCTTCCGCGTCCTCGACACCCATGCCGGCATCGGCCTCTACGACCTCTCCGGCGACGAGGCGAGCCGCACCGGCGAATGGCGCGACGGCATCGGCCGCGTGCTCGCCGCCCCCTTCGCCGCGCCGGTCGCCGAGCTGATCGCGCCGTGGCTCGAGGCGGTCGCCCGCGTCAACGGCCTGACCTCGCCGGCCCACCTGACGGCCGAACGCCTCGCCGTCTATCCCGGTTCGCCGCTGGTCATCCGCGCCGGCCTGCGCCGCGACGACCGCGCCGTCGTCACCGAGCTGCATCCGGCCGACGCCCGCACGCTGGCCGATCTCTTCGCCGGCGACGCCCGGCTGAAGGTGGTCGAGCTCGACGGCTGGCTGGCGCTGAAGTCCTTCCTGCCCTTCAAGGAGCGCCGCGGTCTCGTCGTGATCGACCCGCCCTTCGAGAAGCCCGGCGAGTTCGACCGCATCACCCGCGGTCTGGTCGAGGCGACCCGCCGCTTCGCCGGCGGCACCTATCTGATCTGGCATCCGATCAAGGACCTGCGCGATCTCGCCCGCTGGCGCGAGGACCTGCAGGCGACCGGCCTGCGCCGCCTGCTCACCGCCGACTTCGCCGTCGCCGCGCCCGCCGCCGACGGCCCGCTGACCGCCTGCGGCCTGACCATCCTCAATCCGCCGTGGAAGCTCGCCGACGAACTCGCGACGATGCTGCCGCCGCTCGCCGAACGCCTGGCGATCGGCCCCGGCGCCTCGGCCCGCGTCGACTGGCTGGTGCCGGAGTGAGACCGGCCGCCGGGGGCGATGCCGCCTTTCGCGCTTGACCCTCGCCGTGCCCTCCCCCATCGTCGCGATCGATCCGGATGCGCGCATGGTCCGAGTCCCGTGCCGCGCGCCGTTCCCTTCGAAGGACCGACGATGTTCCTGTCCGCTTCTCTCCGCCCGCTCGTCGCTGCCGGCCTCCTGGCCGCCGCCGCCCTTGCGCCCGGTCGGGCCGCCGCCGAGGCGCCCGCCGTGCCGGTCGCCGAATGCGATGCCGCCACCGTGCTCTACACGGTCCGCTCCTCCTTCGCCCATGGCGCGGCGCGGGTCGAGAAGGACAACCTCGAGATCGCCGAGTTCGGCACGATCCGCAGCCAGGGCGCCGGGGTGAACGATCCCTCGCCGATCCCGCGGCGCTGGTGCTACGCCCCGGTGAAGCTCTCCGACGGCACGCGCTCGACCGCCTATTGGCGCATCGACGACTCGGCCGGCTTCGCCTCGCCGGGCCTCTTCGACATTCACGACCGGATCGAAGTCTGCGTCCTCGGCCGCGATCGCTGGCGCGTCCACGACGGCACCTGCCGCACCGTGCGCCGCTGGTGGTGAGCCACGCCTCGACCCGACGGGAGATCGACCGCATGCCGCATGCCCGCCTCGCGCGCGTCGCCGCCTTCGCCCTCGTCGGCCTCGCCGCGATCTTCGCCGCCCTGCCGGCCTCGGCCGAGGGGCGCGGTCGCGCCGGCGACTTCGACTTCTGGGTCCTGTCGCTGTCGTGGTCGCCGAGCTGGTGCGAAACGAGAGGAGCGGACCGCGGCGGCATCCAGTGCTCGCGGCCCTTCGCCTTCGTCGTCCATGGGCTCTGGCCGCAATACGACCGCGGCTTCCCCGCCGACTGCCCGACCCGCGAACCGTCGCCGACCCGCGCCCAGATCGACGGCGTCCTCGACGTCATGCCGAGCCCCGGCCTCGTCCGCCACGAATGGCAGAAGCACGGCACCTGCTCCGGCCTCTCCGCCGAGAGCTATCTCAGGATCATCCGCAAGCTCTTCGAGAAGATCCGGGTGCCGGAGGAATTCCAGGCGCCGCGCGAGGCCCGCATGGTCGACGTCCGCACGGTCGAAAAGGCCTTCATCGACGCCAACAAGGGGCTCGATGCGCCCGAGATCTCTGTGCTCTGCGACCAGCGCCGCCTTCAGGAGGTCCGCATCTGCCTGAAGAAGGACCTCTCCGCCTTCACCGCCTGTCCCGAAGTCGATCGCCGCGCCTGCCGGCTCGACCGGGTCTACATGCCCGCCGTGCGCTGAGGATGCGTTCGATGACCACTCTTCGCCACGCCCGCCCGATCGCCCTCGCGATCGCGGCGGCAGCCTTCGCGTCCCTTCCCACCGCCGCCGAACCGGCCAAGACCGAGATCAAGGGCTGGCAGGTCGCCTGCGAGGCGCCGGTCTGCCGGGCGAGCCTCGCCTCCGCCTCGGGCGAACAGGCGCTGCTCTTCGGCCGCTTCGAGATCGGCGACGGCGTCGCCCTCGGTCTCGCCACTCCCGGCGCCGGCCAGGCCGACCGCGAGCGGCCGATGACGCTGCGCATCGACGGCAAGGCGATCGCCGACATCGAGCCGAAGACCGGCTACCGCGCCTACGAGAAGGCCGAGACCTTCTGGATCACCGACACCAAGCTGGTCGAGGCGATCCTCGCGGCGCGCGCCACGGCCAAGACCGTCCGCTTCGAATACATCGACGTGATCGGCGCGCCGCACGACGCCGACTTCGACCTGACCGGCCTCGCTCAGGTCGTCGCCTGGACCGGCGAACGCCTCGGCCGCGCCCCCGACAAGGCCGTCGGCGCCGCGCCCAAGGGGCTGATGATCGCACCCGAGCAGAGCCGCGCCGAACTGGTTTCGAAGCTCGGCGTGCCGCCGCGCCTCGCCCAGAAACACATGGCGGCGTCGGACTGCGAGGCGCCGAACTCGCCGCTCCTGCGCGCCTTCAAGCCGGTGATCGGCGTGCTGTCGTCGACCGCGACGGTCTATGCCATCCCCTGCACCGCCTCGACCGGCAACGTCTCGTTCCGCGTCTGGGTGCTGGAGAACGGCGAGATCGGCGGCCTGACGGCGCAGTATTTCGCCACCTTCGACCCGGCGCTCGGCTGGCGCGGCACCGACCTGCTCTACAACGTCGCCTACGACGACAAGGCCCAGCGGCTGACCTCGACCTATCGGGCCGGCGGCGGCTGCGGCGCGCGCGGGGTCTGGCGCTGGAAGAAGTGGACCTTCGAGATGCTCGAGACCCGCGTCGCCTCGACCTGCGTCGAAGGCAAGGACCCGGGCGAATGGCCCGTCGTCTGGCAGACCACCGCACAACCCTGATTCGACAGACCGGAGATCCGATGACGATCCTGCGTTCCTCCCCGCCGTCGCCCTTCGGCCGCAAGGTCAAGATCGCCGCCCACGAACTCGGCCTGATGGATCGCCTGACGATCGAGATGGCCGACACCACCGATCCGTCGGACAGCCTCCGGGCGCAGAACCCGCTCGGCAAGATCCCGGCGCTGGTGTTCGACGACGGCTCGGCGCTGTTCGACAGCCGCGTCATCCTCGAATGGCTCGACGTCGAGGCCGGCGGCGGCCGCATCCTGCCGGCCGACGCCCCGGCGCGCTTCGCCGCGCTGCGCCTGCAGGCGCTCGCCGACGGCCTCGCCGACGCGGCGCTGCTGATCGTCTACGAGAATCGCTTCCGCAAGGACGGCGAGCGCTCGCCCGCCTGGATCGACTACCAGCAGGGCAAGGTCGACCGCACCCTCGCCCATCTCGAGGCCGACGGCCCCGCGACCGATGCGGCGCTGACGGTCGGCACCATCGCGCTCGCCTGTGCGCTGGGCTATCTCGACCTGCGCTTCTCCGGCCGCTGGCGCGAGGCCCATCCGAAG
>DBMN01000035.1:9985-10162 GCA_002298965.1 Rhizobiales bacterium UBA697 | reverse complement strand
GGCGGAGGAGATCGCGCGGGCCGCCGCCGCCCCCTCCCCGGCCCAACCCAAGCCGCGCGGCCGGCCGAAGAAGGACGACGGGACCGCCACCGCCACGGAGCGCGTGGCGAGCGGTCTCAACGCCGTCTCCGGCCTCGAGATCGGCCTCGAGGAGGCCGCCAGCGCGCCGAAGGGCGG
>DBMN01000035.1:236-9874 GCA_002298965.1 Rhizobiales bacterium UBA697 | reverse complement strand
CAGGCGATCGCCGAACTGGTCGAGGGCGTCGAGCGCGGCGACCGCTGTCAGGTGCTGCTCGGCGTCACCGGTTCGGGCAAGACCTTCACCATGGCGCAGGTCATCGCCCGCACCCAGCGCCCGGCGCTGATCCTGGCGCCGAACAAGACGCTGGCGGCGCAGCTCTACGGCGAGTTCAAGTCGTTCTTCCCGAACAACGCGGTGGAGTATTTCGTCTCCTACTACGACTACTACCAGCCCGAGGCCTACGTGCCGCGGACGGACACCTACATCGAGAAGGAATCGTCGATCAACGAGCAGATCGACCGGATGCGCCACGCCGCCACCCGCTCGCTGCTCGAACGCGACGACGTGATCATCGTCGCCTCGGTCTCCTGCATCTACGGTATCGGCTCGGTCGAGACCTATACCGCCATGACCTTCTCGATCGAGGTCGGCGAACGGATGGACCAGCGCCAGCTGCTGGCCGATCTCGTGGCGCTGCACTATCGCCGCAACGACGCATCCTTCCAGCGCGGCGCCTTCCGGGTGCGCGGCGACACGGTCGAGGTCTTCCCCGCCCACTTGGAAGATCGGGCGTGGCGGATCTCCTTCTTCGGCGACGAGATCGAGGCGATCGACGAGTTCGACCCGCTGACGGGGCAGAAGTCGCAGGCGCTGAAGTTCGTGAAGGTCTATGCCAACTCGCACTACGTGACGCCGAAGCCGACGCTGCAGCAGGCGATCCAGTCGATCAAGAGCGAGCTGAAGCATCGCCTCGTCGAGCTGGAGCAGGCCGGCCGTCTGCTCGAGATGCAGCGGCTGGAACAGCGCTGCACCTTCGATCTCGAGATGCTGGAGGCGACCGGCTCGTGCGCCGGCATCGAGAACTACTCGCGCTATCTCACCGGCCGCCGGCCGGGCGAGCCGCCGCCGACGCTGTTCGAATATCTCCCCGACGAGGCGCTGGTCTTCGCCGACGAGAGCCACGTCACCATTCCGCAGATCGGCGGCATGTATCGCGGCGACTTCCGCCGCAAGGCGACGCTGGCCGAATACGGCTTCCGCCTGCCCTCCTGCATGGACAACCGGCCGCTGCGCTTCGAGGAATGGAACGCCATGCGGCCGCAGACGGTCGCCGTCTCGGCGACGCCGTCGGCCTGGGAGATGGAGGAGGCCGGCGGCGTCTTCGTCGAACAGGTCATCCGCCCGACCGGCCTGATCGATCCGCAGATCGACATCCGCCCCGCCACCAAACAGGTCGAGGACCTGCTCGGCGAGGTGCGCGAGGTCGCCGCCCGCGGCAATCGCGTGCTGGTGACGACGCTGACCAAGCGCATGGCGGAAGACCTCACGGAATACTTCCACGAGAACGGCGTGCGCGTCCGCTACATGCATTCCGACGTCGAGACGCTGGAGCGCATCGAGATCATCCGCGACCTGCGGCTGGGTGCCTTCGACGTGCTCGTCGGCATCAACCTGCTGCGCGAGGGTCTCGACATCCCGGAATGCTCGCTGGTCGCCATTCTCGACGCCGACAAGGAGGGCTTCCTGCGCTCGGAGACCTCGCTGATCCAGACCATCGGCCGCGCCGCGCGCAACGTCGACGGGCGGGTGATCCTCTATGCCGATCACATGACCGGCTCGATGGAACGCGCCATCGCCGAGACCAACCGCCGCCGCGAGAAGCAGGAGGCCTACAATCTCGAGCACGGCATCACGCCGGAATCGATCAAGCGCAACATCTCCGACGTGCTCTCCTCGGTCTACGAGCAGGACCACGTCACGGTGGAGGCGGGCTTCGCCGAGGAGGGTCACCTCGTCGGCAACAACCTCGCCGCCCATCTCGACGACCTGCGCACCCGCATGAAGGCGGCGGCGACCAACCTCGAGTTCGAGGAGGCGGCGCGCCTGCGCGACGAGATCAAGCGGCTGGAGGCGACCGA
The DNA here is from genome assembly GCA_002298965.1 of Rhizobiales bacterium UBA697. Taxonomy (GTDB): domain Bacteria; phylum Pseudomonadota; class Alphaproteobacteria; order Rhizobiales; family Ancalomicrobiaceae; genus Pinisolibacter. Next base: position 7,949 of record DBMN01000035.1, on the reverse strand, counting down.
ACTGGTGCTGGCCGACGACCCGCTGGCGCGGCAGGCCGCCGTCGACGACGCCACGGGCGGCTATGCCGGCGAGAAGAAATACGGCCGCGCCGCCAATCTGCCGCCGACGAAGGTGCGCAAGAACGCGCTCGACGAGATGACGGTGGGACGGACGGAAGTGCCCATGGGCGGCCCGGCGCCGAAGCGCCCGCCGCCCTCGACCGCTGCCGGCACGGCCGGGTCGAAGGGCAAGGGGCGGTTCCGGGGGAAGCGGTGAGGCGTCTGGCTCATTTCGTCGGTCGGATCGCCGCGCCCCAGGGGTAGCGGCCGACGCGGACCGTGCGCAGTGCCGTCAGCGAGGCGACGTCGATCTCGGTGACGTCGCCGGAGACGCCGTTGGTCACCCACAGGCGGTCCTCCTCGGGCGTCAGGTCGAGCTGCCAGACGCGTTTGCCGACGAGGATGTACTTCTTCACCTTCAGCGTCTTCTGATCGACCACCGCGACGTGGTTGGCCGGTCCCAATGCGACGAAGCCCCAGCGGCCGTCGGAGGTCAGGCGCATGCCGACCGGCTGGGTCTTGTCGCGCGGCACGCCGGGGATCGCGAACTCGACCTTGCCGACGGGGGCCTTCGTCGCGCTGTCGATCACGGTGACGGTGCCGCCGATCTCGGAGGAGACCCAGAGCCGGCTGTCGTCCTTGGTGAAGACCGCGAAGCGCGGGCGCGGGTCGACGGGGATGTCGGCGACGCCGGTCTTGGTCGCGACGTCGATCCAATGGGCCATGTTGGTGGTCTCGGCGGTGACGACCACCGACTTGCCGTCGTGCGAGAAACCGACGCCCTCGGGCTCCTCGCCGACCGGGACCTGACCGACCACGGCGCGGGTCTCGACGTCGACGAAGGTGGCGATGGCGTCGTTCTCGTTGGAGATCACCAGCGTCCGCCCGTCCGGCGACAGCGCGAAGAGCTCGGGATCGGCGCCCGACGGCAGATCGTGCAGCAGCTTGCCGCTCGCCACGTCGAAGACCTGCACCGTGTCGCTGTCGGAGGCGCAGACGTAGAGCTTGGTGTAGTCGGTCGAGAAGACGATGCCGCGCGGCCGCTTGCCGACCTTCAGCGTGTCGACCACCTCGCCCTTGACGGTGTCGACGATCGAGATCGTGTTGTCCTTCTCGTTGGAGACGTAGAGGAGATGGGCCTCGGCCGCGCTCGCGAGGAGCGGCAGGGCGAGGGCGGCGGCGAGGAGCGGCGTGCGACGGTGCGACATGGTTCTTCCCGCGATCGACGGTCGAGACGGAGAGCGAGCCGCAGCCTCGGCGCGGCTCGCCCGCGACATCACTTGCGGCAGCCCTTCAGCTCCTTCTCCTCGATCGAGAAGACCTCGCCTTCGGTGACCTTGACACCCTTGGCGATGCAGGAGCGGCCCTTCACGTCGGTCAGCTTGGCGTCGTAGGTGCCCGACTTGATGCCGACGATCTTCAGCCGCTCGTCGTGATCGACGGTCTTGTCGTTGTCGTTGAGCGCCTGGTTGGCGCCCCATTCGGTGGTGCCGGCCGGCGCCAGCCACAGACCGTTGACGGTGTTGTCGGTGAGGTTCCAGAAGCGGGTGCGGGCGGCGGCGTCGGCGGTGGCGACGGCGGCGAGGACCGCGAGGACGGTCGCGGCGATGGTGCGATACATGGGTCTTCCCTCCCTGATGGTGCGGACGGGGGCGTCGGCGGCGACGTGCCTTCGCGCGGCCTCGGATGCGGGGCCGCGTGTTCCGTTCGGGACGCAGGAGATCCGTGGCGCGCCCTCGCGCGCCGGCCTCGATGCGGGCATGTGCTTCCTCCCCGGGATCGGCGATCGACGTCGCCCTGCCTTTTCGGCTGTTCCCGGGGCGAGTGAAGCAGGCGACGCGCGGCGGCGTCCATTGTTCCTAGGTGCAGAATCGGGCCGGCGGCGCGCCAGTCGCGAGTCGGTCGCGCTTGCGGAAGCCATCCGAGGCCGGGATAATGCGGCATCCGGCAAAGACCGAAAAACGAACGAACCGGACAGCGGAGGGGCAGTCGTGGCGATCGAACAACCGGACGCGCGCGGGCGCGAGCCGAAGAGGTCGGCCGGCTCCGAGAGCGTACGCGTCGCCGTGTCCGAGGCCTCGAACGCGGTCGAAGCCGTCGCGGAGATCGCGGCGAAACTCGGTGCCTCCTCGGACATCGCCTTCCTTCTCGTCTTCGTCGCCGCCCGCCATTCCGCGGATGCGGTGGCCGCGGCGCTCGCCGACGCCTTCCCCGACGTGCGCCATGCCGGTTGTTCGACCGCCGGCGAATTCGCGCCGGTCGGGCCGGTCGACGCCGGCCTCGTCGCCGTCGCCTTCCCGAAGGCGGACTTCACGATCGCCTGCGCGCCGCTGCGCGGGCTCTCGACCTTCGGGCTCGAGGACGGCGGCGGACGGCTCGCCGACCTCTGCCGCACGCTCGAGGCCGAGCTCGGCCGCGGCGAGGGCGACACCTTCGCCCTGACGCTGCTCGACGGCCTGTGCCGCCGCGAGGAGGTGATCCTCGCCGCCCTGCAACAGGCGATGCCCGGCATGCCGATGGTCGGCGGATCGAACGGCGACGACCTGTCGTTCCGCTCGACCTTCGTCATCGCCGACGGCGAGGTGGTGCGCGACGGCGGGCTCCTGCTGCTGATCCGGACGGCCCTGCCGTTCCGCCCCTTCGCCCACGACCATTTCGAGCCGACCGCGCGCAAGCTGGTCGTCACCGGCTGCGACGCCGACCAGCGGCGCGTCACCGAGATCGACGCCGAACCCGCCTGGGACGCCTTCGCGGCGGCGACGCTGGTCGACGCGAGCGGCGACGACACCGACGTCTTCGCCGCCCATCCGCTGCTCGTCCGGATCGGCGGGGAGTACTACTGCCGCTCGATCCAGCGCCGCAACGACGACCGCAGCCTGTCGTTCTACTGCGCCATCGGCACCGGCGTGGTGCTGACGGTCGCGGAGACGCGCGAGATGGTCGGGGCGCTCGAACAGGCGCTCGACGAGATCGATCGCGACCTCGGCGGCATCGACTTCGTGCTCGGCTTCGACTGCGTCCATCGCCGCATCGAGGCCGCCGGGCGGCAGGTGGCGGATCGCATCTCCGACGTCTTCCGCCGTTTCCGGGTCGTCGGCTTCAACACCTACGGCGAACAGTTCGACGCCATCCATCTCAATCACACCTTCACCGGCGTCGCCTTCGGCCGCCGGCAGGAGACGCCATGACGCTGCGAGACGACCTTCGCGACGCAGAGACCGCGCGTCTCCGCGACCGGATCGCCAAGCTCGAGAAGATCAATGCCGTGTTGATCGAGCGCGCCGAGACCAGTCTCGACGGGCGGGCCGACGCCTTCTCGCTGTTCCAGACCACCATCGGCCTCGAGCGGCGCGTGCGGCGGCGCACCGACGAACTGACGCACGCGCTGCGCCGGCTCGAGCAGCTGAACGAGGAACTCGTGGAGGCGCGCGACCGCGCCGAACGGGCCGACCGATCGAAGACGCGCTTCCTCGCCCAGGCCGGCCACGACCTGCTGCAGCCGCTCGCCGCGGCGCGCCTCGCCTCGGCGGCGCTCGCCGAGATGCAGGCCGAGAGCGACGGGCGTCGCCTGTCGGCGCAGGTCGAGCGCGCGCTCGCCTCGATCGAGGGGCTGCTCAAGACCATCCTCGACATCTCGCGGCTCGACGCCGGCGTGATGGTGCCGCGGATCGGCGCCGTGGCGCTGGCGCCGCTGATGGAGGATCTGGCGACGGAATTCGCCCCGACCGCCGAACGCCGCGGCCTGCGGTTCGACGTGGTGCCGTCGAGCGCCCATGTCGCGACCGACCCGCTGATGCTCGAGCGCATCCTGCGCAACCTCGTCGGCAATGCGCTGCGCTACACCGAGAGCGGCCGCGTCCTCGTCGGCGTGCGGCGGCGCGAGGCGATGGTCCGGATCGACGTGATCGACACCGGCCCGGGAATTCCCGACGACCGCCACGAGGCGATCTTCGAGGAGTTCCACCGCGAGCAGCGCCGGGTGCCGGACGGCGAGGTCGCGCTCGGGCTGGGCCTGTCGATCGTCCGTCGTCTCGCCGAAGTGCTCGGCCACCGCATCACGGTGGAATCGGAGCCGGGGCGCGGCAGCCGTTTCTCGGTCGAGCTGGCGATGGTGGAGGCCGACGTCGCGGCGGCGGCGCAGATCGTCGTCGGCACGCGGCCGACCGGCGATCTGGCGGGCACGCTGATCGCCGTCGTCGACAACGATCCCGCAGTGCGCGAGGCGACGGTCGAACTGGTCGGACGCTGGGGCTGCGCGACGATCGCGGCGGCGGCGGCGGACGAGGCGATCGAACAGGCGGCGGCCCTCGGACGCCGGCCCGATCTGCTGCTGGTCGACTATCACCTCGACGAGGGCACCGGCCTCGACGCGCTGGAGGCGATGACCGCCGTCTGGGGCGACGGCATTCCGGCGATCGTCGTGACCGCCGACCACGGGCGCGAGATCGAGGAGCGGCTGGCGGCGAACGGGCTCGAACTGATGCGCAAGCCGGTTCGCCCCGCCGAACTGCGCGCCCTCGTCGCCCACATGCTGGCGCGCGGCATCAACGGCGGAGCGTCGGAGCGCTCGTCGGTTCGCTGAACTGGGCCGGGTCGATGCGCGCGGCCTCGATCACGGCCTGCGTGCGCGAGAAGACGCCGAGCTTGCGCAGGATCTCCGAGACATGCGCCTTGACCGTCGTCTCGCCGACGTCGAGCTCGTGGGCGATCTGCTTGTTGAGCTTGCCCTGACGCAGCATCTGCAGCACGCGCAGCTGTTGCGGCGTCAGGCTCGACAGGCGGCTGGCGACGTCGTCGCCGCCCTGGGCCCGGGCCGGCGCGGCGCGCGCCGGAGCCGTCGGCCAGGTGCCGCCGGAGAGCACGGTGGAGATCGCCTTGGCGATCTCGTTCTTCGGCGCCGACTTCGAGACGAAACCGGCCGCCCCGAGGGCGAGCGCGTCGCGCACGATGGCGGCGTCGTCGTGGGCGGAAACCACCAGCACCGGCAGCGAGGGGAACTTCCGCCGCAAGAGCGCGATGCCGTCGAAGCCGGTGGTGTCGGGCAGCGTCAGGTCGACCAGCGCGAGGTCGTAGCCGAGTCGTCGCTCGGCGATCATGTCGATCGCCGCGGCGAGTTCGGTCGCTTCGTGGATGTCGGCATTCGGCGCGACGGCGCGCACGGCGATCTGGATCGCCTCACGAAACAACGGATGATCGTCGACGATCAGAAAGGTCGTCATGGATTTCGTCTCTCCCCGCGCCGGCACTCTGTCGGTGCTCGTTCACGCGATCCTGGACCGCTTCGCCGTCCGCGGCAACGCCGACCCTCGTCCAATCGCCCTTCGTCGGGGCGGCGCTTCGGCGAGGGGGGCCCGCGACGTCGCGATCTTCTCCCTGTTGGCAATGTCACGAAGCCGGCGACGCGTCTAGGCTCGACCGACATCCGTCCAGGAAGAGAGCCGCCCGAGCGGCCCGACGGAGGGGAGGAAGTCTCGATGTCAGCCATCCCGCCGCGGCAATCGGCCGCCGCGCGTGCCTTTGCGTTCGCCCTCGCCGCGCTGGTCCTCACCGCCCTGCCGGCGCGTGCCGCCGACCGGCTGCGCGTCGGTCTGCTCGAGTTCGGCACCGTGTCGTGGCTCATCGAGACCATGCGCGCCGAAGGGCTCGACGCGGCGCACGACGTCGCGGTCGAGACGACGAGCTTCGCCTCCAACGACGCGGCGCGGATCGCCTTCCAGACCGGCGCGGTCGACGTCATCGTCTCCGACCTCGTCTTCGCCGGGCGGCGACGGGCCGAGGGGCGGGCGACGGTGTTCCAGCCGCAATCGGCCTCGGAAGGCGCGATCGTCGTCGCCGCCGCCTCGCCGATCCGGACGCTCGCCGATCTCTCGGGCCGCAAGATCGGCGTCGCCGGCGGAGCGCTCGACAAGAGCTGGCTCCTCCTCCAGGCGGAAGCCAAGCGCCGCCACGGCATCGACCTCTCGCGTGCCGCCGAGCCGGTCTTCGGTGCCCCGCCGATGCTGGCGCGCAAGCTCGAGACCGGCGAACTCGACGCCGCCCTCCTCTACTGGACCCAGTCGACCCGGCTCGAGGCCAAGGGCTTCCGCAGGCTCGCGGGTGTCGGGGAACTGGCGCGCGGCTTCGGCACGAAGGGCGACGTGGCGCTGGTCGGCTGGCTCTTCCACGGTGAGGACGTCGCGGCGCGGCCCGCCGTCTACGACCGTTTCGTCGCCGCGGTCGAGGCGACGGCGACGCGGATGGAGGACCCTGCCGTCTGGCCGCGCATCCGCCCGCTGATGCGCGCCGAGGACGACGCCACCTTCGAGGCGCTGCGCCGGACCTTCCTCGCCGGCCGGCCGAGGCGACCGATCGCCGAGGAGGAGGCCGACGCCCGCATCCTCTGGGCCGCTCTGGCGGCGGCCGGTGGGCCGGAGCTGGTCGGCAAGGCCACCGAACTGCCCGCCGGGCTCTATCGGAAGCGCGGCGATGGCCGTCCCTGACGCGTCGCCCACCCGATCGCGCGAGGTCGGCGACGAACCGGGCGCGGCGACGCGGGCCCTCGCCCGGTTCGCCTCGCTGGCGGCGCTGGTCGCGCTGTGGCAAGTGGCGGCGACCCTCGTCGCCTCGCCCGATCTCCCCTCCCCCGCCGCGGTCGCGCGTTTCGTCGGCGAGATCGCGGCGAGCGGCGAACTCGCCCGTCATCTCGGCGCGACGCTCGGCCGGGTCGCGCTCGCCTTCGCCGCGACGATGGTTCTCGGCACGGCGATCGGCGTGGCGCTGGGGCGGGCGCCGCGGGCCGATCTCTTCTTCGGCGGCTGGTTGATCGCCGGGCTGAACCTGCCGGCGCTGCTCGTCGCAGTGCTCGCCTATGTCTGGCTCGGGCTGACCGACACGGCGGCGATCGTCGCGGTGGCGCTCAACAAGATCCCGTCGGTCGCGGTGACGATGCGCGAGGGCGCCCGCAGCCTCGATCCGAAGCTCGACCAGATGGCCCGCGTCTTCGCCTTCGGCCGCCTCACCCGTCTGCGCCACGTGATCCTGCCGGCGCTCGCGCCCTTCGCGGCGGCGGCGGCGCGGAATGCCCTCGCACAAGTGTTCAAGATCGTCCTCTTCGTCGAACTCCTCGGCCGGTCGACCGGCGTCGGCGCGGCGATCCACACCGCCTTCCAACTCTTCGACCTGCGCGCGGTGATGGGCTGGTCGCTCGCCTTCGTCGCCGTCGTCCTCGTCGTCGAACAACTGGTCATGGAGCCGCTCGAACGTCATGTCTCCCTCTGGCGCCGTCGTTGAACTCGACATCCGCGAGAAGCGGCACGGCCGTGGCGCGGCGCGCCGGGTCGTGCTCGCCGACGTGTCGCTGGCGGTGAAGCCGGGGCGCTGCGTCGCCGTCATGGGGCCGTCGGGGGTCGGCAAGACGACGCTGCTCGCCATCCTCGCCGGTCTCGACGACGACTTCGACGGCGCCCGAGCGCCGATCGCCGGGCGCCTCGGCATGGTGTTCCAGGAACCGCGCCTGCTGCCCTGGCGCAGCGTCCGCCACAATCTGGCGCTCGCCGCGCCCGACGCAGGACCCGCGCGGATCGAGGCGGCGCTGCGGCGCTGTCGGGTCGACGAGGGGCTCTTCGACCGCATGCCCGAGACGCTGTCGCTCGGCGAGCAGCGCCGCGTCGCGCTCGCCCGGGCGCTGGCGGTCGA
>DBMN01000035.1:0-211 GCA_002298965.1 Rhizobiales bacterium UBA697 | reverse complement strand
CGAGGCGACGACGCGCGATCTGCGGGCCGTGATCGCCGCGATCCCTTCCGACGAGACGACCGCCGTGGTGATGGTGGAGCACGATCTCGAGAGCGCGCTGGCGGTCGCCGACCGCATCGTCCGGCTGGAGGGTTCACCCGGGCGGATCGCACGCCGCGCCGCGATCGAGCGCCCGCGCGGGGACCGCGACGCCGCCTGGCTCGTGGCCGAG
>DBMN01000132.1 GCA_002298965.1 Rhizobiales bacterium UBA697 | reverse complement strand
GGCGGGTGATGTCGGGCACCGCGACCTGGGCCTCGGGCACGCGCTTGCGGATCGCCTTCTCGGCCGGGTTCCAGGGCTTGGGCGCCGCGGACGAGGCCTCGGCGGCAGGCGGCGGGGGCGTCTCCTCGGCGGTGGCGGCGAGGCCGGCGAGGAGGAGGGCGGCGAGGGCGAGGGACGGACGGGCGATCACGGACGGACTCACGAAGCATGCGGCGCGGCGACGGTCGCGCGACGGGGAGGGGCGACTCGGGTCGCAGGGAAACCGTCGCGACATTAACGAAACCTTTCCGGATCGGCGCGCATTGTCGCGATCATGAAGCGTATCTTGTACCCTGCGTTCGTCTTCGTGCTCGCCGCCGGCGTGGGCGGCTGTTCGCTGTTCGGCTCCTGGGGTGGGCCGCGGCGTGCCGCCTGGCGCAGCCAGGCGGAGAGCCAATGTCTCTCGTCCGGCGCGGTCGTGCCGTCCGATACCGTGCGCCCGATGGACGAGGTCGACGGGCCGGGTGCCTGCGGCGCCGATCGCCCCTTCAAGGTCTCGACCATCGGCAAGGGCCCGAACAAGGTGGGCCTCAACGAGGCGACGGCGATGAACTGCCCGATGGTGGCGGCCGCCGACAACTGGTTCGAGCGCGTGGTGCAGCCCGCGGCGGAGGCGTTCTTCGGCCAGCCGGTGGTCGGCGTCGAGCACATGGGCACCTATTCCTGCCGCCGCATCGCCGGCAGCCGCTACATGTCGGAGCACTCCTACATGAACGCGCTCGACGTCTCCGGCTTCAAGCTGGCGGACGGGCGCACCGTGCGGGTGAAGACCGGCTGGCGGTCGGCCGACGCGTCGGAGGCGAACTTCCTGCGTCAGGTCGGCGGCTCGTCCTGCGACGACTTCACCACCGTCCTCGGCCCGGCCTCGGGCGCGGCGCATCAGGACCACCTCCACCTCGATCTCGCCCGCCATTCGCAGGGCCGACACGTCTGCCGCGGCGGCGACGAGCCGGTGCCGGAGGGCGGTCGCCTGCTGTCGTTCTTCAAGGACGACTCGATCTTCCCCGAGGACAAGATCCGCACCGGATCGATCCCCGGCGGCATCGGCGAGGGCGAGGACGAGCCGATGGGTGATCCCGAATATCCGCAGGGCGACTGAGAGACCGTCTTCCCGTCGTCGTTCGATCGCGGCAGGATCGCCTTCCGCGGCGAACGGCCGCGCGCGACCAGACCATCCGAGGAGACGAGCATGAGGCGGTTCACCACCGGGCGCGAGGCGGCGCTGGCGCTGAGGCCCGACGAGCCGGTCTACTGCTTCCGGCCGCGCGTGCTGACGCGCGACGTGAAGACCTTCCTCGAGGCCTTCCCCGGCAAGACCGCCTATGCGGTGAAGACCAACGGCGAGCCCTTCGTGGTCGAGACCGTGGCGCAGGCCGGCGTCTCGTCCTTCGACGTCGCCTCCCGCCACGAGTTCGAGACGGTGAAGGCGGTCGCGCCACGCGCCGAACAGCTCTACATGCATCCGGTCAAGGCGGTGTCGGACATCCGCCGCGCCTTCGAGAGTTTCGGCATCCGCACCACGGTGGTCGACCATCCCGACGAGTTCGAGAAGATCCGTCTGGTCGTCCAGGCGCTCGATCTCGATCCCGCCTCGATCGGCCTCTTCGTCCGGCTCGCCACCAAGGGGCACGCCGCCTACGAGCTCTCCAAGAAGTTCGGCGCGGCGCCGGGCGAGGCGGTGGAGCTCCTGCAACGGGTCGACCGCGCCGGTTTCCGCGCCGGGATCTGTTTCCACGTCGGCTCGCAGGTCGAGGACATCGCCACCTACGACGCCGCCCTCGGCCTCGCCGCTCAGGTGCGGCGGCAGGCGGGGGTGACGCTGCACGGGCTCGACATCGGCGGCGGCTTCCCGGCGCCCTACGGCCGCGATCCGCGCGGGCCCGACAAGTCGGTGCCGGACCCGGCGGCTCTGGTCGCCGACATCGGCCGCGACGTCGCCCGCCACGGTTTCGACGACGTCGAGCTGGTGGCCGAACCCGGCCGCGTCATGGTCGCGCGGTCGTTGTCGGTGATCGTCCGGGTGCTCCTGCGCGACGGCAAGCGCATCCACATCAACGACGGCATCTGGGGCTCGCTCTCCGACAGCTGGACCGGCAAGATCACGCTGCCCGCGCGTCTCATCCCCGACCCGGCGCGCCGTCGCCGCTCGGGCGACCCGAAGCGGCTCGACGACTTCCGCATCTGCGGCGTCACCTGCGATTCCGTCGACATCCTGTCGCGCCCGTTCTGGCTGCCCTCGACCGTCGACACCGGCGACTTCATCGAGATCGGCCACATCGGCGCCTATTCGCTGTCGCTCAGGACGCGGTTCAACGGCTTCTATCCCGACACGTTCGTCGAGGTGGAGCACGCCTTCGAGGACGATCCCGACGGGCTCGAGGGCTTCGCCACGGTCGAGACCTGGGGCGAACAGCCGCGCGAGGCGGTGGCCGGCGAGGGGTCCTGAGGCCTCGACGTCTTCCCGATGTTCGGCTTCATGTTGAGGTGCCCGGCGCAGCCGGGCCTCGAAACACGAAGCCGCGGACGGGCGGTGCCACTCGGCCCTTCGCGCTTCGAGGCTCGCTGACGCTCGCACCTCAGCATGAAGGACCTCTGCACGGAGCCTGATTGCGTCGGCCGACGTCTGCTTTCGTCGCAGGCGGAAGCCCGTCCCGGGCTCCTCGTCGCGGCGCATCGGTGCGTCGCGCGGCCTGCGGGTTCAGCCGGCGGCCGACTTCGGCTAAGTTGCCGGCGACGAAGAGGAGCGTTCCCGTGACGACGAAGGAAAGAGGCGAGATCGCCGAAGTGATCGACGACGCGGTCGAGACGGCGAATGCCGCCGGCTCGCGGCTGTGGTCGACGATCGGCCGGATCGCCGATTTCGTCGGCGATCTGACCGGCGTCGGCCCCTTCCTCGAGACCGTGTCGCGGCGCTTCTCCGACTGGCTCGCCGGCAGCGGCGAGGTCGCCTTCACCGTGGCGCTGATCTCGCTCTCGGCCAAGATGGCGGCGGCCGACGGTGTCGTCACCGCCGACGAGATCGACACCTTCCGCCGGGTGATCGAGGTGCCGGAGGGTGAGGAGAAGAACGTCGAGCGCCTGTTCGACCTCGCCCGGCGCGACGTCGCCGGTTACGAGGCGCATGCGGCGCGGATCGCCAAGGTGTCGGGCAACGACCCTGTCTTCCTCGCCGACGTGCTGACCGGGCTCTTCCACATCGCGGCGGCGGATTCCTACGTCCACGAGGCCGAGATGGCCTTCCTCGAACGGGTCGGCGAGATCTTCGGTCTCGACGAGGTGGCCTTCGAGCGCATCGCGAGCGGCTTCGTGCGGCGGCGCGGGCCGGACCCCTACCGGGTGCTCGGGGTCTCGTCGGACGCGAGCGATCAGGAACTCAAGAAGGCGTGGCGGCAGGCGGTGGCGGAGTGCCATCCCGATCGCCACTTCGCCCACGGCCTGCCGCGCGAGGCGATGGCGATCCTCAACGACCGGCTGGCGGCGATCAACGGCGCCTGGGAACGCATCCGCGTCGAGCGGGGCCTGACATGAGCGAAGGTGACATGAGCGACGGTGGCATGACCGATCCCGCCGCGCCCTTCGCGCCCGATTGCCGGCTTGCCGCCGCGGTGCGTCCCTCGCCCAACCACGGCGAGCGGCGCGGACGCTGGGCCGAGAGCGGGCCGGATCTCCTCCTGCTGCACTATACCGGCATGCCGGCGGGGCGCGGTCTGACGACGGCGGAACGGGCGATGCGCTGGCTCGAGAACCCGGCCGCCCAGGTCTCGGCCCATTACGTCGTCGCCGAGGACGGCGCGATCACCCAGATGGTGCCGGAGGCGCGGCGCGCCTGGCACGCCGGGACATCGTCCTGGGCCGGCGAGGACGACGTCAACTCCGCCTCGATCGGCATCGAGATCGCCCATCCCGGCCACTGGTGGGATCTCGCCGCCGCGCCGGATCGCGATCCGGCCGCCGATCCCGAGATCCATCCGGGCTACGCCGCCTTCGCCCCCCGCCAGATCGCGGCGGTGATCGCGCTCGCCCGCGACATCGTCGACCGCCACGCCATTCCGGCCGGCCGCGTGCTCGCCCATTCCGACGTGGCGCCGGGGCGCAAGCGCGATCCGGGCGAGAAGTTCCCGTGGGACGCGCTCGCCGCCGCCGGCATCGGCATCGACGTGACGGGCACTCCCGAGGGGACGGTCGGGCGTGTCCTCTCTCTGGGCGAGCGCTCGCCGCCGGTCGCCGCTCTCCAGACGATGCTCGCCTCCGTCGGCTACGGCATCGCCGTCACCGGCACCTTCGACGCGGCGACGGTCGACGTCGTCGAGGCCTTCCAGCGCCACTGGCGGCGCGAGAAGGTCGACGGCATGGCCGATCCGACCACGCTCTTCCGGCTGCGCTACGTGATCGAGGCGCTCGGCCGGGACCGGATCGCATGAGAGGGCCGCCCCGGCACCCGACCCGCGCGGGCTCGCCCGCGCGCGGGCGACGGCGTGCGG
>DBMN01000040.1 GCA_002298965.1 Rhizobiales bacterium UBA697 | reverse complement strand
GTGGCCGCGGCGGCGCGGCCGCGACGAGACCAGCCGGTCGAGTTCGAGCGCCAGCGCGACGATCGTCGCCGGCGGCGGGGTGTCGGCGACGCGGACACGGACGACGAGGCCGAGCGCGGCGAGATCGGCCGCCAGATCGGCCATCCAGCGCCGCGTCCGCCCGGTCTCGACGACCAGCAGGACGTTCATCGCGGCGCTCCCTGTCGGGTCGCGTCGTCGATCAGCGCGGCATAGGCGTCGATCATGCCGGAGAGCGAATGGCGCCGCCGGAGCGACGTTCCCGCCGCGGCGAGCTTGGCGGCGAGCGCCCCGTCGGTCAGAACCCGGGCGATCGCCTCGGCGAAGACCTTCGGGTTCTCGACGTCGACGAAGAGGGCGGCCGCGTCGCCGTCATGGACCAGCACCTCGCGCAGCACCGGCAGCTGCGAGGCGACCACCGGCACGCCGGCGACCGCCGCCTCGAGCACGGCGAGACCGAAGGTCTCGACCGCCGAGGGAAAGACGAAGACGTCGAGCGCGGCGAGGAAGGTGCCGATGTCGCTCGGCTTCAGCTCGCCGAGGAAATGCACGCGGTCGGCGACGCCGAGACCGGCCGCGATCGCGCGCAGCATGCCCTCCGCCGCGCCCTGGCCGGCGATCGCGAGGTGATGCCCCGGCAGATGCGGCAAGGTCGCGATCGCCGCGTCGAGGCGCTTGGAGGGGTGCAGCCGCGCCGCGCAGCCCAGCACCGGCGCGTCGACCGGAAGCCCCAGCGCGCGCCGCGCGCCCGCGCGGTCGAGATCGCTCGACTTGCTCTCGCAGCCGTAGGGCACCGGCACCAGGCGCCGGCGATAGGCCTCGGCATAGCGCTGGAAATAGGTCTGCGTCGCTTCCGAATTGGTGGTGATCGTCCGATAGAGGCCGAGGACGCCCCACAGACGGTCGAGTTCGCGCGCCGCGAAGCCGACGAGTTCGGGCGGCGACACCTGATTGGCGATGATCGGCGCGCGCGTCACCGAACGGGCGATCGGCGCACCGAGCGCGTTGCCCCAGTGCTGGAAGGTCAGGATCACGTCGGGCGCGAACCGGGCGATGCGCCGGCGCGCCGCGCAGATCAGCCGCAGCGTGGCGACGAGCCCGTCGGGCCGCTCCGGCGCGCAGGTCTCGACGCTGTCGAGATCGCCCGGCCCGCTGGTGCGGCTGTAGAAGAACAGGTGATGGACGACATGACCGCGCGCGGCCAGACCCGCCCCGACGAGACGCGAGATCTCCTGGGCGCCGGCGTTCTCCACCTGTGTCTGGACGAAGAGTACGCGCACCCCGATTCCGCTCCCCCGAGCGATGGGGCCGTCGGTCGATGTCTCGCCCGTCCGGCTCGCCCCCGCGCTTTCGCGCATCCCGATCGATAACGCAAGATCGCAACCCGTTCAAACGCGATGTCGACGAGCGCATGGAAGCATGCGATGGAAAAAACCAACAAATCGTATCGATCGAAAAGTTGCGCAGAGATTGCGTGACGTGAGGAAATCGAAACGATATGCGACTATAGGACACGGTCGAGAAACGAACGCTCACCGATTGCCCGGCCGCGTTCACGGGAGCACCATTTGTCGTCGTCTGCCAACGGAACACCGGTCGTCGACCAGGCCCTCGCGATCGCGACGATCGGCGGGTTGCCGATCGTCGTCACCGATCGCGCGACCGCGGCGCGACGCCTCTGCGATCTCGCCGTCGCGCGCCGCGGCCGCGGCGGTCGCCCGCCCTTCGTCACCTCGGCCAACGGCCAGGTGCTGGCGCTGTGCGACCGCGAGCCCGACGTCCGGGCGTTGTTCCTCGCCGCCGACGCCATCCATGCCGACGGCATGCCGATGGTCTTCGCCTCGCGGCTCCTCTGCCGCACGCCGCTGCCCGAGCGCGTCGCGACGACCGATCTCATCCACGACGTCATGACGATCGCGCCGCAGGCCGGCATCCGCTCGTTCCTGCTCGGCGCCACCGCCGAGGTCAACGCGACCGCGGTCGCCAATCTGCGCCGGCTCTACCCGGACGTGCCCGAGATCGCCGGTCGCGACGGCTACTTCTCCGAGGTCGAGGAGACCGCGGTGGTCGAGGCAATCAACGCCGCCGCTCCGGACATCCTGTGGGTCGGCATGGGCGTGCCGCGCGAACAGCGCTTCGTGCTGCGCAATCTCGACCGGCTGACCTCGGTCGGCGTGATCAAGACCGCCGGCGGCCTGTTCGACTTCCTCGCCGGCAGGCGTTCGCGGGCGCCGCTCTTCCTGCAGAAGGTCGGCCTGGAATGGGCCTGGCGGGCGATGCTCGAGCCGCGGCGTCTGGGCCTGCGCTATCTCGACACCAATTTCACCGCCGTCAGGTTGCTGTTGACGCGCACCGGCTGAACGTGTCGGATCGAAGGATCGATCTCACGGAGCCGCCGCCATGCCGCGTGCCGAGACCCCAGCCGCGATCGCGCGTCGCGTCGCGCTCCTCGCCCTTCTCGCCGTCACGCCGGCCGCCGCCGCCGAGGATCTCGGGCGCGGCGTCAACCTGTTCCAGTCCGACGGCATCTTCACCGCCGGCGACGGCACCCGTTTCGACCTCGCGACCTTTCCCCGGCTGAAGGCGCTCGGCTTCGGCCACGTCCGCTTCGCCACCCGTCCCTTCGCCGATCTCGATGCGAACGGGCACCCGACCGACCGCTGGATCGGTGTGCTGCGGAGCCTGATCGACACGGCGCTCGCCGCCCGGCTGCAGGTGATCGTCGACGTCCACGAGTCCTTCGCCTGCGCCAAGGATCGGATCGCGTGCGAGCGGCGCCTCGCCGCGACCTGGACGACGCTCTCCGCCCGCCTCGCCGACTACGACGACCGCGTCGTCTTCGAGATCCTCAACGAGCCCGACGGTGCCGTCGATCCTGTCACCTGGAACCGGCTCGCCGACATGGCGCTGAGGATCATCCGGGCGAAGAACCCGACGCGGCGGGTGGTCGTCGGACCCGCGGCCTCCAACCACTTCACCGCGCTCGGCAAGCTGTCGCTGCCGCCAGAAGACCGCAACCTGATCGTCGGCGTCCACTACTACGAGCCCTTCGCCTTCACCCATCAGGGCACGCACTGGACGAACCTGAAGGACGCGACCGGCGTCGAATGGGGCACGGCGGAGGAGATCGCCCGGCTGGAGCGCGACTTCGACACGATCCGCGCCTGGGCGAAGGCGGAGAGGCGACCGGTACTGATCGGCGAGTTCGGCGCCTACGAGCGCGGCGACAGCCGTTCGCGCTTCTGCTGGACGTACCGTGTGGCCCGCGCCGCCGAGGCGCGCGGCTGGTCGTGGAGCTACTGGCAGCTCACCAACGACTTTGCCCTGATGGACGAGGTCACCGGCCGTTGGAACGACTGGCTGATCGCCGCGCTGACGGCTTCGGCCAACCCCGAGACCTGCCGCGCCCCGACCCCCGGCCGACCGCGCCCCAGTCCGTGACGACGGTTCCCTGAGCCCCGGCCCCGCGATCGTTCAGGCGCGATCGCCGACGAAGGCGGCGACGACGACGCGTTCGGGGTCGTCGCTCCACCGCGCCAGCAGCGGCTCGAGCCGCTCTTCGCCGCTCTTCGTCGCCTCGGCCGCGACCAGCACGAAGGGATGTTCGCCCTCCTCCGGGTCGAGATCGCCGTCGAGAATCTCGATCACCAGATCGTCGTCGCTCGGCTCCGCCAGCGCCGCCTCGCCCTCGATCACCGCGACGGTGTGGTCCTCGGCCTCGACCGCATCGGCGAGTGCGTCGGCGAGATCGCCGACGAGATCGGCGTCACCGGTGCCGACGACCGACACCACGAGCCCGGGCGAACGGGCGAGATGGCCGGCGAGCGTCGCGGCGAAGGCGGCGAGGCCCTCGCCGTCGCTCGCCAGATCCTCGCGTCGGACGTCGGCGACGAGCGGCACGTCACGGGCCTCGAGCAGACGCAGCATGCGCCGACGCCGCTGCGCCGGATCGTGGCGCCGCGCCGAGGGTGCCG
>DBMN01000351.1 GCA_002298965.1 Rhizobiales bacterium UBA697 | reverse complement strand
CGGATGATCGGTGCCGAAGAGGCCGAGGACGGGTGCCTCGACGCGCGGCAGCACGTCGCTCGTCGTCCGGGTGGCGTCGGCGAGCATCGCGGCGAGGCCGCCGCTGCCGCACCACAGCACGGTTCCCGAGAAGGCGCGGCCGGCGGCGACGATCGCGGCGAGATCGTCGTCGGTCGCGGCGTCGAACATCGTCACGCCCGCCGACACCGCGTCGCCGGGGCGGGCGCGGGCGACGGCGATACCGAGGGCCTCGAGTTCGGCGACGAGATCGCAGGCGACCGGGGCGGGCCGACCGTCGACGACGCGATGCTGGCGGCCGTCGATGGTGACGCGGCCCTGGAAGGGGAAGGCCGGGGCAATGATGCAGGCATCGGGCGCCAGCGCCTCGAGCCAGACGGCGAGTTCGGCGGCGGCGTTGCCGCGCAGCAGGCTGTCGAGCTTGGCGTAGAACAGCGTCTCGGCGACCGGCGGCAGATGGCGCAGGCGTTCGGCGAGGGCGGCGCGCGCCGCGGCGGGCGAGACCTCACGGGTGCCGGAATCGAGGGCGAGGGCACGGGCCGGCACGCCGACCGGCACGCTCCAGGTCACGGCGACCGGGTCCGCGGGCGCGGCGAAGCGGGCGGCCGCGTCGAGCGCCCCGGTGAGATCGTCGGCGACGAGGAACAGGCGATCGCGCCCGCCCCGCTCGACGATGGATCCATTTCGACCGGTGACCGCCATGGTCCGGCGTCCTTCTCGGTTCCCTGGCCGCGCCGTTGATCGGCGTCGTTCCTTCGATGGAGGGCACCCTAGTCGGAGCCGAACCAATTAGTCAATATGTTGTAAGTTAGATTCTTTTGAAGCCCTCGCCGGGGGCAACCCGAGGTCACATCGAAACGCCCGACAATCAATGATTTTTGCATTTGAAAACATTGCTTTGACCGACAATTTGGCGCTCCGACGCATCGCTCTCCATCGCCGACATCCGCTCTTTACCGGATCAAATTCTGACTTATTCGGACACATAGTACTGACAAGTTGACAACTTGGCACGAATGGTGTCTGGTGCAGTCAGCCGCCGCGAGCGGCCGCCGGTCGAAGGAACGACGCGATCATGAAGACGGACGCAGCCGCGAACGACACGGGGCTCGAAGACGACCCGAGCGACCCCGGTCTGCCGAAGGCCGGCCTCGGGCCGCTCGCCGAGCGCGTCTGGCGGCGGCTGTCGTCGGACATCGAGACCGGGCGATTCGCGGTGGGCCAGCGTCTGCCGAGCGAGATCGAGCTGGCGGCGCGGTTCCTGGTGTCGCGGCCGGTGGTGCGCGACGCGCTGCAGCGGCTGCGCGAGGAGGGGACGATCTATTCGCGGCGCGGCTCCGGCAGCTACGTGGCGACGGCGCCGCGGCGGGAACAGCCGAGCGGCGTGCTGAGCTTCGCGCCGGTCGAATCGATCGCCGACGTCCAGCGCTGCTACGAGTTCCGCCTGACCATCGAGCCCGAGGCGGCGGCCTGGGCGGCGCGGCGCCACGACGCCGAACGGCTGCGGACGATCGAGGCGGCGCTCGAGGAGATGCACGCGGCGACGCTCGACCATCAGCACCGCGAGGACGCCGACTTCAACTTCCACCTCGCCATCGCCGAGGCGGCCAACAACCACTACTACGCCTCGTCGATGCAGGCGCTGAAGGAGCACATCGGCGTCGGCATGAAATTCCACGGCCAGTCGCTGATGGGGCCCGGCGGGCATCTCGAGGACGTCTACGGCGAGCACGTCGGCATCTGGACGGCGATCCGCAACCGCGATCCCGACCGGGCGAGCCGGCTGATGCAGCTCCATCTCGAAGGCTCGCGCGACCGCATCTTCGGCGGCCGGACGCTCGACCTCTCCTATTGAGCCCCCCGACGCGACGCGTCGGGGAAGCCCTCCGTCGTCGTCCCCTCAGGGAACGAGCCCCTCGGCGCGGAACCAGGCGACGGCGTCACGCAGCGTCTCCTCCACCGGGCGGAAGTGCAGGCCGAGTTCGCGCGCGCTCTTGGCCGGGTCGTAGCGCGAGCGCTCGTCCTCGTGAGCGACGGTGCGGGCCATCGCCCAGCTGAGCAGCACCGGCCGTCCGGTCGCCCGGGCATAGGCCTCGTAGCCGACGGCGAGGACGTGCAGCAGCCAGACCGGGATGTGACGGCGCGGCGGCGCGACGCCGGTCGCCCGCGCGATCAGCGGCACCAGCTCGGCCATCGTCATGTGGCGGCCGGCGGCGAGATAGCGTTCGCCGCGCCGTCCCTTCGCATCGGCGAGGATCATCGCCCGCGCCACGTCGCGGGCATCGACCAGCGAGAAGGAGCCGGGCGGAATGCCCGGCAGGCGCCGCGTCGCCACGTCGATCACCGTCTGCCCGCCGGCGGTCGGCCCGATGTCGCCCGGCCCGTGCATCCAGCCGGGCAGGACGATCACCGCCCGGAAATCCGGATGGGCCTCGAGGAAGGCGAGCACGACGCAGTCCGACAGGATCTTGCTGCGGTAGTAGTCGTCGGCGTCCCGCTCGTCGCGCAGCATGGTCTCGTCGATGACGGCGCCGCGCGGGCCGAAGAGCACCGCGACCGAACCGGCATGGACGAAGCGCCGCACGCCGGCGGTCCAGGCGTGCTCGAGCAGGTGGCGCGTGCCTTCGACGTTGGCGGCGAAGAGCGCGTCCCAATGGCTGCCGCCCTTGTAGGAATCGCGGAAGTAGGCGGCGGTGTGGAACACCGCGTCGACGCCGACCAGCGAGGCGGCGAAGCCCGGCACGTCGAGCATGTCGCCGCGCACGATCTCCACGTCGAGGCCGGCGAACTGTCGCCGCGCCTTGTCGACCGAGCGCACCAGCGCCCGCACCCGCCATCCGTCGCCGATCAGCGCGCGCACCAGATTGTTGCCGAGAAGGCCCGTCGCCCCCGTCACGAAGGCGAGGGGCGCGCGCGGCGCGGTGTTCGGATCGTTCGTCATGATCGGGGCTCCACGGTCGAGGGAGCTCGTTCTATAAGACTGGACCATGGTCCATGGTCAAGGGAGTGTCCGATGCTGATCGGAGAATTCGCGGTGCGGACGGGGCTCAGCCAGGACACCGTGCGCTTCTACGTCCGCAAGGGGCTCCTGAAGCCGGAGACCGGCGCACGCGGCGGGCGCAATCCCTATCAGATCTTCGGCGAGCGCGACGTCTCGACCGCCCTGCTGATCCGCTTCGCGCAGTCGCTCGGCATGCCGCTCGCGGAGATCGGCGTGGTCGCCCGCGAGCTCCTCGGCGACGGCCTGTCGGCCGAACGCGAGATCGAGATCGTCGACACGCAGATCGACCGGCTCGAACGGAAGGCAGACGATCTGGCGCGGCTGCTCGCCTATCTCCGGGCGAAGCGCGACTGGATGGCCCGCGGCAAGCCCGACGACGAACCCCGTTTCACCGAGGACGCGCTCTGCCTCGCCTCGGTCGCGACCTGACCGCGCCAAGGGGGCATCTCCACCAGGGTGACGACGCCGACCTTCATGCGGCGACCGCTACCCCGTCCGGCCGGCGGTCGCGCCTTCGGCGGGGCGTTCCTGGGCGGCATAGTGCTGGGCGATCACCGCGCAGGCCATCAGCTGCATCTGATGGAAGATCATCAGGGGCAGGATCACCAGGCTGACGTCGTGGCCGGCGAAGAGGATCGTCGCCATCGGCACGCCGCTCGCCAGGCTCTTCTTGGACCCGCACATGACGATGGCGATCTCGTCCTCGCGCGAGAACCCGAGCACCCGCACCGCCCCCCTGGTCGAGGCGAGCACCACCGCCAACAGCGCGGCCAGCACCGCGAGCAGCAGCACCAGCATCGACGGCGTGACGCGATGCCAGAGGCCGCCGAGCACCGCATGGCCGAAGGCGAGATAGACCACGCCGAGGATCGAGCCGCGGTCGAAATAGCCGAGAACCTTGGCGTTCCGCCGGATCCACGGGCCGATCCACGGCTGGAGCAGCTGGCCGACGAGGAAGGGCAGCAGGAGCTGGACCACGATCGCGACGATCGCGTTCTCGGAGATCACCACGCCCGAGGTCTGCAGCGCCACGCCGGTCAGGATCGGCGTCAGGAAGATGCCGAGGAAGTTGGACAGCGAGGCGGCGACCACCGCGGCGGCGATGTTGCCCCTGGCGATCGAGGTGAAGGCGATCGACGACTGCACCGTCGACGGCAGCACGCCGAGATAGACGATGCCGGCGAGGAGTTCGTCCGGCAGCCCCGGCACGAAGGCGCGGATGGCGATCGCGAGGAGCGGGAACAGGACGAAGGTCGAGGCGAGGATGACGAGATGCAGCCGCCAGTGCAGGAGGCCCGCCACCACCGCGTCGCGCGAGATCTTGGCGCCGTGCATGAAGAAGAGCAGCGCGATCGCCACGTCGACCATGTGCGAGAAGATCGTCTCGACGGCGCCCTGCGCCGGCAGAACGGAGGCGATGACCACCGCGGCGGCGATGGCGAGGGTGAAGTTGTCGGGGCGCAGGCGAGCGAGGGACATGGTGGAGCGTTCTTCTCGTTTCGTGGCGCGGCAGTTCGACGAGGGCCAGGGCGGACTCGGGCGGCCGCGCGGTTCGCCCGAGTCCGTTCCCGATCGGCTCAGAAGCCGAGGGCGCAACCGTCCTTGCGTTGGTCGGAGCCGCCGACGAGCAGGCCGCGGGCGTGGTCGATCCAGATCGCCTGGGCCCCGCCGATCGGGCTCGCCGCCGGGGCGAGCGCGTGGCCGAGAGCCGCGAGGCCGGCCCGCGTCGCCTCGCCGATGGTCGGCTCGATCTCGAGCTTGCCGCCGAAGGCGAAGCTGCGCGGCGCGTCGATCGCCGCCTGGACGTCGAGACCGCGATCGAGCACGCCGGACAGGAAGGCGGCATGGCCGGCCGCCTGATACTGGCCGCCCATCACGCCGAAGGGCATCACCGTGCGCCCGTCCTTGCGGACCATGCCGGGGATGATCGTGTGCATCGGCCGCTTGCGCGGGCCGATGGCGTTGGGATGGCCCTCGATCAGGCGGAAGGACGACCCGCGCGAATGGAACAGCACGCCGGTCTCGGGATCGAGCCGGGTCGAGCCGAAGCCGTGGAAGATCGAGTTGATGAAGGAGATCGCGTTGCCGTCGCGGTCGACCACGCAGAGGTAGATCGTGTCCTTGTGTTCCGGCTCGTCCCACAGCGCCGG
Organism: Rhizobiales bacterium UBA697; assembly: GCA_002298965.1. Lineage (GTDB taxonomy): Bacteria > Pseudomonadota > Alphaproteobacteria > Rhizobiales > Ancalomicrobiaceae > Pinisolibacter. The sequence continues at coordinate 10,690 of DBMN01000351.1, read as the reverse complement.
GGCACCGACCGCGTCGCGACGGATGCGGGCCTGCAACGCCTTCGTCACCGTCTCCGACAGGATGGTCTCGGACGGGTGCGGCAGGAAGGCCGGGTCGGCGATCAGCGCGTCGCGATGGTGATAGGCGAGCTTGGTCGCCTCGGCGTGCAGGTGGATGCGCTCGACCTCCGAGATCCCTTCGGAGAGATCGAAGCCGGACAGCATGTTGAGGATCATCAGCGCCGCGATGCCCTGGCCGTTCGGCGGGCATTCGAAGACCTCGTGACCGCGATAGGCGGTGGAGATCGGCGTCACCCAGTCGGCGCCGTCGACGGCGCTCTCGAAGTCCTCGAGCGTGTGCAGGCCGCCGAGGCCCTGGAGCCGCTTCACCATCGAGGCGGCGGTGGCGCCGGTGTAGAAGGCGGCCGCACCCTTGGCCGCGACCTCGCGCAGGCGCTGCGCCAGCAGCGGCTGGGCATGGCGCTCGCCGGCGGCCGGGGCGCGGCCGCCGGGCAGGAAGACGGCGGCGGATTCGGCGTCGAGGCCGATCAGGTCGACCGCGCGGCTCCAGTCCCAGGCGACGCGCGGGGTGACCGGATAGCCCTTCTCGGCATAACCGATCGCCCGAGCGAAGATGCGATCGAGCGGCAGCGTGCCGTGATCGGCGTGCAGCCGGCACCAGGCGGAGATCGCGCCGGGCACGGTCACCGCGTGCGGGCTCCGCTGGTCGATGACGTCGAGGCCGAGGCCCTTCAGACGGTCGACGGTGGCGGCGGCGGGCGCGCGGCCGGAGCCGTTCAGCGCCTTCACCGGGCCGTCGGCCGGGGCATAGAGGGCGAAGCAGTCGCCGCCGATGCCGGTCATCAGCGGATCGACCACGCACTGCACCGCCACCGCCGCGATCGCCGCGTCGACGGCGTTGCCGCCGGCGGCCAGGATCTCCAGGCCTGCGGCGGTCGACAGCGGATGCGACGTGGCGATCATCGCCTCGTCGGCCAGCACCGAATCGCGTCCGGGCTCGAAGAAGGTCCTCATGATGCGCAATCCTCTCTGTGGAGTTCGTCGCGATCCGCAACGGTCGCGGGTCGTTCGATCAGCGGGTGGTGACAGGCCACGGCGCGGTCGTCGCCGAGGCGGCCGAGGACCGGGTCGGCGAGGCGGCAGTCGTCGCGCGCCTCGGTGCAGCGGCCGGCGAAACGGCAGCCGGGCGGCAGGTCGATCGGGCTCGGGATCTCGCCGGGAAGCGGCGCGGCGATCGGCCGGAAGAACTCCGGCGCCGCCGCCCGCAGCGCCCGGGTGTAGGGATGGGCCGGCCGCCGCAGCACCTCGCGGGTGGCGCCCGCCTCGACGATGCGGCCGAGATACATGACGGCGATCGACTCGCAGAGATAGGCGGCGACCCCGAGATCGTGGGTGATGAAGAGCAGGGTGAGGCCCTTGGTCCGCTTCAGGTCGCGCAGCAGGCCGAGCAGCTGCGCCTGGGTCGAGACGTCGAGGCCGGAGACCGCCTCGTCGGCGATCAGCACCGAGGGCCGCGAGGCGAGCGCCCGGGCGATGGCGACGCGGCGCACCTGACCGCCGGAGAGCTGGCTCGGCCAGCGGCCGGCGGCGTCGGCGGGAAGGCCGACCTCGGCGAGGAGTTCGGCGACGCGGGCCGGTGCCTCCGCCTTGGTCGCGAGGCGATGGTGCAGCAGCGGCTCGGCGACGAGATCGCCGACCCGCATGCGCGGATCGAGCGAGCCGCGGGCGTCCTGGTGGATCATCGCGACGTCACGGTGGAAGACGTGCTTCTCCTCGCCGGTCAGCTCGCCGATCGGCCGGCCGCGGAAGAGCGCGAGCCCGTCGCTCGGGTCGGTCATGCCGAGCAGGACGCGCAGCAGGGTCGACTTGCCCGAGCCGCTCTCGCCGACCAGCGCGGTGCTCTCGCCCGCCCTGAGCGACAGGCGCACGCCGTCGAGCGCGGCGAGCCGGCGGGGCTTGTTCGCCCCGAACAGCGAGCGTCGCGCCGGGGCGACGGCATAGTGCTTCTCCACGTCGAGAAGCTCGAAGAGGGCGACGGTGTCGGTCATTCGGGGTTCCAGCACGCGAGGGAGCGACCATCGAATTCGGCGAGCGGCGGGCGGGTGTCGGCGCAATGCGCCAGCGCCCGGGGACAGCGGTCGGCGTAGCGGCAGCCCGGCGGCATGCGATCGAAGGAGGGGATGCCGCCGGTCGGCGCCTCGAGCGTCTCGGTCTCGATCTCCAGCACGCAGGCGGCGAGCGCCCTCGTGTAGGGGTGGCGCGGCCGGCGCAGCAGCACCTCGGTCGGGCCGGCCTCCATCACCTGACCGGCATAGAGCACCACCACCGTGTCGCAGGCCTGCGAGGCGAGCGCCAGATCGTGCAGCACGAAGACGCAGCTCGCGCCGCGCGCCCGGGTCTGGTCGAGGATCAGCCGGACGATCTGCGCCTGGATGGTGACGTCGAGGGCGCTGGTCGGTTCGTCGGCGAAGAGCAGTTCGGGATCGCAGGCGAGCGCGATGGCGATCATCACGCGCTGCTGCATGCCGCCGGAGAGCTGATGCGGATAGGCCGAGAGCCGCGACGCCGCATCGTTGAGGCCGACGCTCTCGAGCAGTTCGATCGCCCGGCTCTTCGCCTCGGCGCGGGAGAGGCCCATCAGCCGGCGCAGCGGCGAGGTGATCTGGCTGCCGACGGTGAAACAGGGGTTGAGCGCGGAGGCCGCGTCCTGGAACACCATCGCGAAGCGGCGGCCGCGCAGGCGGGCCCACACCGTCTCGTCGGCGCCGACGAGATCGCCCTCGGTGGCGTGGCGGACCTCGCCCTCGATCCGCACCCGGTCGGAATCGAGCAGGCCCATCAGCGCCATGGCGATGGTCGACTTGCCCGCGCCGGACTCGCCGACGAGGGCGAGCGAGCGCGACCGTTCGACCGTCAGATCGACGCCGTCGAGGATCTTGCGCGCCCCGCGATGGAGCGTCAGGCCGCGGATGTCGAGGAGCGGTGCCTCGGAAACGGACGACATCGTCTCACCCCGCGGTCTGGAGTTTGGGATCGTATTTCTCGCGGACGGCGTCGCCGACGACGCTGAGCGAGATCAGGAGCAGCGACAGCGCCGCCCCCGGCGCGCCGGAGATCCAGGGCGCGAAGCTGACGAAGGCGCGGCCTTCCGAGATCATCAGCCCCCAGTCCGGCTCCGGCGGCGACACGCCGATGCCGAGGAAGGAGAGGCTCGACGACACCAGGATCGCCTCGCCGACGCGCAGCGTGATCTGGATGAAGAGCGGAAAGGCGACGTTGGGCAGGACGTGGCGGACGACGATGCGCAGCGGCGAGATGCCGGTGAGCCGCGCCGCCTCGATGAAGCCCTGCGCCTTGACCTGCAGCACGTCGGCGCGCACGACGCGCGAGAACGGGCCGATCAGCGCCACGCCGACCGCCAGGATCACCTTGTCCGGTCCCTGACCGAGGATCGAGATGAAGGCGATCGCCATGATCAGTGCCGGCAGGGCGAGGATCGAGTCGACCAGCCGCATCAGCGCCCAGGCGACGACGCCTCCCGAAAGGCCGGCGGTCAGCCCGATCACCAGACCGCCGAAGGCACCGATCGCCACCGAGCAGACACCGATGGTCAGCGCGTAGCGGCTGCCCCAGACGATGCGGGAGAAGAGATCCTTGCCGTAGCTGTCGGTGCCGAGCCAATGGTCGGCGCTCGGCGGGCTCATCATCGCGGCGAAGTCCTGATGGGTCGGGTCCCACGGCACGATCCACGGCGCGAAGATCGCTCCGAGCACGAAGGCGGCGGCGACGATCGTCGCCAGCGTCAGGAACGGCCGCCGCAGCAGCGCCTTCGCGGCCGCGAGCGGTAGGACGGGGTGCCGGACAGGCGCGTCGGAAAGGCTCGTCATCGCGGCCTCAGTCGGGGATCGAGGAAGGGATAGGCGAGGTCGACCAGGAGATTGGTCAGGACGAACAGGCAGGCGGTGCACATGATGCCGGCCTGGACGATGCCGTATTCGCGATTGAGCACGGCGCGGGCGATCATCTGGCCCATGCCGGGCAGCGAGAACACGGTCTCGGTCAGCACCGTGCCCTGCAGCAGCGCGCCGAGCTGGAGGCCGATCACGGTCACGAGCGGCATCGCCACGTTGCGCATGGCGTGGACCCAGACGACCCGGCGCCTCGGCTCGCCGCGCGCCCTGGCCGCCGCGACGTAGGGCTGTTCCAGGACCTCGATCAGATTGGCGCGGGTGACGCGCATGATCATCGCCATGAAATAGGCCGAGAGGGTCAGCGCCGGCAGCGTCAGGTGCCGCACCGCCTCGCCGAAGTCCTCCCAGGGCGCGACGAAGCCCATCACGGGGAAGAGTTCCAGCCGCACGCCGAGGCCCCAGATCAGCAGGATGCCGAGATAGAAGCTCGGAAACGACGTGCCGGTCAGCACGAAGACGCCGGCGGCCGCATCCCAGCCGCTGCCGCGACGGGTCGCCGCCAGCACCCCGAGCGGCACGCCGAACAGGATGGCGAGGCCGAGCGAGGTCGAGGCGAGCGTCAGCGTGACCGGCAGGCTCTCCTTGACCACGTGCTCGAAGATCGGCGTACGCGCGACATAGGAGACGCCCCAGTCGCCGGAGAGGAAGTGGCCGGCCCAGCTCACGTACTGTTCGACGAGCGGCCGATCGAGGCCGAGCGTCCTGGTCATCGCCGCGTGGGCCTCGCGGGAATATTCCGAGCCGAGCGCCAGTTCGACCGGGTCGCCCGGTGCCAGCTTCAACAGAGTGAAGCTGGCGACCGAGACGACGAAGAGGACGACCAGGGTCTGGGCGATCTTCTTGAGCGACGCGACGAACATCATGCGAGGCTGATCCGGTGCAGATCGAGCTGGTCGCAGGGGATGTATTCGAAGCCCTTCACCGACTTGGAGAAGACCTTGTAGATCGGCATGTGCGAGGTGATGGCGATCGGCGCCTCGTCCATCAGGACGTCCTCGGCGACGGTGTAGAGCTTCTTGCGCGCCGCCGGATCGAGGATGACCTGGGCGTCGCCGCAGGCCTTGTCGAAGGTGGCGTTCGACCAACCGGGGAAGTTCCACGAGCCGCCGCTCTTGAACTCGGGGAAGAGCGTCTCGTCCGGATCGAGGTCGGCGACCCATTCGAAGTCGAACATGTCGAAGTCGCCGGAGTTGCGGCGGTTGACCCAGGCGGCCCGCTCGACCAGCTCGAGCTTCGGCTTGATGCCGATCTTCTCGAGCATCGGCAGCGCGGTCTGGGCGACGCGGGTGCCGTAGGTGCCCTGCTCGGTCATGATGAAGACCGGCTCGATCAGCCCCTGGTCGGCCGCCTTGGCGCGGAAGGCCTTGGCCTTGTCGAGATCGAAGAACTGGCCGCGACCGGACTTGCCGACGGCGGGATCGTAGAAGTCGGTCATCGGCGGCGAGATCGGCGTGTAGGCCGGGATGCCTTCGCCGAAGTAGGCGCGCTTGATCATCGCCTCGCGATCGATCGCGAAGGCGACGGCGCGGCGCAGGTTGACGTCGTCGAAGGGTTTGCGCCGGCAGTTCATGCCGATGAAGGAGTAGTTGCCTTCGATCTCGCCGTAGACCTTGAGGTTCGGATTGGCCTTCATCTGCGGCAGGAACTGCAGCGGCACGTCGCTCATGCCGTGGACCTGGCCGGAGAGCATGGCGGCGGCGGCCGCCGAGGCCTCGTTCATCAGGAGCAGCGTCGCCTTCTCGAGCTTGGGCAGGCCCGCCTCGAAATAGTCGGGGTTCCGGACCAGCTCGATCGCGTCGTTCTCGCGCCAGGAGACGAACTTGAACGGACCGGTGCCGACCGGGTGACGGCCGTAGTCCTTGCCCCACTTGGCGACGGCGGCGGGCGACACGATGGTGCCGGCGCGGCCGGTCGAGCCGGTGAGGGCGACGGGGAGGAAGGCGTAGGGCTTGGAGAAGATCAGCTTCACGGTGAGCGGATCGGGCGTCTCGATCTTCTCGAGCAGCGCGAGCTTCCAGGCGTGCGGCGACTTCGGCTCGCCGCGGGCGCAGCGTTCGAGGCTGAACTTCACCGCCTCGGCGTCGCAGGGCGTGCCGTCGTGGAACTTGACGCCGGCGCGCAGCTTGAAGACGTGGATCCTGTCGTCGATCACGTCCCAGGTCTCGGCGAGATCCGGCACGAAGGAGACCTTCTTGCCGTCGTAGGCGACCTTCAACAGACCGTTGTGGATGTTGTTGATGATCTTGATCGCCTCGAGGAAGCCGGTGAAGTGCGGGTCGAGGGTGTCGACGTGCTTGACCCAGGCGAGCTTGATGTGCTGCGCGCTCTGCGCCGCGGCCTCGCCGCCGGAGAACGCCGGCAGGGCCCCGGCGAGAAGGCCGCCCGATGCGGCCTGGAGGAAGCGGCGCCGGTTCAAACCGGCGGAGATCTTCTCGATCAATACGGCCTTGTGGTCGATCTGCATGGTCGTCGGACCCCCTTCGGCATGACGTTCGGCTGTGCGGATTGGAGTTTTCCTCCTCGCGCGATCCTCGGCCCGTCGGGGTTCTGCTCCCAAATCGGGCAGGGTCGACGACGTCTCCCCCCTATGTGCGACCATCACTTTCGGGTATCATGCTGTATCCGACAAGGCGATTATGTATGCATATCGAGCGATAATTATGCAAGGCGATCTCAACTCGACCACCTCTCCCGACACCGACGACGCCGGCGAAACCGGCGGTTCGTCCGCCGATCGCGTCTATGGCGCGATCGTCGACCGGATCATCGAGGGGCGGCTACGGCCGGGCGACGCCCTCAACGAGGTGGCGCTCGCCGAGGCCTACGGCGTCTCGCGGACGCCGATCCGCGAGGCGGTGCAGCGTCTGGCCAACGCCGGCCTCGCCGAACGCGGGGCGCGGCGCTCGTTCCAGATCCGGCGCCTGCCCCTGTCGGAACTCGCCGACCTCTTCGAGGCGATGACCGAAATAGAGGCACTGTGCGCGCGCCTGAGTGCGCTGCGGATGAGCGAGGTCGAACGGCATCGCTTCGAGGAGTGTGTCCGCGCCGGCGGCGAGGCGGTGGCGCGCGGCGACGGCGAGACCTATGCCGCGCTCAACACGCAACTGCATCAGATGCTGTTCGACGGCGCCCGCAATCGTTCGCTCGAGGAGATCGCCAGCCTGCTGCGCGTCCGCGCCGCGCCCTATCGCGAGGCACAGTTCCGCCAGACCGACCGCATCGCCTCCTCGCATGCCGAGCACGAGCGGATCCTCGCGGCGATCCTGGCGCGCGACGGCGTGGCGGCCCAGGCGGCGACCACCGCCCATCTCGCCAGTTCGTCGGTGAACATCACCCGCATGCTGGAGCAGCCGCCGCGCGGCGAACGGCCTCTCGTCAAGTAGCGTCGCGATTCGGATCGACGCGCCCGGCGCCGGTCCACGACCGGGCCGGCGACGCGCGCCCTCGCCGTCCTCGGAACGCGACGCGGACGGCCGGCGTGCCGATGACGGCGTAGCCGAGGCGCCGGGTGAAGCCGCCCTCGAAGGCATGGCGGTATTCGAGCAGCACGCCGGGCGTCACGGTGCCCCACTCGACCGGGATCGTGTAGTTCGCCCGGAGGGAGGCAGCGGGCCCCACGGTCGGCGTGGAACCCGACGGCACTTCATTCGCGATGATCGACATGCATCCCCCGACTTCGTCGACGGGATCCCGCTCCGTCGACGTTCGGGGTGACCTAAGGGAAATGTCCCTATCTTGCTTCGAAAAGGACCCGGGCGAGGGTGCTTTCTCGCCCGGGTGATGTCGTCACGACAGATGGTGGCGTTCCTGCAGGCCCCAGACCGGCGTGGGCAGCCCCACCTGGCGGGCCTTCAGCTGGAGCGACAGGTACTGCGAATAGTGGCGCGACTGGTGCAGGTTGCCGCCGTGGAACCACAGCGCCTCCTGCTGCGTCGGTTTCCACATGTTGCGCTGCTCGCCTTCCCAGGGGCCGGGATCCTTCGGCGTGTCCGAGCCGAGACCCCAGACCTTGCCGACCTTGTCGGCGACCTCCTGCGAGATCAGATCGGCGGCCCAGCCGTTCATCGAGCCGTAGCCGGTGGCGTAGACGACGAGATCGGCGGGGAGAACCGAGCCGTCCTTCAGCACGACCGCGTCTTCGGTCAGGTGCGAGACGTCGCTGCCCGACTTCAGCTTGATGCTGCCGTCGATGATCAGGTCGCAGGCGCCGACGTCGATGTAGTAGCCCGAGCCCCGACGCAGGTACTTGAGGAAGAGGCCCGAGCCGTCGGCGCCCCAGTCGAGCATGAAGCCGGCCTTTTCCAGATCGGCGTAGAACTTCGCGTCGCGCTCGCGCATCTGGTCGTAGAGCGGGATCTGGAACTCGTGCATGATCCGGTAGGGCAGGGAGGCGAAGATCAGATCCGCCTTGCGGGTGGTCATGCCGTTCGCCACCGCCTTTTCCGAATAGAGACCGCCGAGACCGATCTCCATCAGGCTCTCCGAACGCACGATGTGGGTCGAGGAGCGCTGGACCATGGTGACGTCGGCTCCGCCCTCCCACAGCGCGGCGCAGATGTCGTGGGCCGAGTTGTTGGAGCCGATGACGACGACCCTCTTGCCGCGATAGGCGTCGGGGCCCGGGTGCTGCGACGAATGCTGCTGCTCGCCGCGGAAGACGTCCTGGCCGGGGAACTTCGGCACGTTGGCCTTGCCCGACATGCCCGTCGCCAGCACCAGCTGCTTGGGCTTCAGCACGACCTCGACACCCTCGCGCTCGACGACGACGGTCCATTCCTGCGTCGCCTCGTCGTATTTCGCCGACTTGGCGACCGTCGAGCTCCAATAGTTGAGCTCCATCACCTTGGTGTACATCTCCAGCCAGTCGCCGATCTTGTCCTTGGGCGCGAACACCGGCCAGTTGTCCGGGAAGGGCAGGTAGGGCAGGTGGTCGTACCAGACCGGATCGTGCAGGCAGAGCGACTTGTAGCGCTTGCGCCAGCTGTCACCGGCGCGAGCGTTCTTCTCGATGATGATGGTGGGCACGCCGAGCTGACGCAGGCGGGCGCCGAGGCCGATGCCGCCCTGGCCGCCGCCGATGATCAGGACATAGGGCTGGGTGGTGTAGCCGAGTTCGGCGGCCTCCTGGGCACGCTTCTCGGACCAGGTCTTGCGATTGGGATCATGGCCGTGCTCGGCGCCCATGGGACGGCGGAAGCCGAGCGGCTCCTCATGGCCCTTGAGTTCGCTCATGGTGGTGAGCAGGGTCCAGATCCGGCCGTTCTTCAGGCGGATGTGGCCGTAGCCCCGGGCGAGTTCGGTCTCGAAGGAGAACCAGCCTTCGATGACGCCGGCGGTGTTGCTGGCGCCGGCCGCCTCGTCGGGCTCGAAACGCGACGGGCGAATGGCGGCGTTCTGGGCCGCCAGCATGTCGCGGATCTGGTCCTTGCCCTCCATGGTGCGGATGTTCCAGGTGAAGGTCACGAGATCGCGCCAGTGGCAATCGTCGAGAAACAGGGCCACCGCGGCCTCGATGTCGCCCGCCTCCAGGGCCCGGCCGAGGTCGGCGACCACCGTGGCGATCTTGGCGCTCGGGTTGACGTCCAGCATGCGTATCCTCCTCGAGTTCATCGTTCGGCGCATTCTTCGTCGCCGTCGCAACCAGAGGGGCAACCGCCGTGCCAGAGGGGAGATCCAGCGAAAGACTACGTGTTTCAACCGATTGAGGAACGGGCGATGTGTGGCGCGGCGCAGCGGGCGCCACACCTGTGGCGTCGCTGCGCGCCTCAGTGTGGCCTGAGGCCGTGGCGCCGGATGCGGCGATGGACGGTGGTGCGATCGACCCCGAGGCGGCGGGCGACCTCGGAGACGTTGCCGCGACAGGCCGCGAGCAGGGCATCGAGCTCGCCGGCCTTCGCATCGCCGTCGCCGACGCGCGCGAGTTTGGGAACCGTGATGGAGGACGCCGGTGCCGGGGGCTCGGAGAGGCGGTCGGGGAGATCGGCGATCTCGATGAGGCCGGTCTCGCTGACGGCGGCGGCGAAGGCGATGGTGTTGTCGAGTTCGCGGATGTTGCCGGGCCAGCGGTGCGCCCTGAGGCGGGCGCGGGCGGCGGCGGAGAGCGCGAGGCCGTATCCGGCCACGGCATGGCGGACGAGCAGGCGATCGACGATGTCGTCGAAATCGGCCCTTTCCCGCAACGGAGGCAGCGTCAGGGTCGCCGTGTCGAGCCGGTAATAGAGATCCTCGCGGAAGGTTCCGGCGGCGACCAGCTTCGGCAGGTCGCGATGGGAGGCGGAAATCACCCGGATGCGCACCGGGCGCGGCTCGGTGCCGCCGACCGGCAGGACCTCGTTCTCGGCGAGCACGCGCAACAGGCGGCTCTGGAGCGAGAACGGCATGTCGCCGATCTCGTCGAGGAACAGCGTGCCGCCCTCGGCCTGTTCGATCAGCCCCTTGCGCCCCTTGGCCGCCGCTCCGGTGAAGGCGCCCGGCAGGTGGCCGAAGAGTTCGCTCTCGATCAGTTGTTCGGGGATGGCGGCGCAGTTGACGGCGACGAAGCGGCCCGGGAGGCCGCTGGCCGCATGGATGGCGCGGGCGAGATGTTCCTTGCCGCTGCCGGTCTCGCCCTGGAGGAGGATCGGCAGCATGGTGCGCGCGAGCCGGGCGGCCCGCGCCTCGAGCGGGGCAATCGCCGGATCGGTCGCCACCGGCCGGCTCGCCGGCAGCGCCGCCGGGCT
>DBMN01000350.1 GCA_002298965.1 Rhizobiales bacterium UBA697 | reverse complement strand
ATGGGCGACCATCGCCTCGAAATGTTCGACGATCAGCCCGGTGAGCGCCCGGCCCGTGGGCGCAGCCACCGCCGCCTCGCCGCGCAGTGCACGGGCGATGTCGCCCGGCAGCCACGGCCGGCCGCAGGCGGCGCGTCCGATCATCACCCCGTCCGCACCGCAGGCCGCCATGGCCGCGCGCGCCGTGTCGATGCCGTCGACGTCGCCGTTGACGATCAACGGCACGTCGACCGCCTCGCGCACCGCGGCGATCGCCGCCCAGTCGGCGGTGCCTTCGTAGAACTGATCGCGGGTGCGGCCGTGGACGGTGACGAGCGACACGCCCTCGGCGACGGCGCGGCGCGCCAGCTCCGGAGCGTTCATGCTGTCGCGCGACCAGCCGAGCCGCATCTTCAGCGTCACGGGGATGCGATCCGGCGTCGCCGCGCGGACGGCCCTGACGATCGCAATCGCCAGATCGAGATCCCGCATCAGCGCCGAGCCGGACAGGCCGTTGCAGACGCGCTTGGCCGGACAGCCCATGTTGAGATCGACGACGTCGGCGCCGGCCTCGACCGCCATGATCGCGGCACGCGCCGTCGGCTCCGGCTTGCGGCCGGCGAGCTGGACGACGTGGAGGCCGAGACCTTCGCCCGCCAGACGAACGGAAGCGTCGACGCCGCCGGTGGTGAGTTCGTCGGAGGCGACCATCTCGGTCACCACCACGTCGCAGCCGAATCGCGCCGCGATCCGCCGGAACGGCAGATCGGTGATGCCGGACATCGGCGCCAGGAACACGGGAGTGGATGGCAGCAAGCCGCCGAGCAGGCCTTCGGGGGCCGCCGCGGATGTCGTCTCGTCGGAAAGCTCCGACCCGGCCATGCTCATTCGTTGGGCAAACTCGGTCATTGACCACATAGATGGCAGAAAATCGAAGGAGAGCAAGAACCCGGATGAAAAATCTCGGGGGCATTCGCCTCAGGATTGACCGATATGGTGTATTGGCAGGCATGTCGACGGCGCGAAGCTCGCATCGAAAGCGTCATGCCGTCGCGCCAGAGACCCTTCCAGCGGTTTTGCCGCCCTTCGGAGCGCTCGTACCCGTGAAGCCCTCGACCGCCGCCCTGATCGTCGCCGCCGGCTCCGGCAGCCGTGCCGCCCGCGCCGATGCCCTGCCGAAACAGTATCGCCCGATCGGCGGCCTGCCCGTCCTCGCCCGCACCGTCGCCGCCTTCCTCGATCATCCGGCGATCGACGCCGTCGTCGTGGCGATCTCGCCGGAACACGCCGATCTCTATGCCGAGTCGGTCACCCGCTTCGCCGGTGATGCGCGCCTCCTCCCCCCGGTCCCCGGCGGGGCGACGCGGCAGATCTCGGTGCGGCGCGGCCTCGAGGCGCTCACGGCGCTCGCCCCCGACCGCGTCCTCGTCCACGACGCCGCCCGCCCCTTCGTCTCGGCCGGCGTAATCGACCGCACGCTCGCCGGGCTCGACACCGCCGACGGCGTCCTCGCCGCGGTGGCGGTGGTCGACACGCTGAAGCGGGTCGACGAAAACGGCCGTATCGTCGAGACGGTGTCGCGCGAGCGCGCCCACGCCGCCCAGACCCCGCAGGGCTTCCGCTGGGTGGCGCTGCGCGATGCCCATGCCCGCGCCGCCGCCGAGGGCCGCGACGACTTCACCGACGATGCCGCCGTCGCCGAATGGGCCGGTCTCGAGGTCCGCGTCGTCGAGGGCGACCCGGCCAACGTCAAACTCACCACCAACGACGATTTCGCCGCCGCGGAGGCCCGCATGTCGCTCGATCTCTACGCCCGCCTGCCCGATGTCCGCGTCGGCACCGGCTACGACGTCCACGCCTTCGCGCCCGGCGACCACGTGACGCTGTGCGGCGTCGACATCCCCCACGTCGCCCGGCTCGACGGCCATTCGGACGCCGACGTGGCGCTGCACGCACTGACCGACGCCATCCTCGGCGCGCTCGGCGACGGCGACATCGGCGCGCATTTCCCGCCGTCCGACATGACGTGGCGCGGCGCCGACAGCGTGATCTTCCTGAAGGACGCGCTGGCGCGGCTGGAGAAACGCGGCGGCATGCTCGCCCACGCCGACGTGACGATCATTTCCGAGGCGCCGAAGGTCGGCCCGCACCGCGAGGCGATGCGGCAGCGGCTCTCCGAGATCTGCGGCGTGACGATCGACCGCATCGGCGTCAAGGCGACGACCAACGAGAAGCTCGGCTTCGTCGGCCGACGCGAAGGCATCGCCGTGATCGCCACCGCCACCATCCGCCTGCCCGCCTGAGGAGACCGCCCATGCTCGCGCTCGATCCGCTCCTGCCGCTCGCCGCCCGCGTGATCGAGCGCGCGATCGCCCGCGGCGTCATGCTCTCGACCGCCGAATCCTGCACCGGCGGGCTGGTCGCGGGGCTCCTCACCTCGATCGCCGGCTCCTCCGCCGTGGTCGATCGCGGCTTCGTCACCTATTCCAACGTCGCCAAGGCCGACATGCTCGGCGTCGAGCCGCGCCTGATCGAGCGCGTCGGCGCGGTGTCCGAGGAAGTCGCCGTGGCGATGGCGGAAGGCGCGCTCGGCCGCACCACGGTCGCCGCTCCGGCGCGCGAGGCACTCGCGGTGTCGATCACCGGCATCGCCGGTCCCGGCGGCGGCTCGGCGGAAAAGCCGGTCGGCCTCGTCCATTTCGCCGCGGCGCGCACCAGCCGCCCGACCCGTCCCGTCGAACGCCGCTTCTACGATCTCGGTCGCGACGACGTGCGCCTGGCGGCGGCGGAACAGGCTCTGAAATTACTCGAAGAATTTCTTCTGGAAGATTGATATTATTCAATATTGGCAATGTGCGCGATGCTTCGAGACGCGGGCCTGCGGCCCGCTCCTCAGCATGAGGCGCTTGCAATTTTTCGATGAAATCCAAAGCGCCTCATGCTGAGGAGGGCGCCCTACGGCGCCCGTCTCGAAGCATCGCGCACCATGGCAACACGCCGCCACCGCACCTCGCATCGGCCCGAAGCCGAAGCGCCTCACGCCCCCTTGGCGACCCGGTCGAAGGCCTGGAGCTTGGCGAGCAGCGCCGGCATGTCCTTCAGCGCCACCATGTTGGGGCCGTCGGAGGGCGCGCGATCGGGATCCTCGTGGGTCTCGATGAAGAGGCCGGCGACGCCGACCGCCACCGCCGCCCGCGCCAGCACCGCGACGAACTCGCGCTGACCGCCCGACGACGTGCCCTGCCCGCCCGGCTGCTGCACCGAATGGGTGGCGTCGAAGATCACCGGGGCGCCCATCGCCGCCATGATCGGCAGGGCGCGGAAGTCGGAGACCAGCGTGTTGTAGCCGAAGGAGGCGCCGCGCTCGGTCAGGAGCACGTTGGGATTGCCGGCGCCGGTGAGCTTGGCCACGACGTTCTTCATGTCCCAGGGGGCGAGGAACTGCCCCTTCTTGACGTTGATCGTCCGCCCGGTCGCGGCGGCCGCGAGCAGGAGATCGGTCTGACGGCAGAGGAAGGCCGGGATTTGCAGGATGTCGACCACTTCCGCCACCGGCGCGCACTGCGCCGCGTCGTGGACGTCGGTCAGGACCGGCAGGCCGAGGCTCTCGCGGATCTCGGCGAAGACCGGCAGCGCACCGGCAAGGCCGACGCCGCGCTGGGCGGTGGCCGACGTCCGGTTGGCCTTGTCGAAGGAGGTCTTGAAGACGAGGCCGATGCCGAGCTTCGTGGTGATCTCCTTCAGCGCCGCGGCGGTCTCGAGCGCATGCTCCCGGCTCTCCATCTGGCAGGGGCCGGCGATCAGCGCGAAGGGCGCGGCGTTGGAGAAGCGGACGGAACCGACGACGACTTCCGAATTGGGCGACATGGGGCGCTCTCCTCGATCGCGGCGCGATCGGCATGGTCGGGGGATCAGGCGTGTTCGGCGAAGACCACGGTCGCGCCGTGGACGTCGGGGACGACCAGCGCCCCGTGACGTCGGCTGGCCGCGAGGCTGCCGGCGACGATCTGGCGCTCGGCCCGATCGACGGTGTCGACGCCGAAGCGAAGGCCGGCGAAGGTGAGCCTTTCGGGCGTGGCGCGCAAGGCCTCGGCACCGTGGCGGAAGCGGAAGGCGGCGGGCGTCATCACCTCGATCGCCCCGCGCGGGGTCGGGATGACGAGGCCGGCGCCGGTCGCGTGGAAGTCGCGCACCCCGGCGAAGGCCGACAGACCCTCGTGGAAGTCGGACGGGTCGGGCGCGACCAGGATCACCGCCTCGAGCCGGCTGGCGCCGTTCGGGTGGCGCTGGAACTCCGCCCGCCAGAAGTTCTCCGGAAAGCGCTGGCGGCAGGTGAAGAATCCCATGTCGGGCTCGCCCGCGTCCCCCGCCCCGGTGAAGCCGGTGAAGGTCAGATCGAAGCCGACGGGCCGCTCCTCGCCTTCGGGCGACACCGCGACGCGCTCGAAGGCGAAGGGCGCGTATGTGCGCAGCCCCGCCGCGGCGAAGGCGGCGCGATCGGCCTCCGGATCGGTGCCTTCCAGCACCAGCATCGACAGCCCGTCGCCGTGGCCGGCGAGGAAATCGCGATTGTAGGCGCCGAAGGAGAAGGCATCGCCCGCATGCTCGGGGATCGCCGCACCGTCACCGACCGCCAGCACCTCGACGAAGGCGCCGGCGAGCTGGACGAGGCGGTTCTCGGTACCCCAGGGGTGCCGCGCCTTCGGCGTCAGGCGGAAGCCGAGCCGTTCCCACGTCCGAGCGGCGGTGTCGAGATCGCGAACCGCGGCGACGACGTGGTCGAGCCCGCGCGGGGCATTGACGGGATGGGACAAGTCCGGCCTCCGGGCGGCGGGTCGGCGCCTCACAGCGCCATGGCGGCGGCGTCGACGATGCCGCCGGCGAGCGAGGCGGCACCCAGCAGGATGCCCGCCGCCGTCTCGCCGCGCTCGATGCGGGCGGAGACGTCGCGCAGCATCAGGAGGCGGAAGAACCAGTAGACGATCACCTGCACGACGATCGCCACCACGCCCCACATCAGGAAGACGAGCAGCGTCGCCGAATGATGGGCGGCGACCGCCAGCGGCAGCGTGTAGCCGATCATCGACCCGGCGAAGGCCGCCGCCGCCGCGGTGTTGTTGCGGCGGATCAGCGCCAGTTCGTCGTGAGCCGTCGCCAGCATGTAGACGGAGGCGTAGACCGCGATCAGGCCGATCGAGATCCCGATCCAGATCAGGAAGGCGGGGAGCCCGGCGAGGCTCTCGGTGATCGGCGTGAAGTCCATCGCTTGCCTCCCCGAGGATCGATCAGACGAGCCGGCTCTGTGCCTTCGCCGCCGCGATGAACGACGTGAACAGCGGATGCGGCTCGAACGGTCGGCTCTTCAGTTCCGGGTGGTACTGAACGCCGATGAACCACGGATGATCCGCGATTTCGACCGTCTCGGGAAGCTCACCCGACGGCGACATGCCGGCGAAGTGAAGGCCCGCCGCCTCGAGCGCGTCGCGATAGGCGACGTTGACCTCGTAGCGGTGACGATGACGCTCGGAAATCTCGGTCTTGCCGTAGATCTCGGCGATCTTCGAACCCGGCTCCAGCCGCGCCGTGTAGGCGCCGAGACGCATGGTGCCGCCGAGGGCACCGCCCTCCTCGCGCTTCTGCAGCTCGTTGCCCTGGACCCATTCGGTCAGGAGGCCGACGACCGGCGCGGCGCAGGGGCCGAACTCGGTCGAGTTGGCGCCTTCGATGCCGGCCATGTTGCGGGCCGCCTCGATCACCGCCATCTGCATGCCGAAGCAGATGCCGAAATAGGGCACGTTCGACTTGCGCGCCCAGGAGGCCGCCTTGATCTTGCCCTCGGTGCCGCGCTTGCCGAAGCCGCCCGGCACCAGGATGCCGTGGACGTGCTCGAGATAGGGCGCCGGATCTTCCTTCTCGAAGATCTCGGCGTCGACCCAGTCGAGCTTGACCTTGACCCGGTTGGCGATGCCGCCGTGGGTCAACGCCTCGATCAGCGACTTGTAGGCGTCGAGAAGCTCGGTGTACTTGCCGACGACCGCGATCGTGACCTCGCCTTCCGGATTGTGGATCCGGTCGGAGATCTCGTCCCAGCGGTGCATGTCGGGTTCGGGCACCACGTCGATGCCGAAGGCGGCGAGCACTTCCGTGTCGAAGCCTTCCTTGTGATAGGCGGCCGGCACGTCGTAGATCGACTTGACGTCGAGCGCCTGGATCACCGCCGAGGGCCGCACGTTGCAGAAGAGCGAGAGCTTGCGCCGCTCGTTCTCCGGAATGTGGCGGTCGGCGCGCACCAGCAGGATGTCGGGCGCGATGCCGATCGAGCGCAGCTCCTTGACGGAGTGCTGCGTCGGCTTGGTCTTCAGCTCGCCCGCCGACGGGATGTAGGGCATCAGCGTCAGGTGGACGTAGACGGCATGGCCGCGCGGCAGATCGTTGCCGAGCTGGCGGATCGCCTCGAAGAACGGCAGGCCCTCGATGTCGCCGACGGTGCCGCCGACCTCGATCAGGACGAAGTCGTAGCCCTCGTTGCCGGTGACGACGAATTCCTTGATCGCATCGGTGACGTGCGGGATGACCTGGACGGTGCCGCCGAGGTAGTCGCCGCGGCGCTCCTTGGCGATGATGTCCTGGTAGATCTTGCCGGTCGTGATGTTGTCCTGCTTGTTGGCAGGCCGTCCGGTGAAGCGCTCGTAGTGGCCGAGGTCGAGGTCGGTCTCGGCACCGTCGTCGGTGACGAAACACTCGCCGTGCTGATACGGAGACATCGTCCCCGGATCGACGTTCAGATAGGGGTCCAGCTTGCGGAGCCGGACCTTGTAGCCACGTGCCTGAAGGAGCGCTCCGAGGGCCGCAGACGCAAGCCCCTTGCCGAGCGAAGACACCACGCCGCCGGTGATGAATACGTACCGCGCCATGGGATTCGACCATACTTCGGGGGCCACCCGATTCGCGAGTGGGAAAAGTGCGGCCCTGGATCTGTCCACCGAAAGGTCGCGAGGACCTTCCAACGAAGAAGGGACCGGAGACGGAAGGTCACCCGGTCCCGTTCGAAGCGTACGCCCGAAGGCGCTGCGTCACTTGGCCGGAGCGGGCGCCGAGGCCGGAGCCTGAGGAGCCGGGGCGGTGGAGCCGCCCTTCTGCATCTGGTTCAGCTGATCGAGAATGCCGTTGCCGCCCGCCGGAGCGCCCGGAGCCGCCGGCGCACCCGCCGGAGCGGTCTGCGAGGCGGGCGCGGCGCCGTCGAGGATCGACGACGGCTTGTCGTTGTGACGGCCGGCGAGGATCGCCAGGATCAGCGACGTGGCGAAGAAGCCGGCGCCGAGGATCGCGGTGGTGCGGGTCAGCACGTTGGCGGTGCCGCGCGAGCCCATCAGGCCGCCGCCGCCGCCGCCCATGCCGAGCGCGCCGCCCTCGGACTTCTGCAGGAGCACCACGCCCACGAGCGCGAGGACCAGCATCAGATGAATCACGATGATGACGGTTTCCATCGATTCCGACCGATCTTTCGAACGAACGCGACGACGCCGGGAAAATCCCCCGCGCCGTCGGTTGTGGATTGTTCGGGCGCCGAAGCCGACGCCGCATTTCGACGAGCCTCATACACGATCGCGCCCGCCCGCGCCAGTGACCGCGACGCCGATCCGACCGGCGCCCTTCACGACGCCGTGAAGCGAACGATCGCAGTGATCAGTACGCGATTGTTCGACCGGTGACGACGATCCGTCGTCGGCGCACCGTCTCGTGCGAACCGTTCGCATGCGTCATGGTCGTCTTCGAAGCAAGCGGCCTTCCCCCTGGGCCGCGCCCTCGGATCAGACGCCTCATCGAACGGAGTTTCCCCCATGTCTTTCGCCGACAAGCTCGCCCCGCACGCCCCCAAGGCCCTCGCCGCTCTGCGGGTCGTGACCGCCCTGCTCTTCCTCCAGCACGGCCTGGCCAAGCTCTTCCACTTCCCCGCGGTGAAGATGTTCGAGGGGCTGAACCTCCTCTCCGGCCAGATCTTCTCGATGATGGGCGTCGCCGCGCTCCTCGAGGTGGTCGGCTCGGTGCTGATCCTGATCGGCCTCTTCACCCGCCCCGTCGCCTTCGTCCTGTCGGGCTTCATGGCGGTCGCCTACTTCATGGCCCACGCGCCGCAGAGCTTCTTCCCGATCCTCAACGGCGGCGAGCTGGCGGCTCTCTACTCGTTCGTCTTCCTCTACCTGTTCTTCGCCGGCCCCGGCGCCTTCTCGCTCGACGAAAAGCGCGGCTGATCGTCGGCACGACCTCTCCGCAACCCCGTCCAGAACGAAAGAAGGCGGCCCACGGGCCGCCTTCGTCGTGTTCGGAAGGGATCGTCGCGCTCAGAGATAGGCGGCGGCGATGCCGAGGAAGTCCGCGGCCTTCAGCGAGGCGCCGCCGACCAGCGCGCCGTTGACGTTGGAGACCGACAGCAGTTCCTTGGCGTTCGACGGCTTGACCGAGCCGCCGTACTGGATGCGGACCTTCTCGCCCTCGGCGCCGTAGAGGCCGACGAGCTTCGCGCGGATGAAGTCGTGCACTTCCTTGACGTCGGCGAGGGTCGGGACGAGGCCGGTGCCGATCGCCCAGACCGGCTCGTAGGCGACGACCAGCGTCGCCCCCGTCATGCCGGCCGGCAGCGAACCGGCGATCTGGGTACCGACGACGTCGAGCGTGGTGCCCGCCTTGCGCTCGGCTTCCGTCTCGCCGACGCAGACGATGGCGACGAGGCCGGCGCGCACCGCGGCTTCCGCCTTGGCCTTGACGACCGCATCGGTCTCGCCGTGATCGGCGCGACGCTCGGAATGGCCGACGATGACGTAGGTCGCGCCCGCGTCCTTCAACTGCTCGGCGGCGATGTCGCCGGTGTGGGCGCCGGAGACCTTGGCATGGCAGTCCTGGCCGCCGATCGGGATCGGACCGCCGACCGCGGCGAGACGGGCGACCAGCGTCGCCGGCGGACAGATCGCGAGCTCGACCTTGGCGGCGAGATCCGCGCCGTAGCCGGCGATCATCGCCTCGAACTCCGCGACCGACGCGGTGGTTCCGTTCATCTTCCAATTGCCTGCGACGAGCGGCTTCATGGCGCTCTCCTCGATGTCGATCGTTTCTGCCCCGCGCCGAAGTAGCAGACGCGGCCGCCTCCCCGCAACGGCAGGGAGGCATGCCGATGCCTCACCTCGCGGCATTACGGATGACGAATCCGCGCGTCACGCACCCGAAGCCGCCCCGGCGGCGGCACGGCGACGGCGTTCCATCTCGCCGGCGAGTTCCTCCGGATCGCGGCCGTAGTGGTCGACCAGCGACGAGACGCCGAGCGTCGGATCGCGCGGCAGGCCGGGGAACGAGCGTGCCGCCGCCCCCTCGCGCAGATGGACGACGACCGCCGCCCCCGCCCAGCCCTCGCCCGCCTCGACCGCCTCGACGTCGGACCAGGCGACCGACCCGCCGAGGAAGCCGAGGACGCGGACGCGGAACCCCTCCGGCGTCAGCGTCAGCGAGTTGGCGATCGGCAGCACCGCCAGCACGATGCCGACGACCGCGAGCCACATCACGCCGACGAGCCACGGCATCAGCGGGCTCTTCTCGATGATCGACAACACGGTGGCGGTGATGGCGATGCCGACGGCGATGCCCATCATCGGCACCCGCCGGACGTCCTCGGCGGCGAGCCGCACGACGGGATGGGCGGACAGATCGGTCGGCTGCATCGCGGTCCTCCGCGGACGAATCGGAGCCCGAGGTTCGGGCGACGGGAAGTCACTTTCGCCCGAACCGTCCCCTTGCCCAAGCCCCCCGAAGGTGCGATGCGAACGCGCATCCGCGTCCTCTCGGCGCGGACGGCGCTGCCGCCTTGCCACCCGCGACGCGCGTTCCTATGATCCGCCCGCCCGCGCCGGGGGCTCGTCCCGGCGGTTCGAACACGTACCCACGGGACCCACGCCCCCCATGCTCGACGTCCTGCGCCGCGGCGCCTCCACCTGGATTTCCAAGCTCCTCCTCGGCCTGCTGATCGTCTCGTTCGGCGTGTGGGGCATCGCCGACGTGTTCCGCGGCTTCGGTTCGAACACCGCCTATCACGTGGGCAGTCGCGAGATCGGCGTGGCCGAGCTCGACCACGACTACAATCGCGAGGTCCAGCAGATCGCGCGGCGCGCCGGCCGTCCCTTCACCAAGGACGAAGCGCTGAAGACCGGCGTCGGCCAGCAGATCCTCTCCCGCATCGTCACCGAGGCGACGATCGGCGAGGCGGCGCGGCTGGACAAGCTCGCGGTCTCCGACGCGACGATCCGCGAGGACATCCTGCGCGATCCGACCTTCAAGAACGCCGCCGGCGGCTTCGACCGCACCCGTTTCGTCGAGCTCCTGCGCTCGAACGGCTGGAGCGAGGACGTCTACATCGTCCGCCGCCGCGCCGACATGCTGCGCGCCCAGCTGCTCGACGGCATGGCCGGCGGTCAGCCGGCGCCGAAGGTGCTGGTCGAGGCGGTCGACACGTTCCGCAACGAGACCCGCACCGTCCGCTACGCCGTCCTCTCCGCCGCCGGGCTCGGCGAGATCGCGCCGCCCGACGAGGCGACGCTGAAGACCTTCTTCACCGATCGCGCCCGCGCCTTCCGCGCGCCCGAGCGCCGCGCCCTGTCGGTGCTGGTCCTCGATCCCCCCTCGATCGCCCGTCCCGAGGACGTCTCCGACGACGACGCCAAGGCCGAATACGAGGCCCGCAAGGCCCGCTTCACCGTCGAGGAGAAGCGCCGCGTGTTCCAGGTCCATGTCGCCGACGCCGCCGCCGGCGAGGCCTTCATCGCCGCCGTGAAGGGCGGCAAGGACTTCGGACAGGCCGCCGCCGAACTCGGCCAGAAGGCCGAGGACATCGACTTCGGCCTGCTCGCCCGCTCGGCCTTCGCCGATCCGGTGATCGCCGACGCGGCCTGGGGCATCCCGGCCGTCGGCGACCTCTCCGGCGTGGTCGAGGGCAAGTTCGGCCCGGTGGTCCTCAAGCTCGCCGACCGCGTCGCCGGCTCCAGCAGGCCCTTCGCCGAGGTCGCCCCCGAGCTGAAGAAGGAAATCGCCGCCCGTCGCGCCGAGAACGACGTCCTCGCCCGCCACGACCAGATCGAGGACGCCCTCGCCGGCGGTGCCAAGATCGAGGACGTCGCCGCCCGCCTGTCGATGAAGGTCCGCACCGTCGACGGCGTCGACCGTCAGGGCCGCCTCGCCGACGGCAAGACCGTCGACGGCATCCCCCATTGGGACGACGTGCTGAAGGGTGCCTTCGAGAGCGACGTCGGCGTCGAGAACGACGCCATCGACCTCGGCGGCAAGGGCTTCCTCTGGTACGCGGTGACGAAGATCGATCCGGCCCGCGACCAGACGCTCGACGAGGTCAAGGACCGCGTCGCCGCCGCCTGGAAGACGGAAGAGGTCGCCCGCCGCCTCGGCGAGACCGCCAAGTCGCTGACCGAGCGCCTCGGCAAGGGCGAGGACTTCGACACGGTCGCCAAGTCGGCCGGGCTCGAGGTCAAGACCTCGCCCGCCTTCAAGCGCGCCGAGCCGCCGGAGGGTCTGTCGACCAAGGCCGTCGCCGCCGCCTTCGCCGGTCCCGAGGGCCACGTCGCCACCGTCACGCTCGACAACGGCGACACCATGCTGCTCGTCGTCGCCGACGTGACGCCGCCCGCCTTCTTCGGCGAGAGCGAGGAAGCCAAGACCGCGGCGAGCCGCATCTCCGGTTCGCTGCGCAACTCGCTGCTGGAGACCTGGCTCGGACAGGTCCGCACCGACATCGGCGTGACCATGAACCCGTCGGTCGTCGACCGCGTCACCGGCCGCGCCCGCGACTGATCATCGAGAGTAGACCATGCGTATCGAACCCTCGCTCGAAGCCCTTGCCGAACGCTACGACGCGGGGCATCCGACGGTGGTGTGGACCACGCTGGTGGGCGATCTCGAGACGCCGGTCTCGGCCTACGTCAAGATCGCCCGCGGCCGCGACCACTGCATCCTGCTCGAATCGGTCGAGGGCGGCGCCGTCCGCGGCCGCTATTCGATGATCGCCTTCGATCCGGATCTGGTCTTCCGCGCGCATGGCGAGAAGGGCGAGATCAACCGCCGCTTCGCCGCCGATCGCACCGCCTTCGAGCCGGTCGAAGGCCGCGCGCTCGACGTCATCCGCACCCTCGTCCACGCCAACGAGTTCGCGATGCCCGAGGGCCTGCCGCCGATGTCGGCCGGCATGTTCGGCTATCTCGGCTACGACATGGTGCGCCAGATGGAGGAGATCGGGGCGCCCAACCCCGACGTCCTCGGCCTGCCCGACGCCATCCTGGTGCGCCCGCGCACCGAACTGGTCTTCGACGCCGTCAAGGACGAGATCTGGGTCGTCACCCGCGTCACGCCGGAGCCCGGCGTCTCGGCGAAGGACGCCCACGCCCGCGCCGTCGACCGCATCACCGCGGTGATCGACGCGCTCGACCAGCCGGTCGACAAGTCGGCCTGGGAAGGCGGCGAGGTCTCGCTCGACGTTCCGATGGTGTCGAACACCGGGGCCGACGAATACTGCGCCATGGTCGAGCGCTCGAAGGAGTACATCAAGGCCGGCGACATCTTCCAGGTGGTGCTGTCGCAGCGCTTCGAGGCGCCCTTCACGCTTCCGCCCTTCGCGCTCTACCGCGCGCTGCGCCGGGTGAACCCCGCGCCCTTCCTCTATTTCCTCGACTTCGGCGACTTCTGCGTCGCCGGCTCCTCGCCGGAGATCCTCGTCCGCGTGCGCGACGGCGAGGTCACCATCCGCCCGATCGCCGGCACCCGACCCCGTGGGCGTACGCCCTCCGAGGACAAGGCCAACGCGGCGGATCTCCTGGCCGATCCGAAGGAACTGTCGGAACACCTGATGCTGCTCGACCTTGGCCGCAACGACGTCGGCCGCGTCTCCGAGATCGGCTCGGTCAAGGTCACCGACAAGTTCTTCCTCGAGTACTACTCGCAGGTGATGCACATCGTCTCGAACGTGACGGGACGGCTCTCCTCGTCGCACGACGCACTCGACGCGCTGGCCGCGGGCTTCCCCGCCGGCACCGTCTCGGGCGCGCCGAAGGTGCGGGCGATGGAGATCATCGACGAGCTCGAGAAGGAGAAGCGCGGGCTCTACGCCGGCTGCGTCGGCTATTTCTCGGCCGACGGCGCAATGGACACCTGCATCGCGCTGCGCACCGCGGTGATCAAGGACGGCAAGATGTACGTCCAGGCCGGCGCCGGCATCGTGGCGGATTCGGTCCCCGCCTCCGAACAGGCCGAATGCGTCAACAAGGCCAAGGCCCTCTTCCGCGCCGCGGAAGAAGCCGTCCGCTTCGCGCAAGGCGCCAAACGCGGTCAGTGAGCGGGCGCCGCCGCGGCGCCGTCTCTGCCCCCGCCCTTCGCCGCGCAGGCCGCCTCGGCGCGGGCGGCGAGGTCGGGGAGCTTCCGCTCGGCCAGCCACACACGGAGTGGTTTCGCGACGGCGGATTCCGGCAGGGGCGGCCGAACGAGGGCGCAAGGGTCGAAGCCATGATCGAGGAGAAGTCCGACGAACGCACCCAGATCGGAGCTCTGTCCCGAACGGACGACGTCGACGGCATGATACCCCCGATGATCGCGACCGTCGGCCGAGGCGCCGTGATCGAGGAGCTGTGCGAGGCGCGCCGGATCGGTATACCGTCCCGCCTCGACGATCGGCAGCCTGCCGTCGGCGTCGCGTCGGTTCGGATCGGCCCCCGCCTCGAGAATGACGGCGAGCGTCTGCGGAGAGACGGCACGCGTCGGCGGCGAGTCGAAGGCGAGCGTGAGAAGCGTGTGTCCGGCGATCTCGGTCTCGACCGCCCCGTCGTGGCGGAGCAGACGGCGCAACAGCGCTTCCGGCCGATCCAGTTCGAGAGCCACGGCGAAATGGTCGGCAAGGTCGCCGATGCCGAGGGTGTCCTCGATCCATACGCCGACATATCTGAACCGGTCGGGGTACTCCTCGGCGAAGCGATCGATGGCGAGGATCGCAGCGATTGCGACGCCGACGAGAGCGACGATCGTGGCGAGGGCGTAGGCCGCGATGCGTGGCACTCGTCCGATCATGGCGCGCGAACTCCACGATAGCGTCGCAGACGATAGACCTTTTTCGGATCATCGAAGGGCCATTTGCCGAATTCGACGACGCGATCCTTCGCACTGACCGACATCGGAGTCCCACCGTCGTATCCGACGAAGATGCCGACATGTCCCGTCGAGACCGGAGACCACCTCGGCGCCGAAATGATGTCGCCGATTGCGGGCCTCCCCTCGACGATGTCCCAACCGTCGACGTGGAATGCAGGATCACCCCACTGACCCGCCAGGACCGGATATTTCGGTACGCCGAAACCGAACCAATTGTAGAGTCTCCCGCCGTTGGCCAACGGCGGATCGGCTTCGACGCTCTTCAGGACATCGAACACGAACAGATTGCACTTGTACGAACCAGCCCGGAAATTGTCTTTTGCCGTCCCCCAAGCCCATTCCGTGGACCCGATTTCCGCGACCGCTTTTTCGGCGACGGCCAGTTGGGCTCTGTCGATCTCCGCATGAGAAATCTCGAGCCCCGACGAGGCGCGGGCGTAGGCAATCGCCAGTCGCTCGTCTGCGGCGTCGATCCGGCGTTTCAACTCGGCGAGAAACTCGGGTGAAGGACTCGGGGAAGCATCCGCCACCCGAATGCGGTCGGACCTCGGCGGCCTGTCGTCGCCGGTCCACGAACCGTTTCCGTCGGTCCATCGCCCGCCGCCGGCCTCGCCGGCCGGGATGCGCGGTTGGTCGGGATTCCACCGGGCGCGCTCGAGCGCTTCGAGCAGCCGCGCGGCAGACGCGTCGACGCGGGCGGCGAGGATCGCCGAACGGCGGGCGGCCGGCGTGGGATGGAGGGAGGACAGCGGCATCGGATCACCTCTCGGTTGCATGATGCCACCATTGTCCCGGCGATTTCAAAGGGTGCGGAAAAGTCGCACCTCTCGCCCCGCGACGCGTTCCGGCCGTCGCGGCGGTGCGCGAGCCGCACCCTCGTGCGTGACAAAGCCGCCCTCCCCGGCTATCTCTCGACCACGTTCATTGCCGGGGCATCGGGCCGCATGTTTCTCGTCGTCGACAACTACGACAGCTTCACCTGGAACCTCGTCCATCTGATCGGCGCCGAAGGCGTCGAGCTGAAGGTCGTGCGCAACGACAAGATCACCGTCGACGAGGTCGAGAAACTCGATCCGGAAGGCGTCATCCTGTCGCCCGGTCCCTGCACGCCCAACGAGGCCGGCATCTGCCTCGAGACGATCGAGCGGCTCGGCGCCCGCATGCCGATCTTCGGCGTCTGCCTCGGCCACCAGTCGATCGGCCAGGCCTACGGCGGCAGGGTCATCCGCGCGCCGCACCTGATGCACGGCAAGACCTCGACCATCCGCCACGACGGGCGCGGCCTCTTCCGTGGCCTCAATGCCGACTTCACCGGCACCCGCTATCACTCGCTGATCGTCGAGCGCGCGAGCCTGCCGGCGTGCCTCGCGCCGGTCGCCTCGTCGGACGACGGGCTGATCATGGGCCTGATGCACGTCGAGCACCCGGTCCACGGCGTCCAGTTCCACCCCGAGTCGATCGCCTCGGAGAACGGCACCAAGCTCGTCCGCAACTTCCTCGAGATCGCCCGCGACTTCAACGATCGCACCCGCGACCGCCGCGCCGCCTGAACCGTCCGGAGCCCGTAGTCCCATGACCGATCTGAAGGCCCTCATCGCCAAGGTGGCGACCGGCGCCAGCCTCACCCGTGCCGAGGCCCGCACCGCCTTCGACGTGATGATGTCCGGCGAGGCGACGCCCGCCCAGATCGGCGGCTTCCTGATGGCGCTGCGCGTGCGCGGCGAGACGGTCGACGAGATCACCGGCGCCGTCGAGGTGATGCGCGAGAAGATGCTGCGGGTCGACGCCCCCGCCGACGCCATCGACATCGTCGGCACCGGCGGCGACGGCTCCGGCTCGTGGAACGTCTCGACCGCGTCCGCCTTCGTCACCGCCGCCTGCGGCGTGCCGGTCGCCAAGCACGGCAACCGCGCGCTGTCGTCGAAGTCCGGCGCCGCCGACGTGCTGATCGGCCTCGGCATCAAGATCGACCTCGCCCCCGCCGACATCGCCCGCTGCGTCCGCGACACCGGCGTCGGCTTCATGTTCGCGCCGTCGCATCACTCGGCGATGAAACACGTCGGCCCGGCCCGCGTCGAACTCGGCACCCGCACCGCCTTCAACCTGCTCGGACCGCTGTCCAACCCGGCCGGCGTCAAGCGGCAGATGACCGGCGTCTTCGCCCGCGCCTGGATCGAGCCGATCGCCCAGTCGCTCGCCGCGCTGGGCTCGGAAGCCGCCTGGATCGTCCACGGCTCCGACGGCCTCGACGAGATCACCGTCACCGGCGAGACCCATGTCGCCGAGCTGAAGGCCGGCAAGATCACCACCTTCGTGGTGTCGCCCGAGGCCGTCGGCCTGTCGCGCCACCCCGCCGAGGCCCTCAAGGGCGGCGACGGCGCCCACAACGCGGCGGCGCTGCGCGCCATGCTCGACGGCGCGCCGGGTGCCTATCGCGACATCGTGCTGATGAACACCGGCGCGGCGCTGGTGGTGGCCGGCAAGGTCGCGACCCTCGCCGAAGGCGTGACCCGCGCCGCGAAGGCGATCGACGACGGCTCGGCGCGGGCGCGTCTCGATGCCCTCGTCATCGCCTCCAACGCCTGAGAGCGACGATGGCCGACATCCTGAAGAAGATCGAGCTCTACAAGCGCGAGGAGATCGCCGCCGCCAAGGCGCGTGTCTCGGAAGCCGAGCTGCGTGCCCGCATCGCCGACGTCGACGCCCCCCGCGGCTTCCTCGCCGCCCTGCGCGCCCGGAAGGCCGAAGGCAGGCGCGGTCTCATCGCCGAGATCAAGAAGGCGAGCCCGTCGAAGGGGCTGATCCGCCCGGACTTCGATCCGCCGGCCCTCGCCCGCGCCTACGAGGCGGGCGGCGCCGCCTGCCTCTCGGTCCTGACCGATACGCCGTCGTTCCAGGGTGCGCCGGAGTATCTGACCGCCGCGCGTGCCGCCGTGTCGCTGCCGGCGCTCAGGAAGGACTTCCTGTTCGAGCCCTATCAGGTGCTGGAGGCCCGCGCCTGGGGCGCCGACTGCATCCTGATCATCATGGCCTCGCTCACCGACGACGAGGCGAAGGCCATCGAGGACGCGGCCTTCGAACTCGGCATGGACGTGCTGGTCGAGGTCCACGACGAGGAAGAGACCGAGCGCGCGCTGCGTCTCGCCTCGCCGATGCTCGGCGTCAACAACCGCAATCTCAAGACCTTCGAGGTCTCGCTCGAGACCTCCGAACGGCTGGCGAAGCTCGTTCCCGACGACCGCCTGCTGGTCGGCGAGAGCGGCATCTTCACCTCCGCCGACTGTGCCCGGCTCGAGACCGTCGGCATCTCGACCTTCCTGGTCGGCGAGAGCCTGATGCGCAAGGCCGACGTGACCGCTGCGACCCGCGAACTGCTTGCAAGGTGAACCCCATGACCGCGACCGGCTCCCGCCTCACCCATGTCGACGAGACCGGTGCGGCCCACATGGTCGACGTCGGCGACAAGGCCGAGACGACCCGCACGGCGGTGGCCGAGGCGACCGTGACGATGAAGCCCGAGACGCTGGCGCTGATCCTCTCCGGCAACGCCAAGAAGGGCGACGTGCTGGCGGTCGCCCGCATCGCCGGCATCATGGCGGCGAAGAAGACGCACGAGCTGATCCCGCTCTGCCATCCGCTGCTGCTGACCAAGGTCACCGTCGACCTCGTCCCCGACGAGAGCCTGCCGGGGATCAGGATCACCACGCTCGCCCGTGTGAAGGGCCAGACCGGCGTCGAGATGGAGGCGCTGACCGCCGTCTCGGCCGGCCTGCTGACCATCTACGACATGCTCAAGGCGAACGATCGCGGCATGCTGATCGAGCAGATCGGCCTGCTCGAAAAGAGCGGCGGCAAATCGGGCCACTGGGTGGCTAACCATGGGGTCGCGCAGGGCCGTTGAGCGGGCGGGAGCGGCGCTGACTCCCCTGCTTTCGCGCGCCACGCCGTGGCGCCAGCGCCGACTNNGTCTACGACATGGCCAAGGCGGTCGACCGCGGCATGGTGATCGGCGGCGTCCGCCTGCTCGAGAAGTCCGGCGGCAAGTCCGGCGAATGGAAGGCTGAGTGATCCCATGGCCCTGACCCCGGTCGACGACGCGCTGACGCGCCTCCTGTCCGACGTTTCGCCCGTCTCGGTCGAACACGTCGCGCTCGCCGCCGCCAACGGCCGGGTACTCGCCGAAGACCTCACGGCGCGCCGCACGCAGCCGCCCTTCACCGCCGCCGCGATGGACGGCTGGGCGCTCGCCGCGCGCGACGCGACCACCCCCG
>DBMN01000349.1 GCA_002298965.1 Rhizobiales bacterium UBA697 | reverse complement strand
CGCGCCAGCCGCTCGACCACGGCGGCGCGGTCCGACAGGCCGACGAGGCCGACGTGGCGCGACGAACTCTTCAGCCGATGGGCGATCTCCGCCACCTCGCCGCGGGCGCCGCGCTCGAGCGCCAGCGTCAGCACGTCCGGCGTCGCCGCCGTCGACCGCCGCCAGGTCTCGACGATGCTCTCCGCCCCGGCCAGCCCCAGCGCCGCGACATGCTCGTCGAGCACGCGTCGATCGACGGTGATGCCCTCCTCGGCCCTCGCCGCCGCGGGCGCGACCTTGATCGGTCCCGGCGAGACGACGCCGAGCTGACGGCGGAACACCGCGTCGAGCCGTTCGGCGCGGAAGGGTTTGCCGAGGAAGTCGTTCATGCCGGCGGCGAGGCAGGCCTCGATGTCGTCGCGCAGCACCTGCGCCGACAGCGCGACGATCGGCACGCTCGCCCGGCGCGAATCGGCGAGCGCGCGGATGCGCCGCGTCGCCTCGAGCCCGTCGAAGTCGGGCAGGCGGACGTCCATCAGTACGATGTCGAAGCTGCCCTTCGTCGCCGCCGCGACCGCCGCCTCGCCGGTCGGCGCGATCACCGGGCGATGGCCGGCGCGCTCGAGCAGGCCGCGGGCGACCAGGGCGTTGACCTCGTTGTCCTCGACCACCAGCACGTCGAGCGCACGGGCCGGCACCGCGCCGTGATCGCCCTCGCCCGCAGCCGCCGCCGGCCGGTTGCCGCGGTCGAAGGGCACGGTGAAGGAGAAGCGGCTGCCGACGCCCTCGATCGACTGCAGCGCCATCGACCCGCCGAACAGATCGACCAGCCGCCGGCAGATGGCGAGCCCCAGCCCGGTGCCGCCGTGGCGCCGCGCCACAGACCCGTCCGACTGGGTGAAGGGCTCGAAGATCGCCTCGCGCCGATCGGCGGGAATGCCGATGCCGGTGTCGGCGACGACGAACTCCAGCGCCCAGGCCTCGCCCGGTCCGCGGACTTCCTCGACCGAGACGGAGATCGTGCCGGCCGGCGTGAACTTGACCGCGTTGCCGACCAGATTGAGCAGGATCTGCCTGAGCTTGCCGGAATCGCCGACGACCGTCGGCAGGTCGGGAACCTCCGCCGTGATGTCGAGATCGGGCTTGCGCCGGGCGATCGGCCGCATCAGCCCGACGATGTCCTCGATCACGGCGCCGACGGAGAACTCGACGTGCTCGAGGTCGAGCACCCCCGCCTCGATCTTGGAATAGTCGAGGATGTCGGCGACCACCGAGGACAGGATCTCCGCCGAGCGCGACACCGCGTCCACCCGCTTCAGCGTCACCTCGTCGAGCGGGCTCGCCTGGAGGAGTTCGGAGACGCCGAGGATGCCGTGGATCGGGGTGCGGATCTCGTGGCTCATGGTGGCGAGGAAGGTCGACTTCGCCCGGTTGGCGGCCTCGGCCTCCTCCTTCGCCTTGCGATACTCGGTGACGTCGACCAGGATGACGACCGTTCCGAGGAACTTCTCCGAGACGTCGAGCATCCGCTGTTTGCGGATGTCGAACCAGCGCCGGCCGAGCCGCGTGTCGAGCTCGCGCTCGCACACCTCCTGCCGGCAGGTCTCGACGTCGAAGCCGATGAGATCGGCGAGATCGACCTCCTCCTTGCCGTAATAGGTCGCCCCCGGGGCGCGGCGCACGTCGAAGAGCCGCGCCGCGGCATGGTTCATGTTCTCGATCCGACCGTCGACCCCGACCAGGAAGACCGGGTCGTTGAGGCTCTCGAAGATCGTCAGATAGCGGTTCTTCTCGTTGGTGACGTGCCGGTTCTGCACCCTCAGCTGCTCGGCGTCCTCGTCCTGCGAGCGGTTCGCCCACTCGTCGCAGAAACCCACCTCCATCCGGTCGAAGAAGTTGTCGACGACGTCGGCCCAGTCCCGCCGCTCGGTCTCGTCGGCCGCCTCGTCGTCGACCAAGTCGAGATAGGTCCGCCGATAGCTCTTCATCAGCCCGAGGAAGAGGCCGAGCGTGATGCCGCGGGTGCGATGCCGCCGGGCCGCCTCGATGCCGTAGAAGGCGATCGGGTCGCGGCCGTACTCGGTCTCGGCGACGACCGCGGTGCAGGATCGCCCTTCCGCCAGCGCGGCGAGCAGCGGCGCCGACAGCCCGTGGATCGAGGCCCGCCACGCCTGTTCGAGCGTCGAGGTGAAGGGCGTGTAGCCGCGCACCTTGGCGTATCGGATGATCCCCGACGTGAGGCGATCCTCGTTGTCGGCGATGACGTCGTGGAGGCGCCGCATCGAATTCATGTCGTCCCTGCCCTCGCCTTCCTCGCTGGGAGGCGATCATAGTCGATCTCGCCGCCTGCGCCGTCCGGATCGTTCCCGACCCCGGCATGCCACGGCCCGCGCCGTCACTCCGGCGTGCCGGTGAAGGCGAGCGCGTGGTCGAGCCCGTCGTCCGAGGCGAGGAGAGCCCGGCGGATCGCCGCGTGTTCCCGCTCCGACGCCTTCTGCGCCCGCCGCATCAGGAAGCGCGCGATCGTCTGCCAGTTGCGACCGATCGCCCGCGAGGCGATCGCCCGGATCAGTCGTTTCGACGGCTTGCAGATCACCGCGTCGTCGAGCGACAGCAGGGCGACGAAATAGCCCGGATCGCCCTGGCGCGCCGAGCGGCCGGCGAGCTGGCGGTCGATGCGGGCGGCGTCGTGGCGCTCGGTCATGACGACGTGCAGGCCGCCGAGGGCCGCCACGCCCTCGCCGAGCGCGATGTCGGTGCCGCGGCCGGCCATGTTGGTGGCGACCGTCACCCGCCCTCGCTCGCCGGCCTCCGCGACGATCTCCGCCTCCGCCGCCTCGTCGACGGCGTTGAGGACGCGATGGGCGATGCCCGCGACCTCGAGATGACGGCTCGCCTCGAGCGAGGCCGCGACCGAGCGCGTGCCGATCAGCACCGGCGCGCCGCGCCGGTTGAGCATCGTCACGATGCGGATCACCGAGCGCCAGCGGTCCTCGGACGTGGGGAAGATCGCGTCGGGCACCAGTACGCGCCGCGACGGCCGATGCGTCGGGATGCGGGCGACCGGCAGGTCGTAGACCTCCCAGAGTTCGCCCGCCACCTCCGCCGCCGTGCCGGTCATGCCGGAGAGATGGCGGTAGCGGCGGAAGAAGCGCTGATAGGTGAGCCGCGCCAGAGTCAGCCGCCGCGCCGACGGGTCGAGCCCCTCCTTGAGCTCGACCATCTGGTGCAGGCCCTCGCTCCAGAAGCGGTCCTCCATGACGCGGCCGGTATATTCGTCGACGATCGCGACCTTGCCGTCCTTGAGGATGTAGTGCTCGTCGCGCTTCATCCCGTGCAGCGCCGTCAACGCCTTGACGATCAGCTCCTCGCGCAGGATCCGGTTGGCCCAGGCCGGATCGCGACCGAGCGTCAGCTCCTCGATGCGGAGTTCGCCCGCCTGCGTCAGCTCGAAGCGCACCTCCGAGCCGAAGCGGTTCCAGTGGCGATGCTCGACGAGGCTCTCGGCGACCTTGAGGGCATGGCGCATCATGCCGAGATTGCCCGCCCCGTCCTCCTCGCCCGAGAGGATCAGTGGCGTCCGCGCCTCGTCGATCAGCACGCTGTCGGCCTCGTCGACGATGGCGAAGTGGAGCCCGCGCAGGAGGAGCCCGCCCGCCGTCGCCTCGCGCCCGCCGAGCCGCACCTTGCGGCGCAGATTGCCGCCGGCCCCGGCGAGCAGCAGCCGGTCCTTCAGATAGTCGAAGGCGAGTTCCTTGTTGGTGCAGTAGGTGACGTCGCAGCCGTAGGCCGCGCGCCGTGCCGCCGGGTCCATGCCCTCGACCACCACGCCGACCTCGAGATCGAAGAAGCGATAGATCGGCCCGAGCTTCTCGGCGTCTCGGCGGGCGAGATAGTCGTTGACGGTGACGACATGGGTCGGCCGCCCGGCGAGCGCCCCGGCGACGGCGGCGAGCGCGGCGNNCAGCGTCTTGCCCTCGCCGGTGCTCATCTCGGCGATCATGCCGGAGAGCAGCGCGAAGCCGCCCATCAGCTGGACGTCGTGATGGCGGATGCCCATCAGCCGCCCGGTCGCCTCGCGCACCACGGCGAAGGCGACGGCGACGTCGGCACGGTCGAGATCGTCGGTGCGCCTGAGCCGTTCCGAGACGGCGCGGGCGCGCTCCTTGAGCCCCTCGTCGTCGAGGGCGCGGAGCCCCTCGGTCGCGGCATGGACCAGCGGCACGATCTCGGCGAGGCGCCGTGCCCGCCGCTCGGCGAAGAGCGGCACCGCGCGGGCCGCCAGCCGCCGCAGGAAGGCGTCGACCGCCGTTCCCTTGCGCGGCGGGCGTTCCGCGTAGAGTTCGGGCCGAATGAAGCCGGCGACGGCGTGGGGGTCGACGTCAGACATGAAGCTGGCGCAGGAAGACCTGCCGGACGACGCGGAAGAGACGGAAGCCGACGGCTTCGGCGGGATGCTCGAACCGGACCGCGGCCCGCATGCCGAGCCCGCCCGCCGTCGGCAGGTCGGGCACGCGCACGTGGACCTCGAACACCGGTTCGAGCGGCCTCAGTTTGTCGGGTGCGCTGGCGTCGATCAACACCGGACCGCCGCCGCTCGTCGCCAGCGCCGCATGCGGCAACCGATCGACCGCAGCCGGCACCACCCGTTCGACCCGCCCCTCGTGAATGCGATCGGGATCGCCGGCGAGCCTGACCGCGACCGACCGCGTCTCGCGGCGGACGAGATCGATCTCGGTCTGCGGCACGATCGTGCGCACCACCAGACCGCCGTCGTCGACGAGATAGCCGAGCACGTCGCCCTTGCGCACGAAGCGCCCGTCGGCGAGGTCGCCGTCGGCGGCGAGCCAGCGCCCGGCGCGCGGGGCCGCGACGGCGAGGTCGGCGAGGCT
>DBMN01000202.1:829-4259 GCA_002298965.1 Rhizobiales bacterium UBA697 | reverse complement strand
CGGAAGGCGCCGCGGCGGAAGCCGGCGGCGTGGTCGTCCAGATCGGCGCCGACGGCCTGCCGATCGCGCTGCCCGCCGGCGAGGCGGGCGCCCCCGGCGTCGCCGTCGGACACAACGACATCCGCCTCGAGGAAGCCAAGGCGCTCGGCGCCATGCAGGCCGGCTCGATCCGCAAGATCGGCGAGATGATCACCGAGACCCCGAACGAGGCCGCCGCGATCATCCGCGGCTGGCTCAACGAAGCCGCAGCCTGAGGTCGCTCCATGTCGGTTCCCGCGAAGTCCCATGGCGGTGCGCTGAAGGTCTCCACGACGGAGGCCTATCGCGAACTCGCCGGTGCCGAACGCGCCGCCGTGCTGCTGCTCGCGCTCGGCGAGGAACACGGCCGCAAGATCTGGGAACAGCTCGACGAACTCGAGGTGCGCCAGGTCTCGCTCGCCATGTCGAAGCTCGGCCCGGTCAATCCGGAGATGCTCGAGAACCTGTTCGTCGACTTCGTCACGCGCCTCTCGGCCCGCGGCTCGCTCAACGGCAACCACGACACCACCGAGCGCATCCTCGCCTCGGTGCTCCCCGCCGATCGCGTCAACGCGATCATGGAGGAGATCCGCGGTCCGGCCGGTCGCAACATGTGGGAGAAGCTGTCGAACGTTCAGGAGAACGTGCTCGCCAACTATCTCAAGAACGAATACCCCCAGACCGTCGCGCTGGTGCTCTCCAAGATCCGCGCCGACCACGCCGGCCGCGTGCTGGCGATCCTGCCCGAGGAATTCGCCCTCGAGGTCGTCAACCGCATGCTCAGGATGGAGAGCGTCCAGAAGGAGATCCTCGAGAAGGTCGAGCAGACGCTCCGGATCGAGTTCATGTCAAACCTCTCGACCACCTCGCGCCGCGACGCCCACGAGCTGATGGCCGACATCTTCAACTCCTTCGACCGCCAGACCGAGGCCCGCTTCCTCACCGCCCTCGAGGAGGAGAACCGCGAGAGCGCCGAGAAGATCAAGTCGCTGATGTTCACCTTCGAGGACCTCGGCAAGCTCGACGCCGGCGGCATCCAGACGCTGCTCCGCAACGTCGACAAGGACAAGCTCGCCGTCGCCCTCAAGGGCGCCTCCGAGCCGCTGCGCGACTTCTTCTTCCAGAACATGTCGAGCCGCGCCGCCAACATGCTCAAGGAAGACATGGAAGCCCTCGGCCCGGTGCGCCTGCGCGACGTCGACGAGGCGCAGGCCATCATGGTGAACGTCACCAAGGACCTCGCCGCCAAGGGCGAGATCGTCGTCTCCAAGTCGAAGGGAGAAGACGAGCTGGTCTACTGACCGGCTCGCGCGCACCATGGCAGCACCCGCCCGCTTCCTCTTCGATACCGACTTCTCCAGGCCCGACCCCGCCGAGGCGGTCGCGCCGGTCGAGCCGCCGCGCCCGACCATCGACCTCGAACAGCATCTCGCCGAACTCGTGCAGGTCGAGGAGCGCGCCCGCGCCGAAGGCTTCGCCGAGGGCCGCGAGGAGGGCTTCACCGCCGGCCGTCTCGACGCCGAGGCCCGTGCCGCCGAACGCCTCGCCGATGCCGCCTCGCAGCTCGTCGGCACCGCCCGCACCCTGCTCGCCACGCTCGACGCCGACCGCGTCGCGATCGAGGAGGCCGCCGTCCGCCTCGCCGTCACCGCCGCCGGCAAGCTCGCCGGCCGCCTGATCGAACACGAGCCGATCGCCGAGATCCGCGCGCTGCTGGCCGAATGTCTCGGCCCGCTGCGCAAGGCGCCCCATCTCGTCGTCCGCCTCGACGCCCGCGACGCCAAGGCGCTGGAGGCCGAGGTCGGCAAGATCGCCCGCGAGACCGGCTTCGAGGGCCGCGTCGTCATCCTCGGCGAGGACGGCATGGCCCGCGGCGACTGCCGCATCGAATGGGCCGACGGTGGTATCTTGAGAGATCGCGACTCGCTCGCCGCCGAGATCGAGGCGACGATCGATCGCTGGATCGCGACCCGCAAGCCGACCGACGCCGAGGACGCGGCGGACGACCCGTGGAGGAACGCCCGATGAGCGACATCGACGACCCCGAGACCGACGACAAGACGCGTCCCGGCCTGACCCTCGACATGATGGACGCCGAAGGCCGCAAGAGCACGCTCGAGGACGGCGGCATCCAGCCGCGCACCGCGGGCGATCTCGAGGCGGTGTTCGACGTCCCCGTGAAGGTCGCCGCCGTGCTCGGTCAGGCCCGCATGCAGGTCGCCGATCTGCTGAAGCTCAATCAGGGCACCGTCCTCGAGCTCGACCGCAAGGTCGGCGAGGCGATCGACATCTACGTCAACGACCGGCTGGTGGCGCGCGGCGAGGTCGTCCTGGTCGACGATCGGCTGGGCGTGACCATGACCGAAATCATCAAGTCGGACAAATGAGGAGAACGGCATGAGGCTCCTCATCGTCGGAACGCTCGGCGGCCAGCTCGCGGTCGCCTCGCG
The DNA here is from genome assembly GCA_002298965.1 of Rhizobiales bacterium UBA697. Classification (GTDB taxonomy): domain Bacteria; phylum Pseudomonadota; class Alphaproteobacteria; order Rhizobiales; family Ancalomicrobiaceae; genus Pinisolibacter. The sequence goes on along the minus strand of DBMN01000202.1, from coordinate 1,791 downwards.
CATCGCCATGGATCGCGGCGCCACCGTCGGCCACGCCGACACGATCGACGTCGCCCTGAAGACGCTGCGCGCCGGCAAGGGCGCCGATCTGCTGATGATCGACGTCGGTCTCGACGTCGGCGATCTGGTCAAGAAGCTCGAGATCGAACTGATCCACGTGCCCGTGGTCGCCTGCGGCGTCGCCAACGACGCCCGCGCCGCGGTCGGCGCCATCCGCGCCGGCGCCAAGGAATACATCCCCCTGCCGCCCGACCCCGACCTGATCGCCGCCGTTCTGGCCGCGGTGGCCGAGGAAGGCGGCGACCTCGTGGTGCGCGACGAGCTGATGGCCCGCGTCGTCAAGCTCGCCGATCAGGTGGCCGCCTCCGACGCCTCGATCCTGATCACCGGCGAGAGCGGCACCGGCAAGGAAGTCCTGGCCCGTCACGTCCATCGCAAGTCCAACCGTTCGTCGAAGCCCTTCATCGCGGTGAACTGCGCCGCGATCCCCGAGGCGCTGCTCGAGAGCGAACTCTTCGGCCACGAGAAGGGCGCCTTCACCGGCGCCGTCGCCCGCCGCATCGGCAAGTTCGAGGAGGCCGACGGCGGCACGCTGCTGCTCGACGAGATCTCCGAGATGGACCTGCGCCTGCAGGCCAAGCTCCTGCGCGCCATCCAGGAACGCATCATCGACCGCGTCGGCGGCAACCGCCCCGTGCCGGTCGACATCCGCATCCTCGCCACCTCCAACCGCAACATGGCGGAGGAGGCCCGCGCCGGACGCTTCCGCGAGGACCTGCTCTATCGCCTCAACGTCGTGAACCTGAAGATCCCGCCGCTCAGGGATCGTCCCGCCGACGTCCAGGCGCTCGCCGAGCACTTCCTCGACCGCTACGCCAAGGCCAACGGCATGAAGCCGCGACCGCTCGATCCCGAGGCGCGGCGCGAACTCACCCGCTTCCGCTGGCCGGGCAACGTGCGCG
>DBMN01000202.1:0-771 GCA_002298965.1 Rhizobiales bacterium UBA697 | reverse complement strand
CGCCTCGACGAGGCCCACGGCGAGGGCGCCGCCCCCGCCCCGGCGCGCGATCCCGCCTCCCGCGCCGCCGAGACCGCCGAGGCCGTCACCCGCGCGCTCGTCGGCCGCACCGTCGCCGACGTCGAACGCGAGCTGATCCTGGAGACGCTGGGCTCGACGCTCGGCAATCGGACCCATGCCGCCAACATCCTCGGCATCTCGATCCGCACGCTCCGCAACAAGCTCAAGGAATACGGCGACGANNCCCCCGGCGGCGGCGTCGAAGCCGCCTGACCGTCGATCGACCTTTCGCGACGCCTCCGCCCCACCCGGGCGGGGGCGTTTTTTCTTCGCGGCGGCGGCGATCGATGGAACCGATCGATTCGGACGACGTCGAACGGAGGCCCTTTCCGTCCGGCGACGGTCGAAAGTGGGCCGCGGAGCTACGTGATCCTTCGAAGTTCGCGGCATCGATATAGGCAGGGACGATCGTTTACCCTCCGTTAACCATGATCCCGGCAATATTTGCCCATCGGCGTTAACAGACGTCGACCGTCGTTCGTGAAGGGACCCGCATCGGTGACCGAGAGCTTCCAGATCCTCGCCACGCTCGTCGCGCTCCGCATCGCCCTGGCGATGACGTCGGGTGCACGGCTGCGCGACGACGTGACGGGAGACGCGCGCACCTCCTTCGCCGCGGCGATGGGCGCGCTCTGCGGCGAGGCCGTCGCGGCGGTTCCCGCGCTCGCGCTCGCCGATCTCGCCGCCGCCCTGCCCGAGACGCTCGCCGCC
>DBMN01000056.1 GCA_002298965.1 Rhizobiales bacterium UBA697 | reverse complement strand
CCTCGCCGACGCCGCCGGCGGCGATCGCCCGGATCGGCCGACCGCCGCCCACCGCCGACCAGCCTTCGAGGATCAGGTCCTCGACGGCGTCGACGAGGGCGTCGGCGTCGGTCGCCGGGCCGCCGCGGAAGGAGACGCGCGGCGTCTCGACGGCGCGGCTCCACAGGCTCGCCCCGCCTTCGTCGGCGAGCACGACCTTGAGATTGGTCGAGCCGATGTCGATGCCGCAGACGAGCGCGCCCATGTCGTCTCCTCCCTTCGCGGCCCGCTCACCAGCGGCGGGTGTAGCGGGTGCGCGTGATGCGGGCGATCTCGCCGATCACTTCGGCCGCCTCTTGCTGCGGACGCTGCCACACCTTGCGGCCGACCACCACGCCCTGGGCGCCGGCGGCGATGGCGTCCTCGACGTCGCGCAGCGTCGAGGCGGCGTCGCCCGACAGCGGACCGCCGGCGACCACCACCGGAATGTCGAGTTCCGCCACCAGCTTGGCGGTGGCGTCCGGGCCCGGGAAGGTGATCTTGATGATGTCGGCGCCGAGATCGTAGCCGACGCGGGCGACTTCGAGCTCCTTCTCGATGATCTCCGGCGAGCGCGGCGTGTTGAGGAACACCGGTTCGACCATCACCGGCATGTGCCACTTGGAGGCCTCGGAGACGACGCGGCCGATGCGCTCGCAGTAGCGCACCTTCTCGTCGTCCTGGACGTTCCACGGCAGCAGCAGCTTGACGCAGTCGACGCCGAGACGGACGGCGTCCTCGACGCTCGCCACCAGCGTGCCGGTGCCGGTCTCCACCGCGCTCGTCGGCCAGAAGGCGTCGATCGCCAGGATGCGGGCGAGCGCCGGGGCCTTGGCGAGTTCGACCTCGCTCGCCTTGACGATGCCGGTCGACACCATGAAGCCGGTGATGTCCTCGGGGATGTAGCGGCGCATCACCTCCATCGGCGATTCCAGCGCCGGCACGCGGCCCCAGACCAGACCGTGGTCGATCGGCACCACGAGGGCGGCGCGGTCTTCGCGGAAGATGCGGTTCATGCGGTAGTTGGTGGAATAGCGGTTGGCCACGGTGTTCTCCTTCATGGCTCTTCAACGGAAGGTGAGTTGGGTCTTGACGCTGCGGCCGCGCGCCATGGCGGCGACGGCGTCGTCGAAATTCCAGACCGGGAAGGTCTCGCCGATCAGCACGGCGGCGCGGTCGCGGATGTCGGTCATGACGTCCACGGCGGCGGGAAACTTGTCGGCGAGCGAGTTGGAGCCGATCACGCGCAGCTCGCGCTCGTAGATGGCGAAGGGCTCGACCCCGACGAGGGCACCGGCGTCGTGGACGCCGACCTGGACGAAGGTGCCGGTCTTCTCGACCAGACGAAGCCCCTGCTCCAGCGCCCGGCGGGCGCCGGCGGCCTCGAAGACGACGTCGAAGGTCGCCTCGGTCAGTTCGCCCGGGTCGACGGCGTCGGCGATGCCGGCGCGGCGGGCGATGTCGCGCTTGTCGGCGGCCGGGTCGGCGATGGTGACGCGGCCGGCGCCGAAGTGTCCGGCGGCGATGCCGAGGAGCTGGCCCATGGTGCCGCCACCGAGCACCAGCACGTCGCGGTCGCGGATGTCGCCGGCGGACTCGATGGCGTGGAGCACGCAGGCGAGCGGCTCGATGAGAGCCGCGACGTCGGCGCCGAGGCTCTCCTTGACGACGAAGGCGTTGCGTGCCGGGGCGGTGACGTATTCCGCCGCCGCACCCGGCCGGCCGACGCCGATCGGCGACAGCGCCGGGCAGAGGTTCGGCCGTCCCGCCCGGCACCAGCGGCAGGTGCCGCAGGTGACGTTCGGGTCGACGGCGACGAAGTCGCCTTCCTTGACGTTCTTCACCGCGCGGCCGACGGCGACGACGTGGCCGGAGAACTCGTGGCCGGGCGTCACCGGATAGACGGTGCCGGGGAAGCCGTGGTGGAGGATGTGCAGATCGGTGCCGCAGATGCCGCAGGCGCAGGGACGCACCAGGATCTCGTCGTCGGCGGCCTCCGGCACGGCGACCTCGGCGACGAAGATGCGGTGATCTTGCGTGATGCGGACCGCCTGCATGGTCGGCTTGGCGGCATCGAAGAGCTTGTCGAGACTCATGATCGGCCTCTCGAGGGACGGTTCGGGCGTGGCGGGCGAGCCCGCGGGCGAATTCGGCGATGGAACGGTCGGGTCGGGGTCGCGGGCGTCAGCGTCGCCGGCGGGCCAGGTCGATCAGGATCGCCAGCAGGACCACGGCGCCGACGATGACGCGCTGCCAGTAGCTGGAGATGTTGAGGAGCACGATGCCGTTGCCGAGCACGGCCATCAGCAGCGCACCGGCGACGGTTCCGGTCACGGTCCCCTGCCCGCCGCGCAGCGACACGCCGCCGATGATCGCCGCGGTGATCGAGGGCATCAGCCAGCCTTCGCCGACCGAGGGCTGGGCGGAGTCCATGCGGCTGGCGTAGAGGATGCCGGCGAGGGCCGCGAGCGAGCCCGACAGGCCGAAGACCAGCATCTCGATGCGCTTCACCGGAATGCCGACCAGCACCGCGGCGTGGCGGTTGCCGCCGATCGCGTAGATCGCGCGGCCGAAGGCGGTGCGGTTCAGCACGAAGGCGAGGATCATCGCGATCACGCCGAAGACCACGACCGGCACCGGCACGCCGAGGATCTCGCCGAGGCCGAACTGCTGGAAGGCGGGGCCGAGCGGGCGCACCGGCGAGCCGGAGGTGATCACCAGCGTGGTGCCGGCGATGATCTCACCCGAGGCGAGCGTGACGATGAAGGGATTGAGCCGGCCATAGGCGGCGAGCACGCCGTTGACCGCGCCGACGGCGAAGCCGAAGAGGCAGGTGAGCGGGATCACCAGCCAGGGATCGACGCCGGCATGCACCAGCATCAGCGCGCCGACGATCGCCGACAGGCCCGCCGCCGCGCCGACCGACAGGTCGATGCCGCCGATCAGCAGCACCAGCGTCTGGCCGAGCGCGATGATGCCGACGAAGGAGGCCTGCCGCAGCACAACGGCGAGGTTGTAGCTGGTGGCGAAGTTGGCGGTGACCAGCGCCAGCGTGGCGCACATGACGGCGAGCGCCAGGACGATGCCGGTCGCCTCGAAGCGGCCGAGCCGGCCGATCGTGCGCGTGAGGGTGAGGTCGGTCATGGGCGGGAACTTTCTCGGCATGATTGTTCGCGGCTCGGGGCTCGGGTGTCAGTGCATGGCGATCGAGAGCAGGCTCTCGGGCGTCGCCCCGTCGGTCGGCACGACGCCGCGCACGCGGCCCTCGTGCATCACCAGAACGCGGTCGCAGACGTCGATGATTTCCTGGAAGTCGGAGGAGACGTAGAGGATCGAGGCCCCCTCGCGGGCGAGGGTGCGCAGGAGCTTCTGGATCTCCCACTTGGCGTTGACGTCGATGCCGCGGGTCGGCTCGTCGAGCATCAGGATGCGGCAGTTGCTCATCATCCAGCGGGCGAGGATGCACTTCTGCTGATTGCCGCCCGACAGTTCGGCGATCGGCTGGTGGCCGCTCTGCGCCTTGATCGGCAGCGTGTGGATGTAGCGATCGCTGTCGCGGAAGGCCTGGAGCCAACGGATGCCGAGCCCGCCGACGAACCGGGCGAGGTTGGGCAGGACGATGTTCTCGGCCACCCCCAGCTCGGGGAAGATGCCGTCGTGGCGGCGTTCCTCGGGCAGGTAGACGAGGCCGGCGGCGATCGCGTCGCCGGGCGAGCGGAACGTGACCGGCCGGCCGTGCAGCGTCACCGTGCCGGCGTCGCGGCGGGTGTCGCCGAAGAGGCAGCGCATGGTCTCGGTACGGCCGGCGCCGATCAGGCCGCCGATGCCGAGGATCTCGCCGCGGTGGAGTTCGAAGCCGACGTTCTCGAACTCGCCCGCGCGGGAGAGCCCCTCGACGGCGAGCACGACCTCGTCGGTGGCGGCCGACGGGATGGTGCGGCGCAGGTCGAGTTCGTCGACGGCGCGGCCGGCCATCAGGCGGATCATCTCCGTCTTGTCGGTCTCGGCCGGGTCGAGCTCGGCGACGAGGCGGCCGTCGCGCAGCACCGCGATGCGGTCGGCAAGCGCCAGGATCTCGTCGAGACGATGGGAGATGTAGAGGACGAAGCCGCCGCGCTCGCGGAAGCCGCGGATGAAGGCGAAGAGCTTCTCGGCCTCGCGTTCGGTCAGCGCCGCGGTCGGCTCGTCGAAGATGAGGAGGCGGGCGCCGGTCGCGGTGGCGCGGACGATCTGGACGAGCTGCTGCTGCGCCACGGTGATGTCGCCGGCCCGCGCCTGCGGATCGATCGAGGTGTCGAGTTCGGCGAGATGGGTCCGCGCGATCGCTTCGGTCGCCTTCCAGTCGATGAGACCGGCACGGCGCACCGGACGACCGAGCATGACGTTCTCGATCACGCTGAGGTCGGGGACGAGGCTGATCTCCTGCGGCGCGATGGCGATGCCGGCGCGCTGGGCCTCGAGCGGCGAGGCGAAGGCGACCGACGTGCCGTCGATGCGGATCTCGCCGGCGGTCGGGGGGATGCGGCCGCAGATCATCGACATCAGCGACGACTTGCCGGCGCCGTTCTCGCCGATGACCGCCAGCACCTCGCCGGCGGAAAGGCCGAGCGTCACGTCGCCGACCACTTCGACCGGGCCGTAGCGCTTGGTGAGACCGCTGACTTCGAACGTCTGCCGCATGGCATGCGCGCTCCCTTGGGGAGGTTTCCGAAAGGATCCCGGCGGGCGGGGACGGCCCGCCGGGATGCGACCCTGGCCGTCACTTGGCCTTGAGGGTTTCCTTGGTCATGAGGAAGCCGCCGGTCGCGTGTTCCATCGGGGTGGTGTGGTTCTGCTTGGCGGCGACGAGGTAGCGCGTCGCCCAGTAGCCGATCTCCCACTGGCGCTGCGCGGTGATGGCGGAGATCACGCCGTCCTCGATCAGCTGGTAGGTCTCGGGGATGTCGCCGGCGCCGACCACCAGGGTCTTGCCGATGCGCTTGGCGGCGATCACCGCGCGGGCCGCACCGATCGGGGCGGAGGCGTTGGCGCCGTAGATGCCGCCGAGGTCCGGCGTCGCCTGCAGGCCGCTCTCGGCCATCGACACCGCCTGTTCGAGGTTGTCGTTGTCGGGCTGCTCGAAGGCGATCTTGACGCCCGGATACTTCTTGGCGAGCTCGTCCTTGAAGCCGCGGATGCGGGCGACGTGGTTGGGGGCCGTGAGGCTGCCGACCAGCAGGCCGACGGTGCCCTTGCCGCCCAGCTTCTCGCCGAGATAGTTCGCGGCGGTGCGGCCGTCCTCCTCGTCCTTGCGATGGCCGACGAAGGGGAAGCTCGCGTCGCAGTAGGTGTCGAAGGTGATGAGGTTCACCTTGGTCTTGGCGGCCTCCTTCAGCACCTGGGTGTTGGTCGCCGGGTCGAGGCAGGAGACGGCGAGACCGTCGGGCTTGCGGCCGATGTCGGTCTCGATGCGGCGGTTCTGCTGGTCGATGTCGGCGGTCGGCGGGGCGTCCCAGGTGTAGGTGACCTCGACGCCCTCCTTCTTCAGCTCGGCGATCGCGGCCTTCACGCCCTGCTCGACGACGTCGTACCAGGGGTGGACCACCTTCGGCACGAAGATGAGGTTGACCTTGGTCGCGGGCTTGATCAGGGCACCCTGGTCGAAGCCGGCGGCGAAGGCCGGCGCGGCGGTGGCGAGGGCGGTGGCGGCGAGAGCGCCGGCGAGCGTGGCGCGAAGTGTCGTCATGGTCTTCTTCACGGCTTCCTCCTTCGAAGGGCAGTCGATGTTTCGATCGGCCCGGGGGTGGCAGTCGATTTTTCGAACTGCCCGAGAGAGACGGCGGTCGATCGCTCGATCCGCCGGAAAACGGCATGGGGGACCGTCGCCGCGCACGAGGGCGCGCGGTCGGACCGGCGGGAACCGGAGACGCGAGGTGGCGTCGGGGCGCGACGGGGCGTTCGCCTTCACGAGGGAAGGACGCGGCGTCGGCGCGGGGGATGGGGCGGGGCAACGGCCGTCAGGCCGTGTCGGCCGATCTCGATCTCGTCATGACATTCCTCCTGGCGCGGGCTTTGCGCCCGTCGTTCTGGATCGACCCGGCGTGCCGGGTGGGGATTTTTCTCGTCGACCTCAGTCGGTCGGCGCGCGGGCTTCGATCGTGACCTTCACGACGTCGCTGCGGACCCACGAGGTGTAGTAGTCGAAGGGCTTCTCGTCGCGCCCCCAGGAGACCGAGGTCACCAGGAGGAGCGGTGCGCCGACCGCCACTTCGAGGCGGGCGGCGAGTTCGGCGGTGGCGGCACGGGCCTCGACGCTGCGGCGGGCGCCGAAGACGCTGTAGCCGGCCTCGCGCAGCGTCCGGTTGAGCGACGCGGTGCCCGACAGGACGCCCGAGCCCTCGATCGCCTCGGCGACCTCGGGCACGAGATAGTTGACCGACAGGAGCGCCAGCTCGCCGTCGAGATAGCGCAGACGCTTCAGCCGATAGCCGGGCGCACCGGTCGGCAGGCCGAGCGCGGCGGCGGCCACCGCCGGCAGCGGCGCCGTCCCGGCCTCGACCACATGGGTCTCGACGTTGCGGCGATGATGGTCGACCTCGGCCTCGAAGAAACCGTCGGCGACCTGAAGCGACCATCCGGTCTGGCGCGGGTCGACGACATAGGCGCCGCGCCGCGGCACCATCTTGACCCGCCCCTTCTCCTGAAGGCTGCGCAGCGTCTCGCGCACGGTGGACCGCGCGAGATCGTAGTGGCGACAGAGTTCGGTCTCGGCCGGAAGGCGATCGCCGACCGCGTATTTGCCGGCGTCGATGTCCTCCTCCATCAGCCTGACCAGCTGGAGATAGAAGGGTTCCGGCGATTGGCGGTCGATGGCTCGCATGGCGTTCTCTGTCCGTCATGTCTGTTCTGTACGTACAATACAGACGATTTCAATCGATGCAAGGGCTGAAATGTTGACGTAACGGCACTCGGATAACCCGCCGTTTCGGACCGCGAAGGCGACCCCGAGGTGGCCGTCATTTCCGTGAAAACGTCGATGATTCAAAATGTTGAACGAGCTTTCGGAGAAACCGCCCTCCCCGCGCCCGCCCCCTCGCCCGTTCCGGGCTCGGCGGAGCGTGTCGCATTCGCCGCAAATTGCGGCATGCCTGCCGACCATGCAGAGAAGGCGGTTGACGCCGCCGCCTCGTCTGACATGATCGTCGCAGGTCGCCCGAAGCGGCCGGTCATGCTCGAACGGCGAGGTTCTCTGTCCCGGAAACGGGTCGAGGACCTTTTTTATTTGGTGGGTACTCATGGGTACAGAGACTTGGCGTGTGGGCGTCCTCTTCTCCAGAACGGGAGTGACCGGGGCGATCGAGCGCACGCAGAACGCCGCCACCCTGCTCGCCATCGAGGAGATCAACGCCGCCGGCGGCGTGCTCGGGCGGCCGATCGAGCCGGTCTTCCTCGATCCCGCCTCGACGCCGGCGCTCTATCGCTCGATGACCGAGAGCCTGATCGACGAACACCGCGTCCGCGTCGTCTTCGGCGGCCACATGTCGAGCACGCGCAAGGCGATGCTGCCGGTGGTGGAGGCGCGCGGGGCGCTGATGTTCTATCCGACGCTCTACGAGGGCTTCGAATATTCCCGCCACTGCATCTACACCGGCGCCGCGCCGAACCAGAATTCGGTGCAGCTGGTCGACTACCTGACCGCCCACTACGGGCGGCGGGTGTTCCTCGTCGGGTCGAACTACGTCTACCCCTACGAATCCAACCGCATCATCGCCGACCTCTTCGGGCTCGCCGGCGGCCATGCGGTCGACGAGCTCTACGTGCCGCTGGCGCTCGGCGACCAGCACGTGAAACGGATCATCGAGCGCATCCGCGCAACCGAGCCGGACGTGGTCTATTCCACCATCGTCGGCGCCGGCATCGTGCCGTTCTACACGGCGTTCCACGAGGCCGGGTTCGACGGGCGGATCCTGCCGATCGCCAGCCAGTCGACGTCGGAGGCCGACGTCGTCTCCATGCGGCCGGAGGTGGCGCGCGGACACGTCACCGCCGCGCCCTTCTTCGAGAGCCTCGACACGCCGCGCGCACGCACCTTCGTCGAGGCCTACCGCGCCCGCTTCGGCGCCGGCCTGCCGGCGACCGCACCGGCGGAGGCGGCCTATTTCCAGGTCCATCTCTATGCCACCGCGCTCGAGCGGGCGGAGAGCGACCGGCTCGACGATCTCCTGCCGGCGCTGTGGGAGGTCGAATACGACGCCCCGCAGGGCCGCGTCCGCATCGATCGCGACACCAACCACACCCACCTCTGGCCGCGCGTCGGCCGCATCGACGACGAGGGTCGCTATCGGATCGTCCACGATGCCGGCGTGCGGGTGGCGCCCGATCCGTTCATGCTGGGGATCCGATCGCAGAACGATGCCGCGGGTCCGCGCCGGCAGCCGGCGGAGTGAGTGACGGCCCATGTCCATCGCGCTGCTCAAGGACCTCCGAAACCTCAAGGTCATCGTCATCCACCCGCTGGACGACGACGGCGACCGGCTGGTCGAACACCTCCGCCGCATCGGCTGCATGGCCAATCTGGTGTGGCCGGTGCCGCCGCATCTCCCCGACAACTGCGACGTCGTCTTCCTCGCCATGGAGGACGAGGCGCGCGAGGAGATCGGGCGGCTGCTCAAGGCGATGCCCAATCCCGAACCGACCATTCTCGCCGTCGTCTCCTACGAGAACCCGGCGATGCTGCAGATCGTGCTGGAGAGCGGCGCGCTGTCGGTGATCGAGCGGCCGATCAAGCCCTTCGGCCTGCTGACCAACCTCGCCATCGCGCGCAATCTGTGGCTCCAGCGCCAGAAGCTCCAGAAGGAGGCGCGCAAGTACAAGCGCAAGGTCGTCGGCGACCAGAAGATCGCCCGCGCCAAGGCCATCCTCATGGCGGTGCACGATCTTTCCGAGGAACAGGCCTATGCCGAGATGCGCCGCCAGGCCATGGCCCGGCGCCTGCCGATCGACGAGATCGCCAACGCGATCATCAATTCGGAATCCCTCTTGCGTAAGACGCAAAAAGATGTTGTGATTTGATCACGTCGTGAAAAGACGTACTTCTCGCATCCCCTCCACAATCGAGGCCATGCGAGATGAGGCAACCGTAAACATCCGGTTGTGCCGCGGCAATGGAGCCCGCCGATACCTCGATGAGAGGATCGTGTGGGCTTTTTTGTTGTCTGCCGACAGGGCCGTCGGCGCCTTTTTCTACAATCTGCTCTCGCCACGACTTGATCGGTCGACGGCAGAGCCGTGCCGAAGCCGCTGCCGTCCGCCGGGAGGATCCACCGGGACGAGCGGTCATCAACCCGGCGGCGACAACGCCGTCTCCATCGAACCCGAATGCCGAACTGGGGGAATTCCATGGACATGAATCGACGCCAGCTTTTCCGGGCCGCCGCCGCGACCACCGCCGGCCTGACCCTGCCGGGCACCGTCGGCCGCGCCTTCGCCGCCGCCGATCCGATCAAGGTGGGTGCGCTCTATTCGCAGACCGGCAACCTCGCGGTCGCCGAGAAGCTGCTCGCCAACGGCGTGATGATGGCGGTGGCCGAGATCAACGCCGCCGGCGGCGTGCTCGGCCGTCCGGTCGAGGTGGTGGTCGAGGACGGTGCCTCCGATCCCAAGACCTTCGCCGAGAAGGCCTCCAAGCTGATCGTGAAGGACAAGATCTCGACCGTCTTCGGCTGCCACACCTCCGCCAGCCGCAAGGCGGTGCTGCCGATCTTCGAAAAGCGCGGCGCCATGCTGTTCTACCAGACCCACTACGAGGGCTTCGAGTGCTCGCGCAACGTGGTCTACTCGGGCGCGGTGCCGAACCACCAGCTGGCCAACTACATCCCGTGGATCGTCAAGACGCTCGGCAAGAAGAAGTTCTTCATCGTCGGCTCGAACTACATCTACCCGCGTGAGATGGCCAAGGTCTCCAAGAAGCTGATCGAGGCGGCGGGCGCCCAGTGGGTGGCCGACGAGTATCTCGAGCTCGGCCATTCCGAATGGGCGGTGATGGTCAAGAAGATCAAGGAATCCGGCGCCGACGTGGTGCTCTCCAACGTGGTCGGCGACTCGATCATCGCCTTCTACCGCGAGTTCAAGAACCAGGGCATCTCGCAGGCGGAGATCCCGATCTGCGCCACCGTGACCTCGGAGATCGAGATCGCCGCGATGGGTGCCGACTATGCCGCCGGCAGCTACACCTCGTTCCCCTACTTCATGTCGCTCGACATGCCCTCCAACAAGAGCTTCGTCGAGCGCTTCCGCAAGTTCGTCAACGACCCCAAGGCGGTGACCTATCACTCGCTGGAGGCGGCCTATTTCCAGGTGTTCCTGTGGAAGCAGGCGGTGGAGAAGTCGAAGGACCTCTCGGTCGACGGCATCCGCGCCGGCATCGGCGGTCAGAGCTACGACGCGCCCGGCGGCAAGGTGACGATCGACGCCGACAACCTGCACTGCTGGCTGACGCCGCGCATCGGCCAGTGGCAGGCCGACGGTCAGTCCAAGGTGGTCGACGCCTATCCGCAGTCGATCAAGCCCCTGCCCTACTTCGGCTACGGCGAGACGGAGAGCAATCTCTTCTGCACCGCCAAGGGCCTCGACAGCTCCAAGCTCAAGCTCTGAGCCCGATCCGAACCGGTCCCTCCCCCGAGGGACCGGACCGGGCGCGGTCGCGCCCGTCGACGTCCCGGCCCCTTCCTCCTCCTCCGGGAGGGGCCGGGATCCCTCGCTCCGAACCTCGGTCGCCCGTCATGCTGGACGTTCTCTTCATCGGTCTGAGCCTCGGCTCGATCCTGCTCCTGGTGGCGCTCGGCCTCGCCATCACCTACGGCGCCATGGGGGTCATCAACATGGCCCACGGCGAGATGGTGATGGTCGGCGCCTATGTCGCCGTGCTCTCGGGCCTCTGGCTGAAGGCGAGCTTCTGGCTCGCCCTGCCGCTCGCCTTCGTCGTCACCGCGGCGCTCGGCCTCGTGGTCGAACGGCTGGTGGTGCGACGGCTCTACGGCCGGCTGTTCGACACGCTGCTCGCCACCTGGGGCGTCGCGCTGCTGATCCAGCAGTCGATCCGCCTCGAGTTCGGCCTGACCTTCCTCGGCATCCACGTCGATGGGCTCGGCACCGGCCTGCAGAACGTCGCCGTTCCCGCCGCCCTCCAGGGCGCGGTGTCGATCGGCGGCACCGAGATCAACGCCTATCGCGCCTTCATCGTGGTGGTGACGGCCGCCCTCACCGTGCTGACCTGGTTCGTGCTCTACCGCACGCCCGTCGGCATGAAGGTGCGCGCCATCATCCGCAATCCGCAGATGGCGGCCGCCTGCGGCATCGACGTGAAGCGGGTGAACGCGCTCACCTTCGCCTTCGGATCCGGCCTCGCCGGGGTCGCGGGGGTGATGATGTCGGGCTTCAAGGGCGTCTCGCCCGACCTCGGCTCCACCATGGTGGTCGACGGCTTCATGGTCGTCGTCACCGGCGGCATCGGTTCGCTGATGGGCACGTTGATGGCCGCGGGCCTGCTCGGCGAGACCAACGCGCTGGTGGCGATCGCCACCAACGACATCATCGCCCGCGCCGTCGTCTTCGCCGCCGTCATCCTGATCATCGTGATGAAGCCCGAAGGGCTCTTCTCCTTCAAGAGGCGCTGACGTCATGACCTTCGATCGCAAGCTGACCTTCTGCGCCTACGCGCTCTTCGTGGTCGCGATCTTCGCCGCGCCGGCGTTCTTCGACGAATTCGGCCTGAACCGCATCGCCAAGTTCCTGGTCTACGGCATGCTCGGGGCGGCGGTCGCACTGTCCTGGGGCTATGCCGGCATCCTCAACCTCGGCCAGGGCCTGTTCTTCGGCCTCGGCGCCTACATGCTCGCCATGTCGCTGAAGCTCGCCAGCCCGACCAGCGTCCAGCCGGGGTCGGTTCGCCCGCTGCCCGACTTCATGCTGTGGAACGCCGAACCCGGCGCAGCGGTCGACCTGTGCTGCATCAACAAGGCGTCGTTCCTCTGGATCCCCTTCCAGTGGCAGGGCTTCGGCCTCGTCATGGGCGTCGTGCTGCCGGCGCTGGTGGCGCTGCTGCTCGGGCTCGTCGTCTTCAAGAAGCGCGTCGAGGGGCCCTTCGTCTCGATCATCACGCTGGCGCTGGTGCTGCTCGTCCGCCTCGTGCTGGTCGACGCCCAGCCGCTGACCGGCGGCTTCAACGGCCTGACCGATCTCGCCACGCTGTCGATCTTCGGCTTCGAGTTCGACCCCTACGGCAAGGGCACCTACTGGCTGGTGGCGTCGCTGCTGACGCTGACGCTGGTGGCGACGCGCGTCCTGATCGAGACCCGCGCCGGCCTGATCCTCCAGGCGGCGCGCGACGACCAGCGCCGCGCCCGCTATCTCGGCTTCGACGTACCGCTCTACCAGACGTTCTTCTTCGTCGTGGCGGCGGCGATCTCCGGCGTCGCCGGCATGCTCTACGTGCTCGTCGCCGAGTTCGCCTCGCCGACCTTCATGGACCTCTCCTTCTCGGTGACCATGGTCGTCTGGGCCGCCGTCGGCGGGCGCGCCTCGCTGCTCGGGGCCTGCATCGGCGCCATCGCCATCAACATGATGGAGGCCGGCATGTCGGAGACCGAGGCGCTGGTCGGCGCCTGGAAGGCGATCATCGGCCTCGTCTTCGTCGTCGTGGTGATCTTCCTGCCGCGTGGCCTCGGCGGCCTCGTCCACGATCTCGCCGGCCGCTTCGCCGCCCGCCGCCCGGCGGACCGCGACGTCGTCTCCCCTGCCCTGACCGAAGCGAAGGAGGCCTGACATGACCGTCGCTCTCACCATCGACGGGCTCGGCGTCTCCTTCGGCGGCTTCAAGGCGGTCGACGGCGTCAGCCTCACCATCGACGACGGCGAGCTGCGCGTGCTGCTCGGCGCCAACGGGGCCGGCAAGACGACGCTGATGGACCTGATCAGCGGCCGGACGCGCTCCACCGCCGGACGGATCTGGGTCTACGACACCGAGATCACCAACTGGCCGGAGCATCTGATCGCGCGCGCCGGCATCGGCCGCAAGTTCCAGATCCCTTCCGTCTTCCGCGACCTGACCGTTCGGCAGAACCTGCAGGTGGCGAGCTGCGAGAAGCTCGGCGTGCTGGCCAATCTCGGCCTCGGCTTCTCGGCGCGCGAGCGGGAGAAGGTCGACGCCGCACTGGAACTGATCGGCCTCGCCGATCAGGCCGGCACCACGGCGGCCTATCTCAGCCACGGCCAGACCCAGTGGCTCGAGCTCGGCATGCTGGTCGTGCAGGACCCCGAGGTGATCCTGCTCGACGAGCCGACCGCCGGCATGACCCAGGCGGAGACGATGAAGACCGCCGAGATCATCAACAACATGAAGGGTCGGCACACGATGGTCGTGGTCGAGCACGACATGGGCTTCGTGCGCGAGATCGCCGAGCGCATCACCGTGCTCCACCTCGGCCGCGTGCTGGCGGAGGGCGCGATCGCCGACATCGAGCGCAATCCGCTGGTCCGCGAGGCCTATCTCGGTTCGAAGGGGTTTGCGTGATGCTGCAGCTCACCGACATCGACAGCTTCTACGGCCGCAGCCACGTGCTGCACGGCCTCTCGCTCGACGTCGCCGAGGGCGAGGTGACGAGCATCGTCGGCCGCAACGGCACCGGCAAGACGACGCTGCTCAAGACCATCATGGCGCTGACCGACGGCGCGCGCGGCCACATCGTCTTCGACGGCGTCGACCTCGCCGACGAACCGACGCATCGGCGCGCCGCCGCCGGCATCGCCTATGTGCCGCAGGGGCGCGAGATCATCCCGGACTTCACCATCCGGGAGAACATCCTGATGGGCTGCTTCGCCCGCCGCGACGGGAGACGCGCCATCCCCGAGCTGGTACCGGAGCTCTTCCCCTATCTGATGGCCAATCTCGACCGACCCGGCGGGGTGCTCTCCGGCGGCCAGCAACAGCAGCTGGCGATCGCCCGCGCGCTCGCCGCCGATCCGAAGATCCTGCTGCTCGACGAGCCCAACGAGGGCATCCAGCCCTCCATCGTCGAGGAGATCGAAAAGATCATCGTCCGGCTCAACCGCGAGATCGGCATGACGGTCGTCCTGGTCGAACAGAACATCGGCTTCGTCCGCGCCGCCTCCCACCGTTTCGCCATGCTCGAGAAGGGCCGCGTCGTCGCCTCCGGCCCGATCGACGCCCTCACCGACACCCTCGTCCACCAGCACATGGCCGTCTGACGGCCTCGTTCCTCCCGAGGATTGCACCATGACCACCACCACGACCTACAAGGCCGCGACCGTCCAGTTCGAGCCGACGATGTACGAGAAGGAGCGCAACATCACCCGCCTGCTCGCGCTGTGCGAGGAAGCGGCGAAGGCCGGCGCCCGCCTGATCGTCACG
The DNA here is from genome assembly GCA_002298965.1 of Rhizobiales bacterium UBA697. Classification (GTDB taxonomy): domain Bacteria; phylum Pseudomonadota; class Alphaproteobacteria; order Rhizobiales; family Ancalomicrobiaceae; genus Pinisolibacter. The sequence continues at coordinate 2,739 of DBMN01000056.1, read as the reverse complement.
CCCGAGATGGGGACGACGGGCTACTGCTGGTACGACCGCGCCGAGGTCGCGCCCTTCGTCGAGACCGTGCCGGGCGTCACCACCGACCGCTTCCTGGCGCTGTGCGAAAAGTACGGCTGCCACATCGTCCTCGGCCTGCCGGAGGTCGACGGCGGAACCGACCTCTTCTACAACACCGCCGTGCTGATCGGCCCGGAGGGCGTGATCGGCAAGCACCGCAAGTCGCATCCCTACATCGCCGAGCCGAAGTGGGCGGCGAACGGCGACGTCGCCCATCAGGTGTTCGACACCGAGATCGGTCGCATCGGCATGCTGGTCTGCATGGACCTGCACTTCTTCGAGACCGCCCGGCTCGAGGCGGTGGCCGGGGCCGACGTGATCTGCCACATCTCCAACTGGCTGCAGGAGCGCACGCCGGCGCCCTACTGGATCACCCGCGCCTTCGAGAACTCGTGCTGGGTGATCGAATCCAACCGCTGGGGCCTCGAGCGCACCGTGCAGTTCTCCGGCGGCAGCTGCGTCATCGCTCCCGACGGCTCGATCGCCACGTCGATCGACGCCGGCGACGGCATCGCCTACGCCACCATCGATCTCGAGCGGGCGCGGGCCCGCGAGGTGCTCGGCGAGAAGGTCTTCGCCAAGCGCCGGCCCGAGCTCTATGCCGAGATGATGACCAACAGCTTCACCTGGAACCCGGGCGACTATTTCCGCCTCTACGGCCGCCGGCCGATCCCGAAGGGGGCGAAGTCGAAGCTGGCGGTCGTCCAGTTCGCCCCCGCCGACGACGCCGCCGCCAATCTGGTGGCGATCGAGGCGAAGGCGCGCGCGCTCGTCGCCGCCGACAAGCCCGACATGATCGTCTTCCCCGAGCTGTCGCTGACCGGCCTCGGCGATCCGGCCGCCCGCGCGGAACCCATCGACGGCCCGACGGTCGCCGCCTTCACCCGTCTCGCGATGAAGCTGCGCACCTATCTCGTCGCCGGCCTCGCCGAGCGCGACGGCGGCAAGGTCTACGACACCGCGGTGCTGGCAGGTCCCGAGGGGCGCGTCGGTCACTATCGCAAGACCCATCTTTCGGAAGCGGACGAGGCCTGGGCGACGCCGGGTGACGAATGGAAGGTCTTCGACCTCGCCATGGGCCGGGTCGGTCTGGCGATCGGTCACGACGCGCTCTATCCCGAGGCGATCCGGGCGCTGGCGCTGCACGGCTGCGACATCGTCGCCTGCCCGGCGGCGATCGCCGGCACCTTCACCGGGGCGCATGCGGGCACGGCGATCCCGCACAATCACCCGATCCCGACCGGCGCCGATCCCTGGCACTGGCATGCCTTCCGCATGCGCGGCGGCGAGAACAACGTCTATCTCGCCTTCGCCAACGTCCTCGATCCGGCGCGCGGCATGGCGGGTGCGAGCGCCGTCTTCGGCCCCGACAGTTTCGCCTTCCCACGGCGCGAGACGGCGATCCTCGATGCCGAGGAGGCGGCGGCGGCGACCGTCGACACGACCAACCTCGACACGCCCTACCCGACCAACATCGTGCGGCGAAAGGATCTCGTGGTGATGCGCCTGCCGCACCACTACCTGCCGCTGGTCGTGTCGCATCAGTGATCGCGCGACGCGACGACGGAGCCCGCCGCCGCCGCGGCGGGCTTTCGTACGCGTGGGGAGGTTCCGACGTTCAGGCCGCCGCGACCAGTCCGGCGGCGAAGTCGGCGATCAGCCGCAGGCCGTAGGGCCATGTTCCGAAACCGGATTCGGCGTTGACGTGACCCGCCTCGCCGAGGTCGACGAGACGGCTGCCCCAGACGCCGGCCCAGTGTTCGGCGCGAGCGAAGCGCATCACCGGATCGTTGTGCGAGGCCATCACCAGGCTCGGAACGCCGAGGTTCACGCAGGGGACGCGGTCCTCGGCCTCGAAGCGGGTCGGCTCGGCCGGGGCGACCAGCACCACGCCGGCGACCGGCACGACACGATCGGCGGCGACGCAGGCGGAAGCGAGCGCGCCGAGCGAATGGCCGATCAGCACCGGCGGACGACGGCCGTCGCGGACATGACGGGCGATCGCGGCGATCCACAGTTCGATGTCGGGGTCGTCCCAGCGGCGCTGGACGATGCGCGAGAAGGTCGGCACCTCGGCCTGCCACAGGCTCTGCCAGTGCTCGGGACCGCTGTCCTTGAAGCCGGGGACCAGGACCAGATCGAGGCGGTTCGCCAGAGCCTCGAGCTCCGCCTTCACCGGTTGCTGTACCGTCAGCCCCATCGCCTCGTCCCTTCGGATCTTCCGACACGCGCCATAGCAGTTTTTCGCGATCCAGTCCTCGAGCGAAAGGAGGCAGACGGGCGCGGAGCCGCGCAGGACGGCGCCGGGCGACGACGGAAGGCGCCGTGGGCGGCGCCGGGCGTCATCCCAGGCAGTGCAGCGTCCAGGTCATGGCGAGCAGGTCGGCCGACCCGCCCGGCGAGAGATTGCGCGCGATGAAGGCGTCGTCGAGTGCCTCCAGCCGGGCGACGAAGTCGGGCAGGTTCGGCCCGCCGGCGTCGAGCAGCGCCCGCGCCTCGGCCTTGGCCCAGGTCAGACCCTCCATGCCGCCGCGCGCGGCGAGGTTGGTGTCGTCGTTGTGGGCGAGGAGATGGAGGAAGGCGATGCGCAGCGCGTCGTCGAGGCCGCGACCGGCGGCGAGCGCGCGCTCGAAGACCGGCAGCGAGCGCCGCCGGACGGTGGCGAAACCCGAGGCCGCC
>DBMN01000328.1 GCA_002298965.1 Rhizobiales bacterium UBA697 | reverse complement strand
TCGAGCAGCAGCACGTCCTTGACGTCGCCCTGCAGCACGCCACCCTGGATCGCGGCGCCGATGGCGACGACCTCGTCCGGGTTGACGCCCTTGTGCGGCTCGCGGCCGAAGAACGACTTCACGATCTCCTGCACCTTCGGCATGCGGGTCATGCCGCCGACCAGCACCACCTCGTCGACCTGACCGGCGGCGAGACCGGCGTCCTTCAGAGCCGCCTTGCAGGGCTCGATGGTGCGCTGGATCAGGTCGTCGACCAGCGCCTCGAACTTGGCGCGGGTGAGCTTGAGGTTGAGGTGCTTCGGACCGGTCGCGTCCATGGTGATGAACGGCAGGTTGATCTCGGTCTGCGTCGCGCTCGACAGCTCGATCTTGGCCTTCTCGGCCGCTTCCTTCAGGCGCTGGAGGGCGAGCTTGTCGTTGCGGAGATCGATGCCGGTCTCCTTCTTGAACTCGTCGGCGAGATAGCCGACCAGCCGCATGTCGAAGTCCTCACCGCCGAGGAACGTGTCGCCGTTGGTCGACTTCACCTCGAAGACGCCGTCGCCGATCTCAAGGATCGACACGTCGAAGGTGCCGCCGCCGAGGTCGTAGACCGCGATCGTGCCGGAGGTCTTCTTGTCGAGGCCGTAGGCGAGCGCCGCAGCCGTCGGCTCGTTGATGATGCGCAGGACTTCCAGACCGGCGATGCGGCCGGCGTCCTTGGTGGCCTGACGCTGGGCGTCGTTGAAGTAGGCCGGCACCGTGATGACGGCCTGCGTCACCGGCTGACCGAGGAAGGCCTCGGCCGTCTCCTTCATCTTGCCGAGCGTGAAGGCGGAGATCTGCGAGGGCGAATAGGGCTTGCCGTCTGCCTCGACCCAGGCGTCGCCGTTGGCGCCCTTGGTGATCGTGTAGGGGACGAGATGCTTGTCCTTCTCGACCATCGGATCTTCGTAGCGGCGGCCGATCAGGCGCTTCACCGCGAAGAAGGTGCGCTCCGGATTGGTCACGGCCTGCCGCTTGGCGGCGACGCCGACCAGACGCTCGCCGTCGTCGGTCAGAGCGACGATCGACGGCGTGGTGCGCGCGCCTTCCGAATTCTCGATGACCTTGGCGGTCTTGCCGTCCATGACGGCGACGCACGAGTTGGTCGTGCCGAGGTCGATACCGATCACCTTGCCCATGATGCTTCTCCTCTGGCGGGCCGTCCGAACCCCTGTCGGGCGTTTCGGGAAGGGCGTTCGCCCACGGCCCCCGATTGACGGGCCCCTCGGGACCCCATGGTTTCAACCTGTGAAGACCTCCGGGAAAGACCGGAAGTCATGCTTCGCCGGGGTATATAAGAGGCGCGTTTCGGCGCCGCAAGACGCGGCCGCTCGGCTTTTCCGGCGAATTCGCCTCCGCCGTGGCGGGCGCGGGCCGACCGGCCTAGAATGACCGCCGTCCCGATCGAGCCGCGCGCCATGCCCAAACGCTCCGCCTCCCCCCTGCCCGACGGCGTCACGCTCCTCCCCGGCCGGCTCGACCGCGGCGCCCAGACGGCCCTCGTCGAGGCACTCCGCGGCGTGATCCGCGAGGCGCCGCTCTTCACGCCGGTGATGCCGGGAAACGGCCGGCCCTTCTCGGTGCGCATGACCAACTGCGGCCCGCTCGGCTGGGTCTCCGACCGCTCGGGCTATCGCTACCAGCCGACCCACCCGACGACCGGACGCCCCTGGCCGGCGATGCCGTCGGTGCTCCTCGACCTGTGGAACGCGGTGACCGGCTACGATCTCGCGCCCGAGGCCTGCCTCGTCAACTTCTACGCCGAAGACGCCAAGATGGGGCTGCACCAGGACCGCGACGAGGCCGATTTCGCCGCCCCCCTGCTGTCGATCTCGCTCGGCGACACCGCGCGCTTTCGTCTGGGCGGGCCGGAGCGGAGCGATCCGACGCGGTCGTTTCCGCTGGAGAGTGGCGACGTGCTGATGCTCGCCCCGCCGATGCGCCTCGCCTTCCACGGCATCGACCGCGTGCTGCCGGCGACCTCGACGCTGCTGCCGCGCGGCGGGCGGATCAATCTGACGCTGCGCCGGGTGTCGCCGCGGCCGGCGTGATCACGAGACGAGCCGCTTGAGCCCCGGCACCTTCGCGAGCCCGACCGCCACCACCGCCGAGGCGACGACGATCGCCGCGGAGACCGCGAGCGACGTCGCGATCGGCACCGACAGGCGGGTCGACGGCGGAACGATCTGGCTCCAACCGAGGGTGAAGAGCCCGTGGATGCAGTACATGCCGACGGCGAAGCGGCCGAGCCGGGCGACCCGCGCCGCCACCCTGCCCATCGGCACCCGCAGCACCAGGAGGAACAGCGCCGGCGAGAAGATCGCCGAGCCGAGGAGAAAGTTGAAGTTGGAGATCGGCTTCACCCCGTGGGCGGAGATGAACAGCGCCTCCCAGACGAAGAGCGCGAGCCCGATCGCCACGAAGACCGCCAGCGCCGAGACCGGCACCGCCGGCACTTCGTCGCGCCGCGCCGCGAACCACGCCCCCATGGCGACGAAGAGCGGCCCGAAGAACGGCCCGTTGCGCCCGGTGAAGGCGACGGCGTCGGGATAGATCCGCGCCACGTGAGCGAAGGCGCCGGTCATCTCGTTGTAGGGCCCGACCGCAAGCCCGATCGCGTAGAGGGCCAGCGACACCGTCCACACCGCCCGCCAGCCGAAGGGCCGGAGCGCCAGGAAGATCGCGATCGACACGCCGAGCCAGGGCAGGAACCACAGATGGAAGGCGACGCCGCCGCCGTTGAGCGTGGCGATCAGATGCCGGTAGGGCTGGGGGATCGACGACGGCGGCGGATGATAGCCGAGGTCGTGCACCAGGAAATGCACGCCGTTGTAGACGAGTTCCCAGGCGACGAAGAGCACGAAGAGCCGCTTGAAGACGCGCCAGCCGTAGTCGAAGCCGTTGGTCGCCTTCAGCCCGGCCATGAAGCCCGACGTCATGAAGAAGAAGGCGAGCGAATAGCGCAGCACCATCAGCAGCACGCCGTAGGCGTCGAGCGCGCGGGTGTCGACGGCGATGACGTGGATGGTCGTGACGGTGCAGAAGGCGACGAAGCGCATCGCGTCGATCTGCTCGACCCGCGCCCGGGTCGCCACCACGCTCGCCGCCGCCGGCAGCGTCGCGTCGAGCGGCTGCGGCCGGACCGGCGCCAGTCCCGGAGGATCGACGAAGCCGAGACCCCTCAGGATCTCCGCCGCGCTCTTGCTCGCGCCGGTCACCGCCATGCGTCCTCTGCCCCTCGCCGCCACACGCGACAACGTTCCCTGTCGCCGATCATCGCCGTAAGTTGCAAAGACTTCGCCAATGCCACTGGTTAACGAAGGACGAGCGGAGGAGCCTGCCGGTTTGACGTCGCCGCGTCCGACCGTTAGCCCTGAGGCCCCACGGAGTCGTTCCCCGCCGATGATCGCGTCCTCGCCCCGCCTCGACCGTGCCCGCGCCGTGCTGCGCGAGGTCTTCGGCTATCCCGACCTGCGCCCCGGCCAGGACGAGATCGTCGCCGCGGTACTCGACGGCGCCGACGTGCTCGCCGTCATGCCGACGGGTGCCGGCAAGTCGATGTGCTACCAGTTGCCGGCGCTGGTGCGCGAGGAACTGGTCGTCGTCGTCTCGCCGCTGATCGCGCTGATGCGCAACCAGGTCGCCCAGATGCGGGCGAACGGCGTCGCCGCCGCCGCGCTCAACTCCACCACCGACGCCGAGGAATGGCGCCGGATCATGGACGATCTCGCCGCCCACCGCCTGCGCCTCCTCTATCTCGCCCCGGAACGCCTCGCCCGCCCCGAGACGCAGGAGCGTCTCGCCCGTGCCGAGGTGGCGATGATCGCGGTCGACGAGGCGCACTGCATCTCGCAGTGGGGCCACGACTTCCGCCCCGAATATCGCGATATCGGCGCCTTCGCCGAGAAGCTCGGCAATCCGCGCATCCTGGCGCTGACCGCCACCGCCGACGCCGCCACCCGCGAGGAGATCCGCGAGCGGCTCTTCGTCCGCGAGCCCGTCACCTTCGTCCACGGCTTCGACCGGCCGAACCTCTTCCTCGCCATGCGGCCCAAGGCCGATCCGCGGCGCCAGCTCGTCCGCTTCCTCGACGGCCACCGCGACGAGAGCGGCGTCGTCTATTGCTCCTCGCGTCGCCAGACCGAGGAACTCGCCGAGGCCTTCCGCGGCGCCGGCCACCGGGCGCTCGCCTATCACGCCGGCATGGAGGGCGAGGCCCGCTCGACGGCGCAGGACACGTTCCTGCGCGAGGACGGCGTCGTCATGGTGGCGACCGTCGCCTTCGGCATGGGCATCGACAAGCCCGACGTCCGCTTCGTCGCCCATGCGGCGCTGCCGAAGTCGATCGAGGCCTGGTACCAGGAGATCGGCCGCGCCGGTCGCGACGGCCTGCCCGCCGACACGCTGACCCTCTACGGCACCGACGACATCATCCTGCGCCGCCGCCAGATCGACGAATCGGACGCGGCCGACGAGCAGAAACGGGTCGAGCGTCAGCGCCTCAACGCGCTGGTGGCGCTGGCCGAGACGCCGCGCTGCCGCCGTCAGGTGCTGCTCGCCTTCTTCGGCGAGGAGAGCGAACCCTGCGGAAACTGCGACGTCTGCCGCGACGGGGTCGAGACCTTCGACGGCACGCTCGCCGCCCAGAAGGCGCTCTCCGCCATGGTCCGCACCGACCAGCGCTTCGGCGAGACCCATCTCGTCGACATCCTGCTCGGCGAGACGACCGAGCGCATCGAGAAGTTCGGCCACGCCAAGCTCAAGACCTTCGGCGTCGGCAAGGAGTTCACCCGGCCGCAGTGGCGGGCGATCTTCCGCCAGATGCTGGCGGCCGGCCTCGCCGACGTCGACATGACCGCCCACGGTGCGTGGTACGTGACGGAAGCCGGCGGCGAGGTGCTGAAGGGCGCCCGCCCGGTCGTCTTCCGCCGCGACGTGGTCGAGGCCGCCCGCGCCGAGGGCCGCAGGAAATCGTCGAAGATCGAGAAGAAGATCGCCGTCTCCGGCCTCGACGAGGTGGAGACCCGCCTCCTCGACGCGCTGAAGCGCACCCGTGCCGACCTCGCCCGCGAGCTCAACGCCCCGGCCTATGTCGTCTTCGCCGATCGCACCCTGATCGAGATGGCGCGGGCGCGTCCGACGACGCGGACCGAGATGGCCGCCCTCCACGGCGTCGGCGCCGCCAAGCTCGAGCGCTTCGCCGACGTCTTCTTGCGCGCGGTCCGCGACTTCGAGGGCTGATCCGGCCTCGTCCGCCGGCGGCCGTCGCCCCTCTCCCGCCACGTCGTCCGATGCCACTCGTGGGCGCTTCCGCGCGTCCGCGCGGCGATGCGCCGACGCCCGTCGCAGCAACCGTTCCGCCCGGCGAACAACGACCAAAGCGCTACCCCCCGACCTATTGAGGGGAAGCCATAATTCATAATATAAGTATGTTCTCATATAAAGCCGCGACGACGCATCGGACATCCGATCCGCAAAGACAAGCGGCGACAGCGAGGGGGGAGAGCCGGTCTCATGGCAACTCTGGACAAGAAGCAGATCGTCATTCTCGGCGCCGGCATTTCCGGCCACACCGCGGCGCGCTACCTGCTGCGCGGCCGGCCGAAGACCCGCACGCCCTACGAGGTCGTGGTGATCTCGCCGAACGAGGCGTGGAACTGGATCCCCTCGAACATCTGGGTCGGCGTCGGCCAGATGACCAAGGAGCAGGTCACCTTCGACCTCGCCACGCTCTATGCCCGCGTCGGCATCCCCTTCCACCGGGCCCGCGCCGTGTCGATCCACCCGGAGGGCGACGCCGATCACGCCACGCCCTTCGTCACGGTCGAATACACCGGCGGCGCCAAGGTCGGTCAGACCGCCAAGGTTCCCTACGACTACCTGATCAACGCCACCGGCCCGAAATTGAACTTCGGCGCGACCGAAGGCCTCGGCCCCGACCACGGCCACACCGTGTCGGTGTGCACCGCCGATCACGCGATCGAAGCGAACCACAAGCTGCAGGCGACGATCGACGCCATGCGCCGCGGCGAGGCGAAGACCATCGTCATCGGCACCGGTCACGGTACCTGCACCTGTCAGGGCGCCGCCTTCGAATACATCTACAACGTCGACCACGTGCTGCGCGAAGCCGGCGTCCGCGATCGCGCGCGGATGGTCTGGATCTCCAACGAGTACGAGCTCGGCGACTTCGGCATGGGCGGCGTCCACATCGAACGCGGCGGCTACATCACCAACGGCAAGGTCTTCGCCGAGAGCCTGATGGTCGAGCGCGACATCGAGTGGATCACCCGCGCCGCGGTCAACAAGGTCGAGGCCGGCAAGCTCCACTACGAGCAGCTCGACGGCACCCGCGGCGAACTCGACTTCGACTTCGCCATGCTGATCCCGCCCTTCTCCGGCGTCGGCCTGAAGGCCTTCGACAAGGCCGGCGAGGACATCACCGCGAAGATCTTCGCGCCTTCCGGCTTCATGAAGGTCGACGGCGACTACACCCCCCGCCCCTATGCCGAATGGTCGGCCAAGGACTGGCCCTCGACCTACCAGAACCCGACCTACGGCAATCTCTTCGCCGTCGGCATCGCCTTCGCACCGCCGCACCTGATCTCCAAGCCGATGACCAGTGTCAACGGCACGCCGATCAACCCGGCCCCGCCGCGCACCGGCATGCCGTCGGCCGCCATGGCGATTGCGGTCGCCGAGAGCATCCGCGACATGCTCGACGGTGCCCCGGCGCCGACCAGGACGGCCTCGATGGCCAAGATGGGCGCGGCCTGCGTCGCCTCGACCGGCCGCAACTTCTTCACCGGCTCGGCCGCCACGATGACGGTCTTCCCGGTGGTGCCCGACTACGAGAAATATCCGGAATACGGACGCGATCTGTCGCTGACCTTCGGCGAGATCGGTCTCGCCGGTCACTGGATGAAGGCGATGCTGCACTACACCTTCATCTACCAGGCCAAGATGAAGCTCGGCTGGTCCCTGCTGCCCGATTGATCCCGCGATCGATCGGCAGCCGAACCACCCTCGCGAATTCAGAGACCGGAGAGAAACGCCATGACCGTCACCAACAAAGAGCCCTATCAGCAGGCCTACTACCCGCCGAAGCCGACCTGGGCGACGATCTTCCTGCGCAAGTTCCTGCCCTGGCAGATCGTGCGCTTCTTCGTCATCAACATGAAGATGATCCGCCTGATGCGGAACTCGCATCACTGAGCCGGCGAAGGACCGGATGGCGGCCGCCCCGCCGTCATCCGTCCCGGTCGGCCGGCTCGTAGCGCAGCGTCCCGGCCCGTCGGGTCGGCCGACCGGTGTCGCTGGTGTGTTCGACGCCGTCCATGACCGGCACTTCGACGAAGTCGAAGGGGCTGACCCCGTCGAGACAGGCGACGTTCACGGCGAAGAGCGCCGTGTTCGATCGCCGCTGATGGTGGGTGTAGATGCCGCAGCGCGCGCAGAAGAAGTGCTCGGCCGTGCCGCTGTGGAAGCGGTAGCTGGTCAGCGCCGCTTCGCCCTCGACGATCCGGATCCCGCCGGTCTCCGCCATGGCGACCACCGCGCCGCGCATCCGGCAATAGGAACAGGTGCAGCGGCGGATCGAGCGGAAATCGTCGACGAGCGTCGCCTCGAAGCGCACCGTGCCGCAATGGCATCGCCCGAGCCGGACCGTTCCCTCTGCACGCATCGCCGCTCGCCCCTCGCTCCGATCGCCTCTCGGCCCGGTCTAGGCCGACGAACGAGACGGTTCGATGACGGCGAGATGGAACCGGTCAGCCGAGCCGCCCCGCGATCAGCGCCACCAGCCGCGCCGCGACCTCGTCCTTGGGCAGGTCCGGCCATTCGGTGATGCCGTCGGCCGCGACGATCCGGACCGTGTTGCGGTCGCCGCCCATGATGCCGGTCTCCGGCGAGACGTCGTTGGCGACGATGAGATCCGCGCCCTTCTTGTCGAGCTTGGCGCGGGCATTGGCGAGCAGGTTCTCGGTCTCCGCCGCGAAGCCGACGACGAGCTTCGGCCGCATCGTCGGGTGGCGCCCGACGCCCGCCAGGATGTCCGGGTTCTCGACGAAGGCCAGCGTCGGCACGCCGCCCGGCCCCTTCTTGATCTTCTCGGCGGCCTCCGAGGCCACCCGCCAGTCGGCGACAGCCGCCGCCATCACCGCGACGTCCGCCGGCAGCGCCGCCTCGACCGCGTCGCGCATCTCGCGCGCCGTCTCGACCCGCACCACCCTCACCCCCGCCGGGTCGGGGAGCCCGACCGGACCGGAGACGAGCGTCACCGTCGCCCCGGCCTCGGCGAGCGCGGCGGCGACTGCAAAGCCCTGCTTGCCCGACGAGCGATTGGCGATGTAGCGCACCGGATCGATCGGCTCGTGGGTCGGCCCCGCGGTCACCACGATCTTGCGGCCCGCGAGCGGCTTCGGCGCCGCGGCTTCCGCGAAGTAGGCCTCGATCGCCGCGACGATCTCCAGCGGCTCGGACATCCGCCCCGCCCCTTCCTCGCCGCGCTCGGCCATCGAACCGACGTTCGGCCCGACGAAACGCCAGCCGTCGGCGGAAAGGCGCGCGGCGTTGCGGCGGGTCGCCGGATGCGCCCACATCCGCGGGTTCATCGCCGGGGCGGCGAGCACCGGCTTGTCCGTGGCGAGCAGCACGTTGGAGGCGAGGTCGTCGCAGAGCCCGTTCGCCGCCTTGGCGAGAAGATTGGCCGTCGCCGGCGCCACCACGACGAGATCGGCCTCGCGCGACAGGCGGATGTGGCCGATCTCGTTCTCGCCGGTCAGGTCGAAGAGATCGGTGAAGACGCGGTTCTCCGACAGCGCACCGGCGGAGAGCGGCGTCACGAACTTGGTCGCCGCCTCCGTCATCACCACCCGCACGCGCGCCCCGCGTTCGCGCAGGCGACGGATCAGATCGAGCGACTTGTAGGCGGCGATACCGCCCGCGATGATCAGAAGAATGCGCTTTTCGGCGAGCATGGGCCCGAAATTCCCTCGTTGACGCCGATCCCGGCGCGGCGCCGCACCCTAGCAGGACGCCCGCGACGCCGCCACGCAAAGCCGCGCCTGCGGTGATGGGCCGCCGTCCCTTCCTTCTCCCACGCAGGGGAGAGGGAAGAAGAAGCCCTGGCCATGGACTCCCGCGTGGCGTCGTGGCAGAGACGACCCTTCCCGCGCGCCCGCGCAACCCGGACGAAACGACGAGCCGATGGCTTTCGAGATCAAGATCTGCGGCCTGAAGACGGACGAGGCGGTCGCCGCCGCGCTCGACGCCGGCGCCGATCTGATCGGCTTCGTCTTCTTCCCCAAGAGCCCGCGCAACGTGACGCTCGACGAGGCGGTCCGTCTCGCCGCACCCGCCCGAGGCCGCGCGAAGATCGTCGCCCTGGTGGTCGACGCCGACGACGCGAGCCTTTCCGCGATCGCGTCCGAGCTGAAGCCCGATCTGATCCAGCTCCACGGCCACGAGACCCCGGCGCGTGTCGCCGAGATCGCGCGGCTGACGGCAACGCCCCTGATGAAGGCGCTGCCGGTGGCGGACGCCGCCGATCTCGCGGCCCTGCCCACGTTCCTGCCGCATGTCGCGCGCATTCTCTTCGACGCCAAGCCGCCGAAGACGCCCGATGCACTGCCCGGCGGCAACGGTCTCTCCTTCGATTGGCGGCTCGTCGCCGATCTCGACCCGGCTCTACCGATCATGCTATCGGGGGGCCTGACGGCGGAAAACGTCGCCGAGGCGGTCGCCGTCACCGGTGTTTCCGCCGTCGACGTCTCCTCCGGCGTGGAGAGCGCTCCCGGCGTCAAGGATCCCGTGCGGATCCGCGCCTTCGTGAAGAATGCCCGCGAGGCGGCCGCCCGCCGCGCGCGAAACCCGAGGTCCCGCCCTTGAACACGCTCATCAATTCGCTTCGGAACGGTCCCGACGAGCGCGGCTTCTTCGGCCTCTACGGCGGCCGTTTCGTCGCCGAGACGCTGATGCCGCTGATCCTCGAGCTCGAACAGGCCTACGAGGACGCGAAGAAGGACCCGAGCTTCGAGGCCGAGCTCTCGTCGCTCTCGACCCATTACGCCGGTCGCCCCTCGGCGCTCTACTACGCCGAGCGCCTGACCGAGCACCTGCGCGCCCAGACGGGCGGCAAGTTCGGCGCCGAGATCTGGTTCAAGCGCGAGGAGCTGAACCACACCGGTTCCCACAAGATCAACAACTGCCTCGGCCAGATCCTGCTCGCCAAGCGCATGGGCAAGACGCGGATCATCGCCGAGACCGGCGCCGGCCAGCACGGCGTGGCGTCGGCCACCGTCTCCGCCCGCTTCGGCTACCCCTGCATGGTCTACATGGGCGCGACCGACGTCGAGCGGCAGAAGCCCAACGTCTTCCGCATGAAGCTCCTCGGCGCCGAGGTCACGCCGGTCACCTCCGGTGCCGGCACCCTCAAGGACGCCATGAACGAGGCGCTGCGCGACTGGGTGACCAACGTCGAGAACACCTATTACCTGATCGGCACGGCAGCGGGTCCGCATCCCTATCCGGCGATGGTGCGCGACTTCCAGTCGGTGATCGGCAAGGAGACGAAGGAGCAGTTCTTCGCCGCCAAGGGCCGTCTGCCCGACGCGGTCGTCGCCTGCATCGGCGGCGGGTCGAACGCCATCGGCCTCTTCCATCCCTTCCTCGACGACAGCGGCGTGAAGATCGTCGGCGTCGAGGCCGCCGGCCACGGCATCGACGTGCCGAACGGCCATGCCGCCTCGATGACCGGCGGCCGCCCCGGCGTGCTCCACGGCAACCGCACCTACCTGCTGCAGGACGCCGACGGCCAGATCCTCGAGGGTCACTCGATTTCCGCCGGCCTCGACTATCCCGGCGTCGGCCCGGAGCATTCGTGGCTGAAGGACACCGGCCGCGTCTCCTACGTGCCGGCGACCGACAAGGAGGCGCTCGACGCCTTCCAGATCTGCTCGAAGCTCGAAGGCATCATCCCGGCCCTGGAACCGAGCCATGCTCTGGCCCATGTGCTGAAGATGGCGCCGACCATGGACAAGTCGCAGTCGATCGTGATGTGCCTCTCCGGCCGCGGCGACAAGGACGTCTTCTCGGTCGCCGATTATCTCGGCGAGAAGATCTGAGGTGCCGACGATGACCGAGACCCGCATTTCCCGCCGCTTCGCGGCCGTCGCGGCCGAGGGCCGTCCGGCGCTCGTCACCTTCGTGATGGGCGGCGATCCCGACCACGAGACCGGCCTCGCCATCCTGAAGGCCCTGCCCGGCGCCGGCGCCGACGTGATCGAGGTGGGCATGCCCTTCTCCGATCCGATGGCCGACGGCCCGGCGATCCAGGCCGCGGGCAAGCGTGCCCTCGATGCCGGCGCGACGCTCGCCAAGACGCTGGCGCTGGTCGCCGACTTCCGCAGGACCGACGCCGACACGCCGATCGTGCTGATGGGCTACTACAACCCCATCTACATCTACGGCCCCGAGCGCTTCCTCACGGACGCGCAGTCGGCCGGCGTCGACGGCCTGATCGTCGTCGACCTGCCGCCGGAAGCCGACGACGAGCTCTGCATCCCGGCGCTCGCCCGCGGCCTCAACTTCATCCGCCTGGCGACGCCCACCACCGACGATCGCCGGCTGCCGACGGTGCTCGCGAACACCTCCGGTTTCGTCTATTACGTCTCGATCACCGGCATCACCGGCGCGGCGAAGCCCGACGCGACGAAGGTGGCGGAGGCGGTCGGCCGCATCAAGCGCCACACGGCGCTGCCGGTCGCCGTCGGCTTCGGCGTGCGCGACGCGGTGTCCGCCCGCGAGATCGGCCGCAACGCCGACGGCGTGGTGGTCGGCTCGGCGATCGTCCAGGCGATGGCGGCGACCCTCGTCGAGGGCCGACCGACGGCTGCGACCGTCCCGGCCGTGACCGCCCTCGTGGCCGACCTCGCGGCCGGCGTCCGCGCCGCCCGCGGCTGAGATTTTCCGGCAGGCCCGAAAGGGTCGCGCCGCCTGAGTGGAGTATCCCCGTGAACTGGCTGACCAACGTCGTCCGTCCGAAGATCAAGAGCCTTCTCACCAAGAAGGACGTGCCGGAGAACCTCTGGATCAAGTGTCCCGAGACCGGCGAGATGGTCTTCCACCGCGATCTCGAGGCGAACCAGTTCGTGGTGCCCTCGTCCGGCTATCACATGCGCATGCCGGCCAAGGCCCGGCTCGACGCCTTCTTCGATCGCGGCGAGTGGACCGCGGTGGCGACCCCGACGGTCGCGGCCGACCCGCTGAAGTTCCGCGACGAGCGCCGCTATTCCGACCGCATCCGCGACGCCCGCTCCAAGACCGGCAAGGACGACGCCGTCCAGGTCGCCTACGGCCGCCTCGAGGGCCTTCCGGTCACCGCCGCGGTGCAGGACTTCGACTTCATGGGCGGTTCGCTCGGCATGGCCGCCGGCGAGGCGATCGTCACCGGCATGATGACGGCGCGCGACCGCGGCACGCCCTTCGTGCTCTTCGTCGCCTCCGGCGGCGCCCGCATGCAGGAAGGCATCCTCTCCCTGATGCAGATGCCGCGCACCACCGTCGCCGTCCAGGCGCTGCGCCGCGCGAAGCTGCCCTATTTCGTCGTGCTGACCAACCCGACGACCGGCGGCGTCACCGCCTCCTACGCCATGCTCGGCGACGTGCATCTCGCCGAACCCGGCGCCCTCATCGGCTTCGCCGGCCCGCGCGTCATCGAACAGACGATCCGCGAGAAGCTCCCCGAGGGCTTCCAGCGCTCGGAATATCTCTTCGACCACGGCATGGTCGACCTCGTGGTCCATCGCCACGAGATCCGCGACACCGTCTCGCGGCTGGCGCATCTCTTCATGAAGAAGGATCGCCCGCGCCACGACGCCGCCGCAGCCTGATCGCGATCCGGGAGGGCATCATGTCGTCGTCGCTCGACGCCCTCCTCGCGCGGCTCGAGAAGACGGTGCCGGCCGGCTGGGACCTCGGTCTCGACCGCATGCACCGTCTGCTCGCCCGGCTCGGCGATCCCCATCGCGCCGTCCCGCCGGTGATCCATGTCGCCGGCACCAACGGCAAGGGCTCGACCACCGCCTTCCTGCGGTCGATCCTCGAGGCCTCGGGCCGCCGCGTCCACGTCTATACTTCGCCCCATCTCGTCCGCTTCGCCGAACGCATCCGCGTCGCGGGCCGCTTGGCCGATGACGACGCGCTCGCCGCGGCGATCCTGCGGGCGGAAGAGGCGAACGCCGGCGAGCCGATCACCTTCTTCGAACTGGCGACCGTCGCTGCCTTCCTGCTCTTCGCCGAGACGCCGGCCGACGCGACCCTGCTCGAGGTCGGCCTCGGCGGAAGGCTCGACGCCACCAACGTGGTGGCGAACCGGCTGGCCTCGGTGATCACGCCGATCTCGATGGATCACGAGAAGTTCCTCGGCGACACGATCGAGAAGATCGCCGCCGAGAAGGCCGGCATCGTCGAGCCCGGTCGCCCGCTCGTCTCCGCCCCCCAGGTCGATGCCGTCGCCGCCGTGCTGGAACGCGCCGCCGCCCGTGCCCGGGCGCCCTTCGCGCTCGGCGGACAGGACTGGACCGCGACGCCCGAGGACGGGCGGATGATCTTCCGCTCCGAGCATCGCCTCCTCGACCTCACGCCGCCGCGCCTCCTCGGCCCCCACCAGATCGTCAACGCCGGCACCGCCGTCGCCGCGCTCGAGGCGGCCGGCTTCGACCTGCCCGAGGCGACGATCGATCGCGGCATCGCGCGCGCCGATTGGCCCGCCCGCATGCAGCGGCTGACCGAGGGCGCCCTGGTCGAGGCCGCCCCCGAGGGCGCCGAGATCTGGCTCGACGGCGGCCACAACCCCGGCGCCGGCGAGGTCATCGCCGC
>DBMN01000205.1 GCA_002298965.1 Rhizobiales bacterium UBA697 | reverse complement strand
GACCACGAGATCGCGCGCGCCGTCGCTGCGGGCGATCACCGACAGCGGCAAGCGCGGCGCGGTGATCGCATCGGCCGGCACCGTGATCAGCAGCCGGACGTCGCGCCCCGCATCGGCCGGCACCGCGACCACGAGCCCGCCGGACGGCGCCACGGTCGCCGTCGCAGCCTCGATGCGTGCGCCCTTCGGCAGAGGGGCGACCGAGATCTCGAAGGAGCGTTCGACCGCGGCCATGTTCGACAGACGCAGCGTATAGGCGTTGCGGATCGAGCCGTCGGAGTTGACGACCGCGATCGGATTGCGATCGTGGAGCACCGCCAGCATCTCCGCCGGCCGCGTCGCGAGCCGCCAGACCAGCACGGCGGAAACCAACACGATCAGCGTCGCGTAGATCACCGTCCGCGGCCGGACGAAACGATGGACCGGGGTCTCGCCGCGGGCGCGCGCCTCGACCGCCGCGTCGGTGTCGTAGGCGATCAGCCGCGCCGGCCGACCGATCCGGGTCATGACCTCGTCGCAGGCGTCGATGCANNCACTGGATGCAGCCCATCTGCAGACCGTGGCGGATGTCGACGCCGGTCGGGCAGACCGCGACACAGCGGCCGCAGTCGACGCAGTCGCCGGCCCTGCCGCCCTCGGCCTTCGCCCGCTCGCCCGCCTTCAGCCGGCCGCGCGGCTCGCCGCGATCCCAGCGATAGGTGACGTTCAGCGCCCATTCGTCGGTGAGCCCGGCCTGGATGCGCGGCCACGGGCACATGTAGAGACAGACCTGTTCGCGTGAGAAGCCGGCGAGCAGATACGTCGTCGTCGTCAGGATGCCGATCCAGATCAGCGCGACCACCGAGGGCTCGCCGCGCGCGATGGCCGCGACGAGCGTCGGCGCGTCGGTGAACCAGAAGACGAAGGCGCCGCCGGTGGCCATGGCGATCACCAGCCAGCTCGCATGGGTCGCGGCCTTGCGCCAGAGGCGGTCGAAGCTCCACGGCCCCGCGTCGCGGCGCATCTGTTCGCGTCGTTCGCCCTCGATGGCGCGCTCGACGCGGCGGAAGAGATCGGTCCAGACGGTCTGCGGGCAGAGGTAGCCGCACCAGGCCCGGCCGACCAGCGCCGTGGTCAGGAACAGGGCGAGCGCGGCGACGATCATCAGGCCGGTGACGTAATAGACCTCCTGCGGCCAGATCTCGAGGCCGAAGAACCAGAAGCGCTGCCCGACGAAGTCGAAGAGGATCGCCTGATCGGGCCGCCCCGGTCCGCGGTCGAAGCGCAGGAACGGCACGACGTAGTATACGGCGAGGGCCGCGCCCGTCAGCGCCCACTTCAGCCGTCGATAGGGCCCGTGGACCGCCGCCGGATAGATCTTCGTCTCCTCGAGGCGAAGCGGGACCCCGCCTCTCTCCTCGGCACCGAACGCACGCATGAAAGCCCCTCCCTTGCGCCTGCGAGCCGGTGGATCGGTCGCGGCGGAGACATACACTTTTATAATTGCATGCATTCAATATTGAAGTGCGACTGTATGTCGCTCGCCCCGACGGCGCCGCGGCCGGCGGCCGGCGCGCCGGCGACGATCGGCGAAACGCCGTCACGGCGGGACGCGACGCGAAGAACGAACGCGGCCGTCCGTGCGGCTCTGTCGTCGCATCGCGTTCGATTGGAAGAGATCGGCCGGGGAGGATTTCGACCAGGCGCAAGCCCCGGTCTTCCGCCTCACGATTCACTGAACCCGTGAAGCCGCGCGGGGTCGTCGCGCGGCCGGATTCGCGCGGGAAGCGGTCGCGCGAATCCGCAGGTGTAATTCGCGTCGAAAGAGCGGACACTCTCTCCCGGCTCCGTTCCGTGGCGAGGGAAAATGGCAGACGCAGATCCGCAGATCGCCCGGATCGTCGGACTGGACGACGACGAAGTCGCGCGCCGCACGGCCTCGGAAGGGTTCAACGAACTGCCCCGGGCGGCACGGCGGACGCCGTTGCGGATCGTGTTCGAGGTGCTGCGCGAGCCGATGTTGCTGCTGCTGATCGGCGGCGGTTGCGTCTATCTGCTGCTCGGCGACACGACGGAAGCCCTCGTGCTGCTCGCCTTCGCCACGCTCTCGGTGGTGATCACCGTGGTTCAGGAGAGCCGCACCGAGCGGGTGCTGGAGGCGCTGCGCGACCTCACCAGTCCCCGTGCTCTGGTGATCCGCGCCGGCGAACGACGGCGCATCGCCGGGCGCGAAGTGGTCCGCGGCGACGTTCTGGTCCTGGTCGAGGGCGACCGCGTCCCGGCCGACGCCGTCCTGATCCGGTGTGACGATCTGCAGGCCGACGAGTCGCTGCTGACCGGCGAATCGGTTCCCGTCGCCAAGCGGGTCGGCGACGCGGCGGAGCGCGCGGCGGCCGCTCGGCCCGGCGGCGAGGCTTTCGGCCATGTCTTTTCCGGCACGCTGGTGGTGCGCGGAACCGGGTTCGCCGAAGTGACGGCCATCGGCCCGCGCAGCGAGATCGGCAAGATCGGGCAGTCGCTCCGGTCTCTGGAGACCGAAGCACCGCGCCTTCAGGCCCAGACCGGACGGCTGGTGCGGATCTTCGCCCTGTTCGGCGGCGGCGTCTCCGCACTCGCGGTCGTGCTGTGGGGGACCCTGCGCGGCGATTGGCTCGACGGGCTGCTCGCCGGCATCGCACTCGGCATGTCGATGCTGCCGGAAGAGTTTCCGCTGGTGCTGACCGTGTTCATGGCGATGGGAGCCTGGCGCATCTCGCAGGCCCGCGTCCTCACGCGCCGCGCCGCCGCCATCGAGACCCTCGGTTCGGCGACGGTCCTGTGCACCGACAAGACCGGCACGCTGACCGAGAACCGCATGTCTATCGCCGAGCTGCACCTGCCCGACGGCCGGACCGTCCGCGCCGGTGCGGACCTCGCGGGCGCCGCCCGCACGCTCCTCGACGTCGGCGTCGCCGCCTGCGTCGAGGTGCCGACCGATCCGATGGAGAAGGCCTTCCACGATCTCGGCCGCGCCCAGACCGGCGCCCCCGAGGCACCCGTGCCATCGGGGCGCATCGTGCGGACCCATGGCCTGCGCCCCGACCTCCTCGCCATGACCAACGTCCGGGCCGTGGGAGCCGAGGGCGGCACGGTCGAGGCCGCCGCCAAGGGCGCTCCGGAGGCGATCGCCGCGCTCTGTCGGTTCGACGCGGCCGCTCTCGCCGAGACGAAGGCCGCCGTCGACGCCATGGCGGCGAAGGGTCTGCGGGTCCTCGGCGTCGCCCGGGCGACGGCGTCCGATCCCCTGCCCGAGGACCAGAGCGGCTTCGCCTTCGAATTCCTCGGACTGGTCGGTCTCGCCGACGCGCTGCGCCCCGGCGTGCCCGAGGCGATCCGCCAGTGCCGGTCGGCGGGCATTTCCGTGGTGATGATCACCGGCGACCATCCGGTGACGGCCCGCTCGATCGCGATGCAGGCCGGGATCGACACCGACGACGTCGTCACCGGCGCCGATCTCGATCGCCTCGACGACGCTGGTCTGGCCGCGCGGGTGGAGACGGCGACGGTCTTCGCCCGCACCAGGCCGGAGCAGAAGTTGCGGATCGTCGACGCCTTCAAGGCCGGTGGCGAGGTCGTCGCCATGACCGGCGACGGGGTCAACGACGCGCCGTCGCTGAAGGCGGCGCACATCGGCATCGCCATGGGCGGACGCGGCACCGACGTCGCCCGCGAGGCCGCATCGATCGTCCTGCTCGACGACGACTTCGGCTCGATCGTCGCGGCGGTGCGGCTCGGGCGGCGGATCTACGACAATCTGCTCAAGGCGATGGGGTTCATCCTCGCCGTCCACGTGCCGATCGCCGGACTGGCACTGCTGCCGCTCGTCTTCGGTCTGCCGATCCTGTTCGGCCCGATGCACATCGCCTTTCTGGAGATGGTGATCGACCCGGTCTGCTCGCTGGTCTTCGAGGCGGAGACCGAGGAGGACGACGTCATGGCCCGGGCGCCGCGCGATCCGGACCGGCCGCTGTTCTCCCGATCACTGGTGATCTGGGGCCTGTTCCAGGGTGTGACGGGGTTCGCGCTGGTGGCGGCGATCTATCTCCTCGCCCTGCGGCGCGGCATGCCGGTCGACGAGGTCCGCGCCCTGACCTTCTTCTCGCTCGTCTTCGTCATCGTCGGCCTGATCTTCGTCGGCCGGTCCTTCGGCGCTTCGGTGGTCACCGCCCTGCGCCGGCCGAACCGCACGCTCGCCGTCGTACTCGTCGGCGTGATGGCGATGCTGGCGCTGACGCTCGGTTGGCCGACGGCGCGCGACCTCTTCCGCTTCGGTCCGCTGCATGCCGACGATCTCGCGGTGACGGTGGGCGTCGGCCTCGTCGTGTTGCTGGTGCTCGAACTGGCGAAGCCTTGGATACGCTCGGGGTCGAGTGCGGACACGCGTCGCGGGTCGGCGAAGGACGCCGACCGACACGGACGTCGGCCGGGACCCGTCGCCTAGCGCGGACGGATGCCCTGGACGAAGACGTCGATGCATCGCGCGATGCGTCGACGTCGGGTTGCCGCGGGTTCCGTTTCGCCCGGTCGCGGCGGCCGGCTGGCGCCGAAGACCATGTCCATGAAGATCCGGGCGAGGTCGGCCGCATCGTCGATCTCCCACCCTTCCGCCGCCGCCCGACGCTCCAGCCAGCGCGTCAGATCCGCGTGCGCGAGTTCGACGCCGTGGATCAGGACGGTCTCGCGCAGCTCGGGATGGGCGAGCGACTCGTGGAGGGTCATTTCGATGAGAGCGTGGCGCTCGCGATCCTCCTCGGCGCCGATGTCGATGCGGGCGATGGCCGCGAGCGCCTCGACGAGCGGCAGTCGATCGTAGTCGCCCGGCAGTGCCAGCATGCTGTGGCGATGGGCTTCGATGACCGCGGCGAACAGCGCCGACTTGTTGGCGAAGAAGCGGTAGAGCGTCTGCTTGGAGACGCGGGCCCGCGCCGCGACCTCGTCCATGGTGGTGCGCCCGAAACCGCGCTCCAGGAAGATCAGGCGGCCGGTCTCGACGACGTTGTCGCGCTGCCGCTCGTCGGGAACGACCTTCGGCCGCCCGCGACGACGCCCGCCACCGCCCCCGCCCCCGGTGCCGCCGTCGCTCGTCCCGGCCCTGTCCGCCATTCCGGAAACTCCTCGGACACCATTTGCGCCCGCCCGCGAGGTTGACAGCGGCGAAGGCGCGAACAATAACAGTACGAAGACGTACGCGAAAAATGGCCGTTCCGTCACCGGTGTTTTCCGCGCAACGACCTTCGCGGAGGAAATATCGGAAATCCACGAGGAAAGACACCGTCGGACGATGGATCGAAGGCGGTTCGGCCGATCTCTCGCTCCGATGGGATCCGACCTCGTCGACCGCAGCCCGCCACCCCGGTGTCGGCGTTTCCGGCACCCCCGGAGACGGCTCGTCCGTTGTTCGGCGAAGCCGACGCCGGTGAAGGCACGGGCGGGGACTTCGGCTTCCGCCGCCGTCGGCGCCTGCGATCGAGGCGCCGCCGGCCGTCGTCGCGTCTGCCGGCCATGGGGCTCGGCCGTCGGTGCCATCCGGAGTCGCTCGGACATGAAGTCGTACCTGCGCAACTCGATCGTCGGCGCCGCCGCCGCGACCCTCGCCGTCGGCCTGTGGTGGTGGCGGTCGCACTCGGCGGTCGATCCCCTCGCCGATCTGCTCGTCGCGGAGGCGACGACCGCCGACGTTCAGCAAACGGTCCAGGCGACCGGTACCCTGCGTCCCGTCCGCCTCGTCGCCGTCGGCGCCCAGGTGTCGGGACGGATCACGGCGATGAAGGTGAAGAT
This sequence comes from Rhizobiales bacterium UBA697, assembly GCA_002298965.1. Taxonomy (GTDB): domain Bacteria; phylum Pseudomonadota; class Alphaproteobacteria; order Rhizobiales; family Ancalomicrobiaceae; genus Pinisolibacter. The sequence goes on along the minus strand of DBMN01000205.1, from coordinate 6,547 downwards.
CGGCGATACGGTGAAGGCCGGCGACCTCGTCGCCACCATCGACAGCGTCACCCAGGAGAACGACCTGAAGAGCGCCGAGGCGGCGCTCGCCGACGTGCGCGCGCAGAAGCGCCAGAAGGAGGCGAGCCTCGTCTATGCCGAGGCGGTGCTCGAACGCGAGACCGCCACCTTCGCCAAGCTGGCGAGCTCGAAGGACGCGCTGGAGAGCGCCCGCGCGACGGTGAAGACGACCCGCGCCCAGATCGACTCGCTCGCCGCGCAGATCACCCAGGCCGAGGTGAAGGTCGACACGGCGCGTGTCGATCTCGGCTACACCCGCATCGTCGCACCGATCGACGGCACCGTGTTGCTGGTCGTCGCCCAGGAGGGGCAGACGGTCAACGCGGTGCAGTCGGCGCCGACCATCGTGGTTCTCGGCCGCATCGATCGCATGACCGTCCGCGCCGAGATCTCCGAGGCCGATGCGCCCAAGGTGAAGCTCGGCCAACCGGTCACCTTCTCCATCCTCGGCGATCTCGATCGGCACTGGGAAGCGCGGCTCGAGGCGCTCGATCCCGCGCCCGACTCGCTGCGTTCCGACAGCCAGATCACCTCGTCCAGCACCTCGACGACGTCGAGTTCGTCGTCTTCGTCGTCGACCAGCTCCTCGGCGATCTACTATTACGGCCGCTTCGACGTCCCCAATCCGGACGGGGTGCTGCGCACCTACATGACCGCCCAGGTCAAGGTGATCCTCGGCGAGGCCAAGGGTGTCGTCACCGTGCCGACCGCCGCCCTCTCCACCGCCGGCGCCGGTTCCGAGCGCACCGTCGAGGTGGTCGGTTCCGGCGGGGCGACCGAACGGCGCAAGGTCGTGGTCGGTCTCGACGACAAGGTCCGCGCCGAGATCCGCTCGGGGCTCGCCGTCGGCGAGAAGGTCGTCGTCGGCCGCCGCTCGACCGAGGCCAAGACCTCGGCGATGCCCGGCCCGCCCGGAGGGCTGTGAGATGACCGACGCGCCGCTGATCTCGCTCACCGGCGTCCGCCGCGAATACCCGGCGGGCGACGCCACCGTCGCGGTGCTCGCCGACGTCGACCTCGAGGTGAGAGCGGGCGAGTTCGTCGCCATCATGGGAGCGTCGGGCTCGGGCAAGTCGACGCTGATGAACATCCTCGGCTGCCTCGACCGACCGACCGCCGGCGACTATCGCTTCGAGGGACGATCGACCGCCGATCTCGACCCGGACGAGTTGGCGGAACTCCGACGCGAGCACTTCGGCTTCATCTTCCAGCGCTACCACCTGCTCTCCGAGCTCACGGCCCTCGGCAACACCGAGATCCCGGCAATCTACGCCGGCGTCCCCGACGCGGTCCGCCGGGAGCGGGCGCGGGCGCTGCTTGCCCGTCTCGGCCTCGCCGACCGCATCGGTCATCGCCCCGGGCAACTGTCGGGCGGCCAGCAGCAGCGCGTCTCGATCGCCCGGGCGCTGATGAACGGCGCCGACGTGGTGCTCGCCGACGAGCCGACCGGGGCGCTCGACCGGCGTTCGGGCGACGAGGTCCTGAGGATCCTCGCCGAGCTCAACGCCGAGGGGCACACCGTCATCCTCGTCACCCACGACCAGGAGGTGGCGCGGCGGGCACGGCGCATCGTGATGATCTCCGACGGGCGGATCGTCTCCGACCGACCCAACGAGCTCGCCCCGTCGGTCGGCGGTGCCGAGGCGGCCTCCACCGGTGCCGGGCCGCGCACCCTGCCGTCCGGGATCGGGGCCCTGCGTGCCCTCGCCGCCCGCTTCGAGGAGTCCTTCCGCATGGCGGTTCTCGCCATGCTGTCGCATCGCCTGCGCACCTTCCTCACCATGCTCGGCATCGTCATCGGCATCGCCTCGGTGGTCGCCATGGTGGCGCTCGGCGAGGGCTCGAGGCAGAAGGTCCTCTCCAACATCTCGAGCCTCGGCACCAACACACTGGAGATCTTCCCCGGCAAGGACTTCGGCGACGTCCGCTCCGCCAAGATCAAGACCCTGGTGCTCGCCGACGCCGAGGCGCTCGCCCGCGAGACCTATGCCGCCGGCGTCACGCCGACGGTCTCGACCTCGACCACCCTGCGCTACGGCTCGATCGAGGCGAGCGCCCAGGTCAACGGCGTCGGACCGGACTATTTCGAGGTCAAGGCGACGAAGCTCAAGTCCGGCCGCTTCTTCGACGCCGAAGCGGCGCGGACCATGTCGCAGGAGGTGGTGATCGACGAGAACACCGCCAAGACGCTGTTTCCGGACCCGTCGGTCAACCCGATCGGCGCGGTGATCCTGGTCGGCAAGGTGCCGTGCACGGTGATCGGCGTCACCCAGAAGCAGCAGGGCTTCGGATCGAGCGGTTCGCTCTCGGTGTTCCTCGCCTATACGGCGGTGCAGGTGCGCTTCCTCGGCGACACGTCCCTGCGCTCGATCCTGCTCAGGGTCGCCGACACGGTCGACACTTCGTTGGCGGAAGAGATCGCCACCGCCTTCCTCACCCGCCGCCACGGCACCAAGGACTTCTTCGTCCTCAACACCGACGACATTCGCCAGACCATCACCGCGACGACCACCACGCTGACCCTGCTGATCGCCGCGATCGCCGTGATCTCGCTCGTCGTCGGCGGCATCGGGGTGATGAACATCATGTTGGTGTCGGTGTCCGAGCGGGTGAAGGAGATCGGCGTGCGCATGGCGGTCGGCGCCCGACGCTCCGACATCCTGCGCCAGTTCCTCACCGAGGCGGTTCTGGTCTGCCTGATCGGCGGCGTTCTCGGCGTGGCGGCGGCCTTCGGCGCCGGCTTCGTCTTCGCGCTGCTCGGCTCGACCTACGTCTTCGTCTACTCCTCGACGACCATCCTCGCCGCCTTCGCCTGTTCCACCCTGATCGGTGTCGTCTTCGGCTGGCTGCCGGCCCACGGCGCAGCCCTGCTCGACCCCGTCGCCGCCCTCGCACGAGACTGAGACCATGGACGACCTCCCCCGGATCTCGCGCCTCGTCGCGCTCGCACTGCCGATCCTGATCGGCGGCTGCACCGTCGGTCCCGACTACGTCGCCCCGGAGGTGACGCTGTCGCCGCGGTGGACCAACGACGCCTCCCGCGCGGCCCGGCCGGAGCGGCTCGCCGCCCTCGGTGAATGGTGGACCGGCTTCGGGGATCCGCTGCTCGATCGGCTGATCGAGGAGGCGGTCGCCGGCAACCTCGACGTCGCCACCGCCAAGGCCAAGGTCCGCGAGGCCCGCGCCAACCGGCGCGAAGCGATCGGCGGGCTCCTGCCGCAGGTCGACGGATCGGGGACGGCCGAGCGTGTGAAGACGGCGGGGACGGGCGACACCGTCTCGTCGCAGTTCCAGGCCGGGCTCGACGCCAGTTGGGAGCTCGATCTCTTCGGCGCCAACGCCCGCGCGCTCGAAGCGGCGACGCGCGGCGCCGAGGCGGCCGAAGACGACCTCCACGCGACGCTGCTGACCCTCGTCGGCGACGTCGCCACCAACTACGTCGAGGCGCGCGGCCTCCAGGCCCGCATGGATCTGGCGAACCGCACCGCCCGGTCGCAGCGCCGCACCGCGGAGCTGACCCGCTCGCGTCTCCAGATCGGCTCGGCCTCGGCCGTCGACAGCGCCAAGGCCGACGCGCTCGCCGCGAGTACCGAGGCGACCGTCCCCGATCTCCGCTCGGCCCATGCCCAGGCCGTCCATCGCCTGTCGGTGCTGACCGGGCGCGAACCCGGCGCGCTCGCCGCCCTCATGGCGCCGGTGAAGCCGATCCCGGCACCGCGCCGCGCCCTGCCGACCGGCATCCCCGCCGACGTCCTGCGCCTGCGCCCGGACGTGCGCGCCGCCGAGCGGCGGCTCGCCCAGTCGACGGCCTCGGTCGCCAAGGCGGAGGCGGCGCTCTATCCGAGCGTCTCCCTCACCGGCCAGCTGTCGACCACCGGCGTCCGCCTCGGCGATCTCGGACGGGCCTCCTCGATCGCCTGGTCGTGGGGACCGGCGGTGTCCGTGCCGATCTTCGAGGGCGGCAAGCTCGTCGCCGCGCGCGACGCGGCCGAGGCCGAGCGTGATCAGTCCCTCGCGTCGTGGAAGTCTTCGGTGCTGACCGCGCTCGAGGACGTCGAGAACGCTCTCGTCGCCCTCGCCCAGGAGCGGATCAAGGGGCGCAAGCTCGCCGAAGCCTCGGCGCGTTATCGTCAGGCGGCGGAGCTGTCGCGGACGCTCTACGTCAACGGCAGCACGAGCTTCCTCGACGTGCTCGACGCCGAACGGTCCCTGTTCTCGGCAGAGGATTCGCTGCTGCAGAGTCGTGTCGCCGTGGCGGTCGACCACGTCGCTCTGGCCAAGGCGCTGGGTGGGGGGTGGACCCGGCCGGTCTCCTCGGCGAAGGCCGAGTGAGATCCGGGCCCCGTCGGCCGTCCGCTCCCGACCGATCTCCGCAGGCCGTCTCGCGCGGATTGCGTCAGTCGCGACTCGCGAAGATCTCGCCGATCCGATCGGCCGTCGGGCAGGTCGCGAGCTTCTGGCGGGCGGACGGGCTTCTGAGAACCCGCGCGAACTTCGCCAGGAGGTCGGACGATCCACGTCCGTCGAGCGACGGCGACAGGACCATCATGACCAGTTCGACCGGGCGATCGTCGATGGCGTCCCAGTCGACCGGCTCGGTCAGGCGCGCGAAGAGCGTCGCCGGCCGGGCGAGGCCACGGATGTCGGCATGGGGCAGCGCCACGCCGGATCCGACGCCGGTCGACCCGAGCCGTTCGCGATCGACGAGCGCGCGGGCGATCTCGCCTGCGCTTCGGCCGGTGACCGCGCCGGCTCGCAGGGCGAGACGTTCGAGCACTTCGGACTTGGTGCGGGCGACGAGATCGAGTTCGATCACGTCGAGGGCGAGCGGTTCACTGTCGGACATGGCGTTTCGAACCGTCTCTCACGGGGTGTCCTGATCGCGCAGCCGGTAGCCGACGCCGGTCTCGGTCTCGACCAGCGAGGGGGCCGGCGGGGCGGCGTCGATCTTCTGCCGCAGCTGGCTGACCAGGACGCGGAGATACTGCGGATCGGCGGTGAGGCTCGCGCCCCAGATCGCCGAGGTCAGCATCTTCTGGGTCACCACCTTGCCGACGTTGCGCGCGAGCACGTGGAGCAGGTCGTATTCCTTCGGCGTCAGATGCACGCGCTCGCCGTCGCGGGTGACGATCCGGCGCAGGGTGTCGACGACGAGACCCCCGGTCGTCACCACCGGTGCCTCGCCGTCGCGTCGGGCGGCGTGACGCAGCGCGGCGCGCAGGCGGGCGAGCAGCTCGCCGACGCCGAAGGGCTTGTTGACGTAGTCGTCGGCACCGAGATCGAGGGCGGCGATCTTCTCGCTCTCCCGGTCGCGGGCCGAGAGCACGATGATCGGTGTCGTCGACCATTCGCGGACGGCGCGGACCACCTCCTTGCCGTCGATGTCGGGCAGGCCGAGATCGAGCAGGATCAGGTCGGGGCTCCACGTCGCCGCCAGGCGGATCGCCGAGGCGCCGTCCTCGACGCATTCGACCTCGTGGCCCGAGGCGATCAGCGCCGGCTTCAGGAAACGGTGGATCTGGGGTTCGTCGTCGACGACGAGGACGCGAGAGGCGGTCATCGGCTCTCTCCTTTCGGTTCGCCGGCCGCGACCGGCGGCAACGGCAGGCGGACGGTCATGCGGGTGCCGCGACCGTCGGCGACGGGGCTCGCGGCGGAGATCGCTCCGCCCATGGCGGTGACGACGCCGCGGCAGATGGCGAGGCCGAGCCCGGTTCCGGCGGCGCGGCCGTCGCCGCGGGCGACACGGTGGAACTTCTCGAAGACCCGTTCGAGTTCCTCGGGCGGAATGCCGATGCCCTCGTCCTCGACCTCGATGCGGGCGGAGCCGCCCTCGCGGGCGAGCCGGACGCGCACGGTGGTGTCGGCGGCGGAATACTTCACCGCGTTGTCGAGCAGATTGAACAGCACCTGTTCGAGCAGCGTGCCGTTGCCCTCGAGCACCAAGGGCGCGCCGCCGTCCTCCAGCACGAGCCGGCGGCCCGGGTGCAGTCGTTCGGCGCGGGCGACGGCGCCGTGGGCGACGTCGGAGAGGTCGACCCAGTCGGTGGCGAGTTCGAGATTGCCGGTCTCGAGCCGCGTCATGTCGAGGAGGTTGGCGACGAACTGCGACAGCCGCCGCGTCTCTTCCTCGATCGCCGAGAGGAGATCGCGCCGGGTCGCCGGAGCGAGCTTCTCGCCGAAGTCGCGCAGGCTCGTCACCGAGCCGAGGATCGAGGCGAGCGGCGTCCTGAGGTCGTGGGAGATCGACGACAGCAGCGCCGAACGCAGACGCTCGCTCTCGGCCGCGGCGGCGGCATCCGACGCGCGGATGCCGAGCTGGATGCGTTCGGCGGCGATCGCCGTCTGGTCGCAGAGGGCGGCGAGGAAGCGCTCGGCGTCCTCGCCGACGTGGGCGTCGGGATCGTTCGGCGCGAAACCGATCACCCCGACGGTGCCGCTCGCCGTCACCAGCGGGCGGAACTGGAGGTCGGCGTTGGGCAGCGTC
>DBMN01000310.1:651-12870 GCA_002298965.1 Rhizobiales bacterium UBA697 | reverse complement strand
CCGGCATCGCCGCCGCCGTGATCTCCGGCCGCATGGCGGGCGAGGCGGCGAGCGCTCTCGCGGCGGGCGAGACCACCGCCGCCGCCGACTATGCCGAGGAAATCGCCGATCTCTTCGGCGCCGCCCTTTCCCGCGCCGCCCGCCGGCGCGCCGAGATCCTCGCCGCCTGCCGCGCGGCGACTGCCGGACCCGACGATCTCGCCCGGTGCTGGATCGCCTTCGACGCCTATTGGGAGCCGCTCGCCGACGAGGCGACCGCGTCCCCGCCCGCCAAGGGAGTTGCCGCATGAGCTGCCTCGAAACCCCGGCCCGCCCGCGCGCCACCGCCCCCGGCGAGAGCGACGTCAACGCCTTCGAGGCGATGACGCCGCGCGCACCCGCAACCGTCCCCGCCGACGCCCGCAACGGCGCCCGCGTCAAGGCCGCCGCCGCCCGCCCCGCCGGCGTCTACATGCCCAACGCCAACATCCAGACCCCGGACATGCGCTCGCCCGACCATGTCCAGGTCTCGACCGCGGCGGCGATCTCGCTCGGCCTGATGGGTGGGCGGATGCATCGCTGCAGCTGCACCCATTGCCTCAACCTGCTCCTGACCTACCCCGAAGGCTGCCGCGCCAACTGCGCCTATTGCGGCCTCGCCCGCCATCGCGAGGCGGAACGGGACTACGCCGACCGCAACTTCATCCGCGTCGACTGGCCGGCGGTGCCGATGGTCGAGGTGATCGATCGGGTGAAGGCGCAAGGGGCGAAGACCAGCTTCCACCGCATGTGCATCTCGATGATCACCCATCCGAACTCGGATGCCGACACGCTCGCGGTGCTGAAGACCTGGACCGACCGGATCGATCCGACCGACATCCCGGTCTCGATCCTGTCGAACCCGACCTCGATGGACCGCACCGACGTGGCGCGCCTGAAGGACCTCGGCGCCGAGATGTTCACCGTCGCCTTCGACGCCGCGACGCCCGAGATCTTCGAACGCACCCGCGGCAAGTCGGTCGACGGACCGCATCGCTGGGAACGCTACTGGGACGTGCTCGGCCACGCCGCCGAGATCTTCGGCCCCGAGAAGATCGGCGTCCATCTGATCGCCGGCATGGGCGAGACCGAGGCCGAGATGCTGGCCATGGTGCAGAAGGTGAAGAACTTCGGCGGCCATTCCCACATGTTCGCCTTCTTCCCCGAACAGGGCTCGCTGATGGACCACCTGCCGGCGACGCCGCGCGACCAGTGGCGCCGCGTCCAGCTCGGCCGATACCTCATCGACTATGCCGGTGTCCGCCTCGACCACATGCGTTTCGACGACCACGGCCGGGTGATCGACTTCGGTCTGCCGCGAGCCGAGGTCGAGGCGGTGATCGAGGCCGGCACCGCCTTCCGTACCTCGGGTTGCCCCGGCAAGGGGCCGGAGGACGTCTCGGCCTGCGACCGCCCCTACGGCGACGGCCCGCCCTCGAACATCGCCTCCTACCCGTTCCCGCCGAACAAGCGCGATCGGGCGAAGATCCGCCGCCAGCTCGGCCTCGCCAAGGTGGAGGCGTGACATGGGCGTGCCCTTCGGCGTCATCGACACGGGTCTGCGCGGCGGCCGCGCCAACATCGCCTTCGATCAGGCGCTGATCGACGCCCACCGCGCCGGCGAGATCGGCGACACCGTCCGCTTCCTGACCTTCCCGCCTTCGGCGCTGGTCGGCCGGCATCAGTCGCTCACGCGCGAGATCCGCCTCGACTGGTGCCGCGACAACGGCGTCGAGACCGTCCGCCGCATCACCGGCGGCGGCGCGCTCTACATGGACGAGGGCCAGTTCGGCCTGGAACTGGTGTTCCATCGCCAGAGCCTCGACCTGCCGAGCCTCGGCGACGTCGCCCGCGGCATCTGCGAGGCGATCGCCCTGGGACTGACGAAGCTCGGCGTGGCGGCCCGCTACCGGCCGCGCAACGACATCGAGGTCGACGGCCGCAAGATCTCCGGCACCGGCGGCTTCTTCGACGGCGACACGCTGTTCTACCAGGCGACGATCCTCGTCGACATGGATGCGTCACGCATGCTGAAGGCACTGAACGTGCCCGAGGCCAAGCTCGCCAAGCGCGCCCTCGACGATGCCGGCGCCCGCATCACCACGCTGCGCACGCTGCTCGGCAAGGCCCTGCCCTCGACCGCGGCGATCCGCGAGGCGCTCCTCGCAGGTCTCTCCGAACGGCTCGGCATCGACCCGACACCGGTCGCCATCGACCCGCGCCTCGAGGCCCGCGCCGCCGCCGTCCTCGCCGAGGAGATCGGCACCGACGCCTTCGTCGCCGAGATCGACACGCCGCCGGAGGAATCCGGCCACGCGATCGCCACCGGCCCCGGCGGCACGATCGAGGCCTGGGTCCGCCGCGAGGGCGCGGCCTCCGACCGTATCCGCGAAGTGCTGATCACCGGCGACTTCTTCGTCACCCCGCCGCGCACCGTCCTCGACCTCGAGGCGGCGCTGCGCGGCACGCCCGTCGCCGAGATCGGCGAAAGAGTGGAAAGCTTCTTCGCAACCGCCGGCGTCGGCCTTCTCTCGGCGAAACCCGCCGATTTCGCGGTCGTCATCGCGGAAGCCGCCACGAATGCCGGATGACCGGGCGCCGAACGGACGGCCGATCGTCTGGAAACTTTCCACCATCACCGGATGTCACAGCGGGGAAAAGACGGACGCCCTTCCGAGACGGAAGCAATAAATTAGAACATCATAATGTTACGAGATCGGGCACCGGCGCGCTTCATCCCCGGACGCCCCCAACCTCGAGGGAGAGAGAAGTGGCCAGCAAGCTCCTGATCGTCATGTCCAACACCGACCCGCGCAACGGCGAGGAACTCGGCGCCCCCCTCTTCCAGGCCACCGTCGCCGCGGCGATGGACTACGAGGTCGAGGTCATCATGACCGCCACCTCCGGCATCCTGCTCAAGAAGGGCGTCGCCGAGAAGCTGGTGGTCAAGCCGGGCAGCCCGAAGACCGTCTACGACTTCATCAAGGACGCCCACGGCGCCGGCGTCGTCTTCAAGTCCTGCTCGCCCAACCTCGATCTCTTCGACATCACCGTCGAGGACCTGATCCCGGAGTGCTCCGGCGTGGTCGGTGCCGCCTACATGCTCGAGAAGATCATGGAAGACGACGAGGTCCGCGTCCTGACCTACTGAGTTGTCCGGCGTCGCCGGGCCTCGAGGACCGGCGACCGCCCTTGCGGAGAGGTGAAATCCCATGCCCGTGGTCCGTGGCTGCAATCTTCCCGACGACCTGCTCTACGACGTCGAGAGCCATACCTGGTATCGCGAACTCGACGGCGGCAAGGTGCAGATCGGCATGACCCAGGTCGCCGTGGCGCTCGCCGGCAAGCTCGTCGCCTTCACCCCGAAGAAGGCCGGCAAGCCGATCGCCGCCGGCAAGTCCTGCGCCACGGTGGAGAGCGGCAAGTGGGTCGGCCCGGCCAAGTCGGCCGTCGGCGGCAACGTCGTCGCCGTCAACGAGGCCCTCGTCGCCACCCCGACGATCGCCAACGAAGACCCCTACGTGAAGGGCTGGATGATCGAGCTCGAGCCGGAAGGCTGGGCCGACGTCAAGGCGACGCTGACGCCCGGCACCGCGGTCTCCGACAAATACGAGGCCAAGATGGCCGCGGACGGGTTCGCCGGCTGCGCCGGCTGATCCGCCCACGCCTCCCGTGACGACGATCGATGGAGCGGATCCCCGTGCGGGATCCGCGACGGGTCGTCGTGTGCCCGAAACCCGACGCGCTCGGGGGCTCTCATGCAGATCGAACCCGCCTCTCCCGACATCGTCGTCCTCGGCGTCGGCAACACGCTGCTCACCGACGACGGCGTCGGCGTCATGGTGGTGCGCGAACTGATGGCCGAACGCGACGCCGCCCCCGCCGACCCGTCCGTGATCTTCCACGACGGCGGCACCATCGGTCTGGCGCTGCTGCCGCTGATCGAGAACCGCAAGGCGCTGATCCTGGTCGACGCCGCCGACTTCGGCGGCGCGCTCGGCGAGGTGCGCCTCTTCGAGGGCGACGACATGGACGCGCTGCTGCGCGTCAAGCGTTCGACCCCGCACGAGATCGCCGTCTCCGACCTCGTGCTGACCGCCGAACTGATCGGCACCAAGCCGGAACGCCGCGCCATGGTCGCCGTCCAGGTCGGCGACATCACCCTCGGCGCCGAACCGCAGCCGCAGGTCTTCGCCGCCGTACCCGAGGCCAAGGTCCGCGTCGCCGAACTCATCGAACGCTGGGGAGGCCAGGCATGAACGTCCACGACCCCGTCCCCGAAGAGGCCGGCGAGACCCGCCCGATCGTCCGCGCCCTGCTCGGCGAACTCGCGACGGCGCTTTCCCGCCTCGCCGCCGACGGCGAGGAGACGATCGTCGCCCTCGACGCACTGACGCTGGCCGAGGCCGATCTCGCCGCCCTCGAAGAGGTGCTCGGCCGCGGCGAGGTGACGTGCGAACTCGACGTCGCCGGCCGCTCGGAAGTGGTCGAGACCGGCTTTTCCGGCGTCTGGTGGATCCGCCACTACGCCGCCGACGACCGCGTCGTCACCCGCGAACTGGCGGTGACGCGCTCGCCCGACATCCTCGCATCCCATCCCGACGACGTCGCCGCCGCCAGTCTCCGGCTCAACGGCCTCGCCGCCGCCCCGCTCCCTCTCGTCCCGGTGGAGGAACCGTCCCGTGGCTGACTTCGAAACACTCGGCGAACGACTGGCGGCTCACGGCGTCTCGCGCCGCGCCTTCGTCAAATATGCCTCCTGGCTCGGCTCCATGATGGCGCTGACGCCCGCCGCCTCCCGCGCGATGGCGGAGGGCCTCGCCAAGGCCAGACGGCAGTCGGTGATCTGGCTGTCGTTCCAGGAATGCACCGGCTGCACCGAGTCGATCACCCGCTCCTTCGGGCCGACGCTCGAGGACCTGATCTTCGACTTCATCTCGCTCGACTACCATCACACGCTGATGGCCGCCTCCGGCGAGGCGATCGAGCATGCCCGCCATCAGGCGATGGAGGCCAACAAGGGCAAGTACATCGTCGCCGTCGACGGCGCGATCCCGCTCGGCCTCGACGGCATGTACTCGGCGACCGCCGGCGAATCCAACCTCGAGACGCTGAAGGCCACCTGCAAGGACGCCTTCGCCATCATCTCGATCGGCACCTGCGCGGCCTACGGCGGCATTCCCAAGGCCAGCCCCAATCCCACCGGCGCGGTCTCGGTCGGCGACATCGTCAAGGACAAGCCGATCATCAACATCCCCGGCTGCCCGCCGATCCCGGAGGCGATGACCGGCACGATCGCCCACCTGCTCGCCTTCGGGAAGATCCCCGAACTCGATCACCTGGGCCGTCCGAAGGCCTTCTTCGGCGACAACATCCACGACCGTTGCTATCGCCGTCCCTATTACGAGCGCGGCCAGTTCGCCAAGAGCTTCGACGACGAGGGCGCCCGCAACGGCTGGTGCCTCTACGAGGTCGGCTGCAAGGGCCCGATCACCTACAACGCCTGCGCCACCACCAAGTGGAACGCCGGCGTGTCCTTCCCCATCCAGTCCGGCCACGGCTGCCTCGGCTGCTCCGAGCCCGACTTCTGGGACAAGGGCAGCTTCTACACGCCGCTCTCCGGCTCGATCGGCCCGACCGCCAAGCTGGTCGGCGGCGCCGCGCTCGCCGGAGCGGTGGCCGGTGTCGCCGCCGCGGCCGTCGCCCGCAGCCGCAAGTCTTCGCTCAAGAAGGGGTGAGAACCATGGATCTGCTCGACTTCGCCCGCGGCCCCGCGATCAACGTCGCCATGGCCGTCATGGTGTTCGGCGTCCTCTGGCGCCTCTTCGCCATCCTCTTCCTCGGCAAGCCCGCCGACCGCACCGTGCCGCGTCCCGGCACGCCCGGCCCCTTCATGGCCGGCCTGCGCGAGATCGGCCGGCGCATGGTGCCGCACCCGACCTTCGCCTTCGCCGAGCGCTTCGCCTTCGTCAACGGCTGGGTCTTCCACGTCGGTTTGGGCGTCGTGGTCTTCGGCTTCCGCCCGCACATGCTCTTCATCAAGAACCTGACGGGCCTCTCGTGGCCGACGCTGCCCTCGGGCCTCGTCTACGTCGTCGGCGCGGTGACGGTGCTGAGCCTCGCGGCGGCTCTGGTCAAGCGCATGACCAGCCCGGTGCAGCGCTTCATCTCGAACGCCGACGACTACTTCTCGTGGTTCGTGACCCTGGCGCCGGTCGTCACCGGCCTCGTCGCGGTCGGCCACGTCGGCGCCCGCTACGAGACGCTGCTCGCCATCCACATCCTGTCGGTGGCGCTCCTGCTGATCTGGCTGCCCTTCGGCAAGCTCTTCCACGCGGTGCTGGTCTTCGTCTCGCGAGCCACCACCGGCGCCTTCCTCGCCCGCCGCGGCGTCTGAACCGAGTCTCGGGCGCCCCCGCCCGACCCCCTTCCTCGTCCCGCGCGGCACCCGCCGGGACGGCTGAACCGGAGCGCGATCCATGACGGAGCGTGTCGTCGTCGACCCCATCACCCGGATCGAGGGTCATCTTCGCATCGAAGCCGAGACCGGCGCCGACGGCGCCATCTCCAAGGCGTACTCGTCGGGCACCTCGGTGCGCGGCATCGAGATCATCCTGCAGGGCCGCGACCCGCGCGACGCCTGGGCCTATGCCCAGCGCATCTGCGGCGTCTGCACCCTGGTGCACGGTCTCGCCTCGGTGCGCGCGGTGGAGAACGCGCTCGGCTACGAGATCCCCGAGAACGCCCAACTCATCCGCAACCTCATGGTCGGCGCGCAATACGTCCACGACCATGTGATGCACTTCTACCACCTCCACGCCCTCGACTGGGTCGACGTGGTCTCCGCCCTCAAGGCCGATCCGAAGGCGACCTCCGCGCTCGCCCAGTCGATCTCGCCCTGGGCCAAGTCCTCGCCCGGCTATTTCGCCGAGACGCAGAAGCGGCTGGCGAAATTCGTCGAGGCGGGTCAGCTCGGCATCTTCTCCAACGGCTACTGGGGCCATCCGGAATACCGGCTGCCTCCGGAAGCGAACCTCATGGCAGTCGCCCACTATCTCGAAGCGCTCGCCTGGCAGCGCGAGGTGGTGCAGGTCCACACCATCTTCGGCGGCAAGAACCCGCACCCGAACTTCCTCGTCGGCGGCGCCCCCTCGCCGATCTCCTCGGCGCCGGTCGCCGGTTCCGGCTCGGCCTCGACCGCGGTCAACGTGCTCGGCCTCGAGCATGTCCGTCAGCTGATCCAGAAGATGAAGACCTTCGTCGACGAGGTCTATGTGCCGGACACGCTGGCCATCGCCTCGTTCTACAAGGACTGGTTCGCCCGCGGCGAAGGCCTCGGCAACTTCATGACCTTCGGCGACTTCCCCGAGAAGGGCTCGGGCGATCCGTCGTCGAACCTGATCCCGGCCGGCGTCATCCTCGGCCGCGATCTCTCCAAGATCCACCCGATAGACCTCGGCGACCCGACCCAGGTGCAGGAGTTCATCGGCCATTCCTGGTACGACTACGCCGGCGGCAAGGACAAGGGGCTCCACCCCTGGGAGGGCGAGACGAAATTCGCCTACACCGGGCCGAAGGGCAGCTACAGCCATCTCGACGTCGACAAGGAATATTCCTGGCTCAAGGCCCCGCGCTGGCGCGGCCATGCCGTCGAGGTCGGCCCGCTCGCCCGCGTGCTGATGCTGCTCGCCAAGGGCCATGCCGAGACCAAGGAACTCGCGACCATGGCGCTGAAGAAGCTCGATCTTCCGGTCACCGCGATGTTCTCGACCATGGGCCGCACCGCCGCCCGCACGCTCGAGACCAAGCTGATCGCCGACAAGATGGACGGCTGGCTGGCGACGCTGACGGCCAACATCAAGGCCGGCAATCTCGCCGTCCACAATCCCGCCAAGTGGGAGCCCTCGACCTGGCCGAAGCACGCCAAGGGCGTCGGCTACATGGAGGCGCCGCGCGGCGGTCTCGCCCATTACATCGTGATCGAGGACGGCAAGATCGCCAACTATCAGGCGGTCGTGCCCTCGACCTGGAACGCCGGCCCGCGCGATCCGTCCGGCCAGCCCGGCGCCTACGAGGCGGCGCTGATGGATCGCCATCGGATGCACGATCCCAAGCAGCCGATCGAGATCCAGCGCACCATCCATTCCTTCGATCCGTGCCTGGCCTGCGCGGTCCACGTCACCGACGCGGACGGCGAGGAACTGATGCAGATCCGCGTGAGCTGAGCCCGAGGAGACGTCTCCCATGACCGACCAAGTCAACGTCCAGGCCGCCGTCGACAAGTTCGTCGGCCTCGTCGGCCGACCGCTCGCCACCTGGGCGGAATCCTGCGTGCGCTGCGGCCTCTGCGCCGAAGCCTGCCACTTCTATCAGGCGACCAAGGACCCGAAATACACGCCCGCCTGGAAGCTGCAGCCGATCCTCAAGGCCCATCGCTCCAAGACCGGCTTCCTCGGCCTCCTCGGCATCGCGCCGAAGGTCACCGAGGCGGACCTGACCGAGTGGGAAGAGCTGATCTTCGACACCTGCAACATGTGCGGCCGCTGCACGCTGGTCTGCCCTATGGGCATCGACATCGCCTCGATCACCGGCGCCACCCGTCAGGCGCTCGCCTCCGCCGGCATCGGCCCGGCCGACCTCTTCGCCGCCGCCGAGAACAGCCGCGATCGCGGCAGCCCGCTCGGCCTCACGCCGGAGAAGCTCGAAGACCGCCTCGAATGGCTCGCCGACGACAACGAGATCGACCTGCCGCTCGACAAGGAAGGCGCCGAGGTGCTGCTCACCGTCTCGTCGATCGAGATGATGAAGTACCCCGACAGCATCGTCTCGATGGGCAAGCTCCTGAACCACGCCGGCGTCAACTGGACCTTCTCGTCGAAGGGCTACGAATCGACCAACTTCGGCTACCTCTCCGGCAAGTCCGACATCGCCAAGACGATGACGCTGCGCATCGTCGAGGCAGCGGAGGCGCTGAAGGTGAAGACGGTGATCATCCCGGAATGCGGCCACGCCTACGGCGTGATGCGCTGGCAGGCGGCCAACGTCATCGGCCGGCCGCTGCCCTTCGAGGTGTTCCACATCACGGAATATCTCGCCAAGCTGAAGCGCGAGGGCAAGTTCGAGTTCAAGCCCTTCGACGAGCCCTGCACCTACCACGACCCCTGCCAGATCTCGCGCCGCGGCGGCGCGACGGAAGACGCCCGCTATCTGCTCGAAGGGCTGATGACCGACTTCCGCGAGATGACGCCGACCGCCAATTCCAACTGGTGTTGCGGCGGCGGCGGCGGCGTCCAGGCGATCGCCCGTTCGGCGCCGATCCGCTACAAGGTCTTCAAGATCAAGACCGATCAGGTCGCCGAGACCGGCACGGACACCCTCGTCTCGGCCTGCGCCAACTGTCGCCTGACCATGGACGAGGCCAAGGCCGCGACCAAATGGGGCGGCAAGCTCGAGAGCATCGTCGAGATCATGGCCTCGCACCTCATCGAGAAGGACGACGACTGACCACGCCGTCCGATGCGCCCCCACGGAAGCCCCGGCCGCGAGGTCGGGGCTTCCGCGTGTCAGGAGACGGCAACCGCCGGCCCCCGACACCCCTCGCGCAACCCGTCCGCCAGCTCCGCATAGCGCACCCCGAGCGGGTTGGAGCGGCGCCAGATCATGCCGATCGTCCGCGTCGGCCGCGGCTCGGGCAGGCGCTGGGCGACGACGCGGGCGGACCGCGTCTCGACCGAGACCGCCATCTCCGGCACCAGCGTCACGCCGAGCCCGGCGCCGACCAGCTGCACCAGCGTCGCCAGCGTGCTGCCCTCGATGACGTCGCCCGAGCGCACCGACGGCAGGCGGCAATAGGCGAGCGACTGTTCGCGGAAGCAGTGCCCCTCCTCGAGCAGGAGGAGCCGCCGCCGATGCAGGTCCTCGACCGAGAGCACCGGTTCGTCGCGCTCGGCCTCGGGGCGTACCAGCATGAACTCCTCGTCGAACAGCGGATGTTCGACGAGCCCCGGCTCGGAGATCGGCAGGGCGAGGATCGCCGTGTCGAGCCGCCCGTCGAGGAGTTCGGCGACGAGTGTCCCCGTCACCGCCTCGCGCGGCACGACGTCGAGCGCCGGATGGCTCGCCGCCAGCGTCGCGATGAGGCGCGGCAGCAGATAGGGCGCGATCGTCGGGATGACGCCGATCCTGATCGGCCCGGCGAGCGGCCCGCGGAAGACCCGCGCCAGATCGGCGAGATCGTCGACCGCACGCAGGATCTCCGAAGCCCGTTCGGCGAAGGCCTCGCCGAAACGGGTCGGCCGGATCTGCCGCCCGCCGCGCTCGACCAGCGGCGCCCCGAGGATCGCCTCGAGTTCGCGGATCTGCAGCGACAGGGCCGGTTGCGAAATGTTGATCGCCTCCGCCGCCCGGCCGAAGTGGCCGTGGCGCAGGAGGGCCTCCATGTAACGGAGATGGCGCATCGAAATCGGGTTCATGAGTTTTTCTTATCACGGATATTGGAAGTTCAAAATTCTCCTTATCGATTGCCGGTGCTACCCCATTCACACCGCAACGACGCCGCGACACGCGGCCGAGGGAGACGACGATGACCGGATCTGCCGAGACGCCCGCGGGCAAGTGCCCCTTCATGCACGGCGCGACCACCCGCGCCGCCGAGCCCGTCACCAAGTGGTGGCCGAACGCGCTCGACCTCGACATTCTCCATCAGCACGACGGCAAGACCGACCCGATGGGCGCCGGCTTCGACTATGCCAAGGCGGTCGCCACCCTCGACGTCGCCGCGCTGAAGGCCGATCTGAAGGCGCTGATGACCGAGAGCCAGGCCTGGTGGCCGGCCGACTGGGGTCACTACGGCGGCCTGATGATCCGCATGGCCTGGCATTCGGCCGGCAGCTATCGCAGCGCCGACGGCCGCGGCGGCGGCAACACCGGCAACCAGCGCTTCGCGCCGCTGAACTCCTGGCCGGACAACGGCAATCTCGACAAGGCCCGCCGCCTGCTGTGGCCGATCAAGAAGAAGTACGGCAACAGGATCTCCTGGGCCGACCTGATGCTGCTGGCCGGCACCATGGCCTACGAGTCGATGGGCCTGCCGAGCTACGGCTTCGCCTTCGGCCGCCCCGACATCTGGCACCCCGAGAAGGACGTCTACTGGGGCGCCGAGAAGGAATGGCTGGCGCCCTCCGACGGTCGTTACGAGAACGTCGCCGATCCCGCGACGCTGGCGAACCCCCTCGCCGCGGTGCAGATGGGCCTCATCTACGTCAACCCGGAAGGCGTCAACGGCAAGCCCGATCCGCTCGCCACCGCCGCGCAGGTCCGCGAGACCTTCGCCCGTATGGGCATGGACGACGAGGAGACCGTCGCCCTGACCGCCGGCGGCCACACCGTCGGCAAGGCCCACGGCAACGGCCGCGCCGAGAATCTGGGTCCCGCCCCGGAAGGCGCCGACATCGCCGAGCAGGGTCTGGGCTGGGTCAACCACACCTCGCGCGGCATCGGTCGCGACACCGTGACGAGCGGCCTCGAGGGCGCCTGGACGACGCACCCGACCCGTTGGGACAACGGCTATTTCGACATGCTGCTCGGCCACGAGTGGGAGCTGAAGAAGAGCCCCGCCGGCGCCTGGCAGTGGGAGCCCGTGTCGATCCGCGACGAAGACCGCCCGGTCGACGTCGAGGATCCGTCGATCCGGAAGAACCCGATCATGACCGACGCCGACATGGCGATGAAGCTCGACCCGGCCTATCGCGCCATTTCCGAGCGCTTCCATGCCGACCCGGCCTATTTCTCGCAGACCTTCGCCCGCGCCTGGTTCAAGCTGACCCATCGCGACATGGGGCCGAAGTCGCGCTGGATCGGCCCGGATGTTCCGGCCGAGGATCTGATCTGGCAGGACCCGATCCCCGCCGGCCCGAAGAGCTTCGACGTCGCCGCCGCCAAGGCGAAGATCGTCGCCTCCGGTCTCTCGGTCGCCGATCTGGTGACGACCGCCTGGGACAGCGCCCGCACCTTCCGCGGTTCCGACTTCCGCGGCGGCGCCAACGGCGCGCGNNATCCGTCTCGCCCCGCAGAAGGACTGGGAGGGCAACGAGCCCGTCCGCCTCGCCAAGGTGCTGACGGTGTTGGAGGCGATCGCCCGGGACGTGGGCGCCAGCGTCGCCGACGTCATCGTGCTCGGCGGCAACGTCGGCATCGAACTGG
>DBMN01000310.1:0-616 GCA_002298965.1 Rhizobiales bacterium UBA697 | reverse complement strand
CCTTCGCGGTGCTGGAGCCCGTCCACGACGGCTTCCGCAACTGGCTGAAGAAGGACTGGGCGGTGCCGGGCGAGGATCTGCTGCTCGATCGTGCCCAGCTGATGGGCCTGACCGGGCCGGAGACGACGGTGCTCGTCGGCGGCCTCCGGGTGATCGGCGCCAACCACGGCGGCAGCCGCCACGGCGTCTTCACCGATCGGGTCGGCGCGCTGACGACGGACTTCTTCGTCAACCTCGTCGACATGGCCAACACCTGGACCCCGACCGCCTCGGGCATCTACGAGATCCGCGACCGGGCGACCGGGGCGGTGAAGTGGACGGCGACCCGCGTCGATCTGGTCTTCGGCTCGAACTCGATCCTTCGTTCCTATGCCGAGGTCTACGCCCAGGACGACAACGCCGAGAAGTTCGTCAAGGACTTCGTCGCCGCCTGGGTCAAGGTGATGAACGCCGATCGCTTCGACCTGAAGTGATCGCCTGATCGATCGCCGGCGAGGTCCCCCGTCTCCCGCGACGCCTCGCCCGAAGGAACCGCCCGGCGCCCCCCAGCGCCGGGCGGTTTCGTTTGCACCCCCGACGGAGCCGACACGCCGTGTCGGAAATATCCAAGCCGACG
>DBMN01000363.1 GCA_002298965.1 Rhizobiales bacterium UBA697 | reverse complement strand
CACCATGCGGCCGACGAGGCCGGGCACCGGGCGGCCGTCGGGGCGGCCGACCCACACCGCGATCACCCGGCGGCGGTCGAAGCCGACCGCCCAGGCGTCGCGGTAGCCCCAGGAGGTGCCGGTCTTGAAGGCGAGCCGGCCCTGCAGCGCATTGGGCGGCGGCGGGGCGCCGCGCAGAACGTCGGCGACGTACCAGGCGGCGACCGGATCGGTCAGACGGCGACGGACGGGAGCGGACTTCACGTCCTCGAGCCGGCGAACGATCGGGGTGGTCGCGCCGCCGTGCGAGAAGCCACCGTAGAGCATGGCGAGGTCTTCGAGCCGGATGCCGACGCCGCCGAGGCCGACGGCGAGGCCGGCCGGGCCGTCGCGGCCGGTCACCAGATCGGCGCCGGCCGAGCGCAGACGCGAGATCAGCGCCTGCGGGCCGATCGCCTCGAGCAGTTCCACCGCCGGCATGTTGAGCGACTGCTGCAGCGCGCGGCGCGCCGTCACCGTGCCGACCCAACCCTGATCGAAATTCTCCGGCGCCCAGGCGCCCCAGCGGGCGGGGCGGTCCTCCAGGATGGTCTCGGGGTGGGCGATGCCGTCCTCGAAGGCGCGGGCATAGACGAAGGGCTTCAGCGCCGAGCCGGGCGAGCGCACGGCGCGCGTCAGATCGACCGCACCGGCGCGGTCCTTGGCGAAATAGTCGGGGCCGCCGACCGAGGCGAGCAGCGCGCCGGTAGCGGTGTCGAGTACGACGATCGCCGCCGACTGCTCCGGCCCCCAGGTCTCGACCCGCTCGCGCGTCAACGCCTCGAGCGCCTTCTGGAGAGGGGCGTCGATCGTCGCGCGGATGATGCCGGCGTCGGGCGTCTCGGCGACGAGGTCGTCGGCGGTGTGCGGCGCGAGGGTCGGGAAGGGCCGGCGTTCGGTCGGGATCGGCTCGGCGCGGGCGTGGTCGACGTCGGCGGCAGACGCGATGCCGGCGGAGAGCGCCCGGGCGAGCACCCGATCACGCGCCTTGCGCAGCGCCTCGGGGAAACGGTCGGGCCGCCGCGTCTCGGGCGACTGCGGCAGGGCGACGAGGGCGGCGGCCTCGCCCAGCGACAGGCGCCTCGGCTCCTTGCCGAACCAGGCGAGGGAGGCCGCCCGCACGCCCTCGAGGTTGCCGCCGTAGGGGGCGAGGGCGAGGTAGAGCTCGAGGATCTCGCGCTTGGAGAAGCGGCGTTCGAGGTCGAGGGCACGCAGCGCCTGCGTCGCCTTGGCGGCGAGATCGCGGGTCTCGCGCGGCTCGAGCAGGCGGGCGACCTGCATGGTCAGCGTCGAGGCGCCGGAGACGACACGGCGCGTGACGAGCGCCTGGCCGGCGGCGCGCAGCACGGCGCGCGGATCGACGCCGCCGTGACTCTCGAAGCGGCGGTCCTCGAAGGCAAAGAGCAGCGCGACGAAGCGCGGATCGACGTCGTCGAGACGCACGGGCAGGCGCCAGCGGCCGTCGGCGGTGAGATAGGGGCGCAGGAGCCGCCCCTCGCGATCGACGACGACGGTCGAGCGGCCGTGGAGGAGACGGGCGTCGAGCGGCGGCAGCCGGTCGAGCGTCGTCCGGAGCGCGCCGAGGCCCCAGCCGACGAGGGCGAGCACGAAGGCGGAGGCGAAGAGCAGGCGCGCGACGAGGGGTTGGGCGTCGCGACGCCCAGCCCCGTCACCGCTCTTTCCGCCCGTGCGCATCACCGGCCGAGCCTCCTGGCCATCGCCCCGCGCCCTCACTTGCGCGGCGCCACCTCGATAGTGCCGAAGCCGGTGCGGCCGAAGCGCTCGGGGCGGTACATGTCCTCGACCACCGCCGGCGGCTGGACGAAGCGACCGGGCGAGACGGCGCGCACCGCGTAGGCCACCTCGAACACCGCCTGCTGATCGGGCGAGCGATCGAAGGCGGCGACGAAGCGGTCGTCGCGGAACTCGGTCGTCGTGGCGGCGGGCGCCTCGGCGAGCCAGGCGAAGGCGTCGGTGTCGCCGCTCGCCACCAGCTTGGGATCGGCGATCTCGAAGCCGGCAGGCAGGCGGTCGGTGACGACGATGCGGGCGTTCTCGGCCTTGGGCTCGGTGATCCTCAGCACCACCACCAGCCGGTCGGTCTGGCGGATCTTGGAGAGATCCGCCTTGGCGCCGTCGGGCGTGTGGAGGGTGCGGGTGATCGTGTAGCCGTTCGAGGCGGGGCCGTCCTGGGCGATCGGATGGCCGGAGGTCGTCACCACGACGCGGGTCGGCACCTTGGCCTCGCCGGTGGTCGCGGCGGCGATCTTGACCGGGCCGGCGGCGAGTTCCTCGGCGCGGAAGGTGCGGAAGAAGGGACCGGTCGTCTCCTTCGTCGCCCCGCGCGCCTCGACGCTCACCTTCTGGCCCTTGGCCTGATCGGCGATCGCCGAGGCCGCCAGCACCGCCCAGGCCTGTTCCTGGGTCGAGGTCTGCGGCCGGGCATCGCGCATGCGCTCGATCGCCGCCGCCACGTCGGCCCATTCGGCCGGCGGACGGCGGCTCTCGGCCATCAGCGCCAGCGTCATCGCGCCGTCGCGGAAGGGCGTGCCGTAGTCGGTGCGCCAGACGCGGGTCTTCTCGTCGGCCGTGAGCTTGGCCACCGCCGCCTTGAACAGCGGTTCGGCCCGCGTCGTGTCGCCGAGCAGCGCCAGACCGGCGGCGAGCTGGGCGCGCGCCGATGCGGTCTGGAACAGGTCGAGCTTCTGGTCGGAGAGCCAGCGCAGATCGCCCATCACCGGGCGGCCGTTGCGGGCGAGCACATAGAGCGCATAGGCGGTCTCCGGCGCGTCCTTGGCCTGCGGCTCGGCGGAGCCGGTGACCGAGTTGCGCAGGCGGTCGAGCGCCTGATCGAAGGCCTTCTGCGGCACGGCGTGACCGGCCTCGCGGGCCCGCGTCAGGAAGTCCGTGACATAGGCGTCGAGCCAGAGATCGTCGTCACCCGCCGCACTCCACAGGCCGAAGCCGCCGGTCGAGGTCTGACGCGCCAGCAGCCGGTCGATCGACGTGCCGATCCGCGCCTTGGCGTCCTCGTCGAGGGCGAGGGCGTCGGAGGTGGCCAGTTTGTCGACGTAGAGCAGCGGCAGGGCGCGGCTGACGACCTGTTCCGAACAGCCGTAGGGGTAGCGATCGAGCGCCCGGAGCAGCGCGGGCACGTCGAGCGCCGACCACGGCGACACCGCCACCGACACCGCGCCGGTCCCCGGCAGGAAGTCGGTGAGCAGCGCGTCGGAGATCTCGACCGAGCCGCCGGCGGGCAACTGCCTGACGCTGCGGCGATAGATCTCGCTCGTCGGCGGGGCGACGGGGAAGCTCGCCGTCTGGGTGGCGTCGATGCCGGGGCCGGTCAGGCGCACGGCGACCGAGGCCGGGCCGATGCCGGCGGCCGTCACCGGCACGGTGAAGGCGGCGCGGCCCTTCTCGGCGAGTTTCACCGTGGTGGCGAGGCTCTCGGCCGGGACGAGCAGCGAGCCGCGCAGGTCGAGTTCGACCCGGTAGTCGCCCGCCTTGCCCTCGACGTTGTCGAGCGCGAAGTGGAACTGCGAGCGGTCGCCGAGCGCCAGGAAACGCGGCACGGTCGGCTGGATCACCACCGCGTCGCGCACGATCACCTCGCGATCGGCGTGGCCGGTCTTCTCCGAAGTCCAGGCCATGGCCATGACGCGGACGGTGCCGTTGAAGGCGGGCACGTCGAAGGCGACCTCGGTCTTGCCGTCGGGGCCGACCTCGACCACGCCGGAATAACGCGCGAAGGGGGCTTCGCGCGGCGGCGACGTGAAGTCGCCCGCACCGCCGTCGCCGCCGACGCGGATCTCGCCGCGGGTGCCCTGCATGCCGTCGATCAGGAAGCCGTAGAGGTCGCGCAGATCGAGCGGCAGCTGACGCTGGCCGGAGAACCAGCGATCGGGCGCCGGCGTCTCGAAATGGGTGAGGTTGAGAATGCCGACGTCGACCGCGGCAACGACGACGCGGGCGGACTTGCCCTCCGCGCCCTTGATCGTCAGCGGGATCTTCAGGTTCCCGCGCGGCCGGATCATCGCCTCGGTGCCGATCTCGACGCCGAGCACATGGGCGGCGGGCTCGACCTGGAACCACGCCACGCCGACGGCGCGGCCGGGCATGCGGCGGGCCTTCACGTCCATCGGCCGATGGGCGATCGCCACCACATGGGCGCCGGAGCCCCAGGCCTTGTCGGCCTGGAAGGTCACGGTCGATCCGGCGGGATCGACGTCGACCACCTTCATCGCCTCGACCCGGTCGGTGACGATCGCCACGGTGGCGGAGCCGGCGAAGCGCGGCTTCAGCCTGACCGAGACGGTCTCGCCGGCGCCGAAGGCGGTCTTGTCGAGCGCGACATCCAGAACATCCGGGCTGTCGGCCTTGTCGGCACCGGACCAGCCGACCGCAAAGCCGAGCGAGGTACGGGCGCCGTCGGCGGTCTTCAGCTCCAGCCGATAGGCGCCCCAGTCGACCGGGAGCGAGAGGCGGGCGGGGTCGCCGATGCCGACGTCGATGGTGCCGTCGGCGATGCGGCGGTGGGTCTTGACCACCTGCGACGACCACTTGCCTTCCGACATGAACCACTGCCAGCGGCGATCCTCGGCGAGGAGCTCCCACTTCACGCCCTTCGCGTCACGGCGGGCGCCGTCGGGCAGGGCGTAGGCGAGGTCGAACTCGGCCTTGGAACCGGCGGAGAGACCGCCGGGGGCGAAGCGGGGCTTGGCCGCGATCACCGGGGTCGCCGGCAGGATCGGCAGCGTCACGACGCGTTCGACCTGACGGCCGCCGGCCTCGGCGACGGCGATGTCGATCTTGGCCTGGAGCGGCCGCGACACGGTCGTCGGCGGGATCGGCACGGTGATGCGCGCCTCGCCCTTCTCGTCGGTCGAGCCGGTCTCCTCGAGTTCCTTGGAGACCGCCTCGAAACTCTCGTCGTCGAGGCCGACGCTCCAGCCCTCGAGGCCGGGGACGGTGGCCGACGGGGCGAGTTCCACCGAGACGTCGCCCTTGACCTCGAGTTCGGCGCCGGGGGCGCCGTAGAGATGGTCGGCGCGCACCGAGACGACCGCCGGTTCGCCGGCGGCGAGCAGCGGCTTCGCCGGCGTCAGCGTCACGTCGATGCGCTCGGGGACGTAGTCGGCGACGAGGAAGGTGGTCTCGCCGATCGGCGGGCGTTTCGGATCGGCATGGACGCGGATGCGCCAGGTGCCGGTCTGGAGGCCCGAGAGCAGCGGCAGCGACCAGGCGCGCCCGCCCTCGCCCTGATCGGCGACGGAGGCGCGGCGATATTCGACGCCGTCGGGGCGCTGGACGACCAGCGTCAGCGGCACGTTCGGCACCGCCACGCCGCGGGTGTCGCGCAGCAGCGTCGTGACGTTGACGGTCTCGCCGGTGCGGTAGACGCCGCGCTCGGTCGAGACGAAGGCGTCGAGCCCCTTGGGCGGCAGACGGCCCTTCACGCCGCGATCGGTCAGGTCGAAGGGTTCGCGGACGAGGTCGAGGAAGCCGTAGTCGCCCTTGCCGTCCTCGGCCACCACCACGCCGGGGGCGAGGCCCCCGGAGCCGCGGGCGAGACCGGCGTCGAAATTGGCGCGGCCGTCGGCTTCCGTCGTGGCGGTCGCCAGAACGTCGTTGTTCTTGGCGAGCAGCCGTACCGTCAGGCCGGCGACGGGCTTGGCCGTGCCGAGCGAGCGGGCGAGCACGACGAGGCCTTCGTCGCCGGAGAAGGCGGTGAGGCCGAGATCGGAGACGACGAACCACTGGGTGGCGCGGTTCTCGTAGGCGTCCGCATCGTCCTCGCCGTCGGGGGTCTTCGGCCCGGGCAGACGGGCGGTCATGACATAGAGACCGGGCTCCATCTTGCCGACGGCCTGGGCGACCGGGAAGGCGGTGACCGTGTCCTTGTTGAGTTCGGTCTTGACGTCGAGCGTGCCGGTCCAGATCAGACGGCCCTTCTCCTCGGTCAGCTTGCGGGTCTGGTAGCCGTCGAGCGCACCGAGGAAGGTCTCCTCGCGGATCGCGGCGCCGAGCGACCGGTCGCCGATGCGGTGGATCGCGACCTCGACCGAGGGCGTGTTGACGGAGACGACCGGCAGGCCTTCCTGGCCGGTCGAGGGCAGAACGTAGTTGCGGCCGGTGAAGCGGACCTGCGGCGAGCGATCGCGGACGTAGATGTCCCAGTCGAGCGACTTCGGCAGATCCTCGCCGACGGTCGAGGGGAGGCCGGCGCGCAGCACGATGCCGTAGCGCTTGCCGTGTTCGAGCCCGTCGACGCAGAGCTGGCGGGTCTCGACCGTCACGGCCGGATTGGCGAGGCCGGCGACGGCGACGAAGGGCGTGTAGTCGACCTTGCCGCCGGTCTTCAGGTCCTCGGTGAAGGTGAAGCAGACGCGCGGGCTCGCGGCGTCGTTGTCGACCTTGTACTCGTCGACCTTGAAGCCGAATTCCGGGCGCAGGCGATCGTAGAGCGCCACCGCTTCCGGGATCTGCGAGATGCGCACGGCGCGGCGGACGACCTCGATGGCGGCGCGCGGTTCCTCGGCGCGGACATAGGTCTCGGCCAGCGTGGTCAGCGCCACCGCCTCCTCGCGCGGGCCGGGCGCCAGACGATAGGCCTGATAGGCGGCGGCGTGGGCGTTGCGGCGCGCCTCGAACTTCGCCTGCCAGTCGGCGGGCTGGAGCGAGGCCAGCGCGATCGAGTAGCGCTGCCAGGCCTGCCAGTCCTTGGGCAGAACGGCGACGAGGCGGGCGGTCACCTCTTCGAGCAGGACGACGTTCTTGGCGGCGAAGGCGGCGTCGGCCTCCTTGCGCAGCTGGACGGGGTCGCTGGTCGTGCGCGGCCGGGTCTTGACCGCGGCCTCGAGACGGACGGCGTCGCTCGCCAGTTCGTCGCGGACGAAGGTCTTCTCGGCGGCGAGGCTCGAAGGGGTGCCGGCCGCGAGCGACAGGCAGAGTGCGGCGGCGATCGCGAAGGTCTCGAGGAAGTGACGCACGGCTTGTCCTCCCACCCGTCGGGCACCCGCGGTCGCGAGGCCTTGCAGATCGCGGCGAGGCGGCGATCCGGGGCCGCGATCATAACACCGGCCCGTGACGGCGGCGCGAGCGAAATGAGGATGAGACGGCGTGCGAAAACGTCATCGAAGCGCGATCTTCGCGGCCGATCGCCTCCGTCGTCGGTCCGCCCCCTCGACGCGGCGGCGGCCGTCTGAGAAGATCGCGCCGACCGATCGCCGGATCGAGGAAGGACGCCGCGCCATGACCGTCGACAGGACCCCGAGATCGCGCCGCGTGCCGACCGCCGCGTCGCTCCTCGCCGCCGCGCTCGTCTTCTCTCCCGCCCTGCCCGCTCTCGCCCAGGACGCGCAGAACACGCCCAAGGCCGCCGCGCCGGCGACCCCGGCCGCGAACGACCTCGAGACCGCACGCGCCGACTGGGACGCGCGCCCCGAGGCGGAACGCCGGGCCATCCAGTCGGGGCTCGTGTGGACCGGCGACTACACCGGCGCGATCGACGGCACCTTCGGCCGCATGACCTTCGAGGCGATCCGCGCCTTCCAGGCCCGCCACGGCTTCACCGCCGACGGCATGCCGACGCCGCCGGCGATCGCCCGGCTGGCCGACACCGAGAAGAAGAAGCGCGAGGCGGTCGGCTTCGCCCTCGTCGACGATGCCGCGACCGGTATCCGCCTCGGCATGCCGGTGAAGCTCCTCGGCAAGGGCGCCAAGGCGGAGGGCGGCACGCGCTGGACCTCCAAGGACGGCAAGATCGACTATCGCGCCTATGCCGTGGCGAAACAGGACCTCGCCCAGCTCTTCGAGCGGCTGAAGCAGGAGGGGCCGACCCACAAGGTCGGCTATGCCGTGCTCAGGCCGGACTGGTTCGTCATCACCGACACGGTCGGTTCCAAGCGCGGCTACGCCCGGTTCGAACGCTTCGGCGACGGGGTGCGCGGCTTCATCGTCTATTCCGACCCGTCGGTCGGCGGCGAGTTCGACCGCGTCGTGCTGGCGACCGCCTCGTCCTTCCGCCCCGACTTCAAGACGCCCGATCCGCGCGACGCGGTCGCCGCCGCGGCGCCGAAGTCGACGGCGACGGCGACGCCGACCGAGACGCCGAAGGTCGCCCCGCCCGCCGCAGTCCCGGCTGCCCTCTCGGCGACCGGCCTCCTGGTCGCACCGGGCCGTGC
>DBMN01000309.1 GCA_002298965.1 Rhizobiales bacterium UBA697 | reverse complement strand
GCATTCGGCGCCGCCGAGCTTCGCCGCCGCGGTCCGACAGCCCTCCGCCACCGCCTCGTGGAACTCGCTGCCCGCCGTCGGGGCGACGATCACGAAGCGATCGGCCGCCGCCGCGGCCTGCCCGCCGGCGAGGAGGCCGAGGGCGAGCGATGCGGCGAGCAGACGGGACGACGGGCGGACGGCGGGCGGCAAGGGGCTCTCCTCAGGCGCGGGCGGCGGCGATCTTGGCCTCGATCCGGTCCCAGACCATGGCCGCGATGTCGGGGCCGCCGAGGCGACGGATGGCGCGGATGCCGGTCGGCGAGGTGACGTTGATCTCGGTGAGCCAGTCGCCGATGACGTCGATGCCGACGAGGATCAGGCCACGCTCTCGCAGGAACGGGCCGATCCGCTCGCAGATCTCGCGTTCGCGCGGGGTCAGCTCGGTCGCCGCCGCCTGACCGCCGCGCACCATGTTGGAGCGCAGATCGTCGGCGGCCGGGACGCGGTTGACCGCACCGGCGAACTCGCCGTCGACCAGGATGATGCGCTTGTCGCCCTGGCGCACCTCGCTCTGATAGCGCTGGATCACCCAGGCCTCGCGCCAGGTGGCGGCGAACATGTCCATCAGCGAGCCGAAGTTCTCGTCCTCGCGTTTCACGCGGAACACCGCCGAACCGCCGTGGCCGTAGAGCGGCTTCATGACGATGTCGCCGTGCTCGGCGCGGAAGGCGCGGATCTCCTCGGCGTCGCGGGTGATCAGCGTCGGCGGCATCAGATCGGGGAATTCGGTGACGAAGATCTTCTCCGGCGCGTTGCGGACGGAGGCCGGGTCGTTGACCACCAGCGTCTTCGGATGCACCCGCTCCAGCATGTGCGTCGTGGTGACGTAGTTGAGGTCGAAGGGCGGGTCCTGGCGCAACAGGATCGTGTCGAAGCGGGAGAGATCGACCCGTTCGACGGCGCCCAGCGTGTAGTGGTCGCCCGCCACGTCGCGGACCTCGAGGCGCTCGACCCCGGCGGAGACGCGGCCTTCGCGCAGCGCGAGGCGATCGGGGGTGTAGTGCCACAGGCGATGCCCGCGCGCCTGGGCTTCGAGCAACAGGGCGAAGGTCGAATCGCCGGCGACGCGAATCGTGGCGATGTGGTCCATCTGGACGGCGACGTCGAGAGACATGCGGCTCGGTATCCTTCCGGGTGAGCGCGGGGCCGACCGAGTTCTAACGCGGCGGCGGGGAAGTGTCATACGAAATCCGATCGGGGAGATCGGGGTCTCGTATTCCGCTCTTCGAAAAAACCGTTTCCGAACAATGGCTTTTTCGAAGAGTTGGATCCGGCGTCGCGAAGCGACCAGCCGGATCCCGCATCAATGCCGACGACGGGCGAGGTCGAGGTCGTCGGCGCGGAACGCATCGCTGACATGGGTCGGCCAACGGCCGGGGACAACCGCGACGATGTCGAATCGACGGTCGAGATCGGCGTGATGCGGGTGGGCGGCGACCCAGAGATCGGCGGCGGCGAGGATGCGGGCCCGGGCCGTCGGGCCGACGGCGTCGATCGCGGCTGCGACCGATCCGCGCGCCTTGACCTCGACGAAGACCAGCGTGCGGCCGCGTTTCGCCACCAGATCGATCTCGCCGAGGCGGCAGCGCCAACGGCGGGCGAGGATGGCGTGGAGCTTCAGCCGCAACAGCCAGGCGGCGCGGGCCTCGGCGGAAAGGCCGAGGCCATAGGCCTCTCTGCGCTCCTCGGTGCCGCGCCGCGCCATGGGCGTCAGCCCTCCGCCTTGATCGCCATGGCGCGCTCGTAGAGAGCCTTGCGGTCGGCACCGGTGAGCCGCGCCACCTCGGCCACCGCCTTGCCGGGGGCCTGACGGGCGAGCGCGGCGCGCAGCATGGCGTCGACGTCGGCCTCGGTCGCCTCTTCCGCCGCCGGCGGGCCGACGAGGACGACGACCTCGCCCTTGACGCTGCGGGCGGCGAAGGTCTCGGCCAGTTCGCCGAGCGGCGCACGCACCACTTCCTCGAAGGTCTTGGTCAGTTCGCGCGCCATGACGCCGGCGCGCGCCGGGCCGAAGACGGCGGCGGCGTCCGCCAGGCATTCGGCGAGGCGATGCGGGCTCTCGTAGAAGACCAGCGTCGCCGGAACGCGGGCGAGTTCCTCGAAACGATGGCGGCGGGCCTCGCGTTTCGGCGACGGGAAGCCGGCGAAGAGGAAGGCGTCGGACGGCAGGCCGCTCGCCACCAGCGCGGTCAGCAGCGCCGAGGCGCCGGGCACCGGGATCACCCGATGGCCGGCGGCGATCGCCTCGGCGACCAGCTTGTAGCCGGGGTCGGAGACGAGCGGCGTGCCGGCGTCGGAGACCAGCGCCACCAGCTTGCCCTCCTCGAGCGCGGCGAGGATGCGCGGGCGGCGCTCGGCGGCGTTGTGGTCGTTGTAGGAGACGAGATGCGCACGGATGCCGTAGCGATCGAGCAGCACGCGGGTGACGCGGGTGTCCTCGCAGACCACGAGATCGGCGCCGGCGAGCGTCTCGAGCGCGCGCAGCGTCACGTCGGCGAGACGGCCGATCGGGGTCGCCACCACGTGCAGGCCGGACGGCTGACGGGGCGCGGGGAAGACGGTGGCGTCGATGCGGAAGGACGCCGTCCCGCGCGGCTCGTCGGCGCGGTCGTTCGGCGGGAATTCGTCGTCGGTGGTCATGGGTCGATCCGGAGAGAAACGGGGGAAAACGGGCGGAGACGCGGCCGAAACGCGCGATCGGCGGGAAATCGCGTGGCGACGCTTTGACTTGTGCCGCTCTCGAGGCCAAAATTCGCCGCGATCGCGTGCCATGCGTCGAGTGGCCGACATCGACCGACGAGAGGTGTTCCTCCTTGCCGCGCAATGCCCCCTTCCTCGCGACCCGCCGAGGCTTCGTCACCGCCGCTGCCGGCGGTGTTTCCGTGCTCGCGCTCGCCGGCTGCGGTTCCAACCTCTCCGGCGGTACGGGCGGGGGCGGTTTCGCCGAAGCTACACCGGGCGCGGCCCTGCCCGCCAGTGGCGACATGATCGGCGCCGGATCGGTCCGCATCGGCCTGATCCTGCCGAAATCGGCCGGCGGCCAGTCGGCCCAGATCGCCTCGCAGCTGCGCAACGCGGCCGAGCTGGCGCTGAAGGACTTCCCCGGCGCCGACATCACCATCCTGATCAAGGACGACGCGGGCACCACCGAGGGCGGCAAGACCGCCGCCTCGGAGGCGATCTCGCAGGGCGCGCAGCTGCTGATCGGCCCGCTCAACGCGGTCGCCGCGCGCGGCGCGAGCGAACCGGCGCGGGCGGCGGGCGTGCCGATCGTCACCTTCACCACCGACACGACGGTGGCGACCCGCGGCGTCTATCTGATCGGCTTCCTGCCGTCGGCCGACGTCGAGCGCATCGTCTCCTATGCCGGCGCGCAGAACCGCAAGTCGATGGCGGCGATCGTCCCCGACGACGCCTACGGCGTGGTGGTCGAGGCGGCGTTCCGCGAGCAGGCGGCGCGCTCGGGCATCCGCGTCATGGCGGTCGAGCGCTACAAGGGCGATCCGGCCGACATGCAGGTCAAGGCGGCGACCATCGCCAAGCTCGGCCAGCAGATCGATTCCGTCTTCGTCCCCGATGCCGGCTCCAACGCCGCGACGGTGATCCAGGCGATGGTCTCGGCCGGTCTCGACCGGTCGCGCGTCAAGTTCCTCGGCTCGGGCCGCTGGAACGACCCGGCGAGCCTCGCCGCCCCGGCGCTCGCCGGCGGCTGGTTCCCGGCGGTCGATCCGCAGTCGGCCGACGGTTTCCGCGGGCGCTATCAGGCCGCCTACGGCGCCCCCGGCCCGCTCGCCATCCTCGGCTACGAGGCGGTGTTCCTCGCCGCCGGCCTCGTCCGCAACGCCGGCTCGCGGCCCTTCCGCGACGACGTGCTGCTGTCGCGCAACGGCTTCCTCGGCGTGACCGGCCTCTTCCGTTTCCGTGCCGAAGGCACCTCGGAACGTGGTCTCGCGGTGATGGAAGTCGGCGGCGGCACCGCCAAGGCGATCTCGCCCGCCCCGAAGCAGTTCCCGCCGGGGACGTGAGGGCCGCCGGGCGAGACCCGGCGCCGTCGATCAAATCGTGATCACGCCGCCAGATCGGCGACCACCGCGTCGAGGACCGCGGCGCCGTCCTTGGTCGCGCGTACGCGGCGGGCGTTGCCGAGGGTGATTTGCTCGACCATGCCGTGGGCCTCGAGGTCGGCGAGGCGGGCCGGATCGAGGACGCGGCCGGAGATGTCCTCCCAGCGGTCGAGGTCGATGCCTTCGGTCAGGCGCAGGCCCATCAGCAGATATTCGTCGCCCTGTTCCTCGCGGGTCAGCAGCTCGTCGGTGTCGAGCGCGTTGCCGTGGGCCTCGACGAGGCGCAGCCACTTCTCCGGGTTCTTCTCGGTCGCGGTGGCGCGGCGCTCGCCGGCCTCGACGATGCGGCCGTGGGCACCGGCACCGACGCCGACATATTCGCCGTAGCGCCAGTAGACCAGATTGTGCCGGCTCTCGGCGCCCGGGCGGGCGTGGTTGGAGGTCTCGTAGGCCGGCATGCCGGCGGCCCCCAGCGTCTCGCGGGTCGCTTCCCAGAGATCGGCGGCGAGGTCCATGTCGGGCAGGATCAGCTTGCCGGCGCGGTGGAGATCGGCGAAGCGGGTCTCCTCCTCGATGGTCAGCTGGTAGACCGAGAGATGGTCGACGGCGAGATCGAGCGCCGCCTTCAGCTCCTCGCGCCAGGCCTCGACCGTCTGGTCGGGCCGGGCGTAGATCATGTCGAAGGACATGCGCGGGAAATGGGCGCGGGCGAGCGCGATGGCGTCGAGCGCCTCGGCGACGTCGTGGAGGCGGCCGAGACGCTTGAGATCGCGGTCGTCGAGCGCCTGGACGCCGAGCGACAGGCGGTTGACGCCGGCCGTCGCATAGGCCGCGAAATTGGCGGCGTCCGCCGAATTCGGATTGGCCTCGAGGGTGATCTCGGCGTCGCTCTCGACGCTCCACAGCCGGGCGATGGCGCCGAGCACGGTCTCGACCGTCTTCGGTTCCATCAGCGAGGGCGTACCACCGCCGAAGAACACCGAGGAGACGCGGCGACCGGGGGTGCGGGCGGCGAAATGCTCGAGTTCGCGCACCAGCGCCCGGCCGTAACGCGCCTGATCGACGCCGCCGGGGCGGACGTGGCTGTTGAAGTCGCAATAGGGGCACTTGGATGCGCAGAAGGGCCAGTGCACGTAGATGCCGAAGCCCGGATCGAGACCCGCCATTCCCGTCTCCTTCGGCAGCCCACCATTCGAGCGAATCGCCCGCACGTCCGCCGCCGCGCGATGATTGCCCGGCCGCTCGTCAGAGACAACGCGCGGCGAAGGCGGAAAAGGCCCGTGCGCGGTGCGAAAGCCCGGTCTCGCCCGGCTTCAGCCCGTGCTTCTCCTCGGCCGACATCTCGCCGAAGGTGCGGCTCTCGCCCTCGGGCAGGAACATCGGGTCGTAGCCGAATCCGGCGTCGCCCCGCGGCGGCCAGACCAGCGTGCCGTGGACCTCGCCGCGCACCGTCTCGGTATGGCCGTCGGGCCAGGCGAGGCAGAGGGCGGCGACGAAATGGGCGGCGCGATCGGCGCTGCCCGACTGCGCCAGCATCTCTTCGATGTTGCGCATGGCGCGGGCGAAGTCCTTGTCCTCGCCGGCCCAACGCGCCGAGAAGATGCCCGGCTGACCGCCGAGCGCGGCGACGCAGAGGCCACTGTCGTCGGCGAGCGCCGGCAGGCCCGAGGCGAGGGCGGCCGACAGCGCCTTCAGGGCCGCGTTGGCCTCGAAGGTCTCGCCGGTCTCCTCGGGCTCGGGCAGGTCGAGTTCGCCCGCCGACACGGCGTCGATGCCGTGCGGGGCGAGCAGATCGCGGATCTCGGCGAGCTTGCCCTTGTTGTGGGTGGCGACGACGATCCGGCCGCCTTCGAGACGACGTGGGGTCATGGACGATCCTCCCTCTCTCGGGCCGAGCGATCGCGCTCAGCCGATGATGGTCTTCTGCAGGGCGACGAGTTCGCCGACGCCCTTTTCGGCGAGGCCGAGCAGCGCGTCGAGCTCGGCGCGGGTGAAGGGCTTGCCCTCCGCCGTGCCCTGGATCTCGACGATGCCGCCGGAGCCGGTGATGACGAAGTTGGCGTCGGTCTCGGCGTTGGAATCCTCGGCATAGTCGAGATCGAGCACCGGGGTGCCGCGATAGATGCCGCAGGAGATCGCCGCGATGTGGTCCCTGAGCACTTCGCCCTTGAACATGTCGCGCGCCTTCATCCAGGCGAGACAGTCGTGCAGCGCGATCCAGGCACCGGTGATCGAGGCGGTGCGGGTGCCGCCGTCGGCCTGGATGACGTCGCAGTCGACGGTGATCTGGCGCTCGCCGAGCGCCTGCAGGTCGACCACGGCACGCAGGCTGCGTCCGATCAGGCGCTGGATCTCGTGGGTACGGCCCGACGGCTTGCCGGCATTCACTTCACGACGCATGCGATCGTGGGTGGCGCGCGGCAGCATGCCGTATTCGGCGGTGACCCAGCCGCGACGCTGGCCGCGCAGCCAACCGGGCACGTTGTCCTCGAGGCTGGCGGTGCACAGCACATGGGTGTCGCCGAACTTCACCAGGCAGGAGCCCTCGGCGTGTTTGGCGACGCCGCGCTCGAGGCTGACGGAGCGCAGTTCGTCGGCGGCGCGTTTGGAGGGGCGCATGGTCTTCTTTCGTTCGTTCGTCGTTTCGTCGGTCTCCCGTATCCCGCATGGGGGCCGAGGTAAAGGCCGATCGGGGTCGCGGGACGATTGATCGGCCGCCGCCGTGATGTACGATCGTCGCCACAGCCCGATCCAAGGGTCGACGGATTACGCATGGCCCAGCCGCCGTTTCTCGCCCAACCACCGATCGCCGCCGGTCCCGGCAGCCTCGCCCAGCTCGACGAGCGCTCGCGCGAGATCTTCCGCCGCATCGTCGAGGGCTATCTCGACACCGGCGAGCCGGTCGGCTCGCGCAACATCTCGAAACTGCTGCCGATGGCGCTGTCGCCGGCCTCGGTGCGCAACGTCATGGCCGATCTCGAACAGGCCGGCCTGATCTTCGCCCCGCACACCTCGGCCGGCCGGCTGCCGACCGAGAGCGGCCTGCGCTTCTTCGTCGATGCGATGCTCGAGATCGGCGATCTCGGCGAGGGCGAGCGCCGCCGCATCGATGCCGAGATCCGCGCCGCCGGCCGCACGCCGGAAGAGGTGCTGACCGAGGCGAGCCAGATGCTCTCCGGCCTCACGCGCGGCGCCGGTCTGGTGCTCGCCCACAAGGCCGATCTCAGGCTGAAGCACATCGAATTCGTCCGGCTGGAGCCGACGCGCGGCCTCGTCGTGCTGGTCGGCGAGGACGGATCGGTCGAGAACCGCGTCGTCGAGCTGCCGCTCGGCCTGCCGCCCTCGGCGCTGGTCGAGGCGACCAACTATCTCAACCGCACCATCCGCGGTCGCACCCTGACGGAGGCGCGCGCCGAACTCGAACGTCTGCAGGGCGAGCGTCAGGCCGAACTCGACGACCTGACCGCCCGCGTCGTCGAGGACGGGCTCGCCACCTGGGGCGAGGCGGCAGAAGGACGGCCGCAGCAGCTGATCGTGCGCGGCCGCGCCAATCTGCTCGACGATCTCAGGGCGGCGGAAGACCTCGAGCGCATCCGCTCGCTCTTCGACGACCTCGAGCGCAACCGCGACCTGATCGAACTTCTCGGCGACGCCGAGCGCGGCGAGGGCGTGCGCATCTTCATCGGCTCGGAGGCGAAGCTGCATTCGCTGTCGGGGTCGTCGCTGGTGCTGGCGCCCTATCGCGACGCCGAGGCCCGGATCGTCGGCGTGCTCGGCGTCATCGGCCCGACGCGGCTCCACTACGGACGCATCGTGCCGATGGTCGACTACACCGCCAAGCTGGTCAGCCGGCTGATCGGGTGAGGTCGATTCGGAGGCGTTCGAATCGGAGGCGAGACGATCGGCTGCCGTCTCCATCCAATTGTTTCAATTGGCGTTTTGTTTCGACTGTGGTGCGCGATGCTTCGAGACGGCGTTCTTCGAACGCCTCCTCGGCATGAGGCGCATGTATTTGTTCTGAAACAGAAAAACACCTCATGCCGAGGAGCGGGCCGATGGCCCGCGTCTCGCAGCATCGCGCACCAAGGCAGGGTCATCCCAAGGGTCCGAGTGCAGCCCCTCCGTGCAGCCCCGACGCCCCCATTTGCATTGTCCGTCGGGACGCCTACATGAGACGAACCGCGACGCCGTCCGCGCCCTCGAGAGACCCCCGGAGCCCCCCATGACCACGCCCACCGCTTCCTCCCCCGAGAGCTGGCACGGAACCACCATCGTCGCCGTCCGCAAGGGCGCCAAGGTCGTGGTCGCCGGTGACGGGCAGGTGACCCTCGGGGCGACCGTGATCAAGCACACCGCCCGCAAGGTGCGCCGGATCGGCCGCGGCGACGTCATCGGCGGCTTCGCCGGGGCGACCGCCGACGCCTTCACCCTCTTCGAGCGGCTGGAGAAGAAGCTCGAGCAATATCCGGGTCAG
This sequence comes from Rhizobiales bacterium UBA697, assembly GCA_002298965.1. GTDB lineage: Bacteria > Pseudomonadota > Alphaproteobacteria > Rhizobiales > Ancalomicrobiaceae > Pinisolibacter. The sequence goes on along the minus strand of DBMN01000309.1, from coordinate 5,005 downwards.
CTGACGCGCGCCTGCGTCGAGCTCGCCAAGGACTGGCGCACCGATCGCTATCTGCGCCGGCTCGAAGCCATGATGATCGTCGCGGACGCCACCACGACGCTGGTTCTGACCGGCAACGGCGACGTGCTGGAGCCGGAAGGCGGCGTCGCCGGCATCGGCTCGGGCGGCACCTATGCTCTGGCGGCCGCGCGGGCGCTGATCGACCAGGATCTCGACGCCGAAGTGATCGCCCGCAAGGCGATGGCGATCGCCGCCGAGATCTGCGTCTACACCAACACCAACGTCGTCGTGGAGACGATCTGACATGAGCGACGGCGGCATTCGGCCCGACGATCCCGCGTTCTCCATCGGCCCGGCCGATCTCGACGCGGCGGTCGCCGCCGGCGTGATCGGGGCCGAGACCGCGACGGCGCTCGCCGCCTTCGCCACGGCGCGCGAACGCGCGCTGCCGGCCGCCGACGAGGAGGCCGTGCGCTTCGTCACCTCGTTCAACGACGTCTTCGTCACCCTCGGTATCGCGCTCCTCACCGGCGCGGTCGTCGTCCTCGGCTTCCAGTTCGCGCCGATCGCGACCGGACCGGCCGTCGCCGTGCTCGCCTGGGGTCTCGCCGAGATCTTCACCGCGCGCCGGCGCATGGCTTTTCCGAGCATCGTGCTCGTCGCCCTCTTCGTCGCGGCCTGCGGCGGCAGCGTCGTGACGGCGAGCGGCGACGGCGGGCCCTTCGTGGCGCTCGGTGCCGGCCTCGCCATGCTGATCGGCGGCTATGTCCACTGGCGCCGCTTCGGCGTGCCGATCTCGGTCGCCGCGGCAGCGGCCGGCGCGATCGCGATGACGGTCGGTCTCCTCGCCGGCGTGGCGCGGCCCTTCCTCGACACCTATTTCGGCGAGATCTGTCTCGTTCTCGGCCTCGGCGTCTTCGCGCTGGCGATGAAATGGGACCTCTCCGACCGCGAGAGGCGGACGCGGCGCACCGACACCGCCTTCTGGCTGCACGTGCTCGCAGCCCCGCTGATCGTCCATCCGCTCGCTTCCCTGCTCGGCGCCGGCTTCGCCACCGTCTCGGGCGCGGCGCCGGCGCTGATCCTGGCGATGTTCGCGGTGATCGCCCTCGTCGCCATCGTGGTCGATCGGCGCGCCCTGCTCGTCTCTGCGCTCGTCTATTTCGGCGGCTCGATCCTGATGCTGATCCGCGGCGCCGGTTGGACCGGGTCGATCGACGAAGCCCTGACCGTCGGTCTCGTCGGCGCCGTGGTGCTCGGCCTCTCCGTCGCCTGGGCGCCGCTGCGCGCAGCCGTCCTCACATTCGTTCCGGCCGCGGTGCGCGCGGTCGTCCCCGCTCCCCGCGTCCCCCGAGGCCAAGCGTCATGACCAATTTCTCGCCCCGCGAGATCGTCTCCGAACTCGATCGCCACATCGTCGGCCAGAAGGACGCCAAGCGCGCCGTCGCCATCGCGCTGCGCAACCGCTGGCGCCGTCAGCAGCTCGAAGGCGCGCTGCGCGACGAGGTCCTGCCGAAGAACATCCTGATGATCGGCCCGACCGGCGTCGGCAAGACCGAGATCTCGCGCCGCCTCGCCAGGCTCGCCGACGCGCCCTTCCTCAAGGTCGAGGCGACCAAGTTCACCGAGGTCGGCTATGTCGGCCGCGACGTCGATTCGATCGTCCGCGATCTGGTCGAGATCGGCATCGGGCTGGTCAAGGCGCGCAAGCGGACCGAGGTCCGCGCCAAGGCCGAGATGGCGGCGGAGGAGCGCGTGCTCGACGCGCTGGTCGGCAAGTCGGCCTCGCCCGCGACCCGCGACAGTTTCCGCCGCAAGCTGCGCGCCGGCGAGTTGAACGACAAGGAGATCGAGATCGAGGTGGCGGCGCCCGCCGCGATGCCGAACTTCGAGCTGCCCGGCATGCCCGGCGGCGGCTCGGTCGGCGTGATGAACCTCGGCGACATCTTCGGCAAGGCCTTCGGCGGTCAGCGCAAGGCGCGCAAGGTGACGGTCGCCGAGGCCCACGGGCCGCTGATGGCCGAGGAATCCGACAAGCTGGTCGATCAGGAGAGCGTCGTCACCGAGGCGATCCGCGCGGTCGAGGAGAACGGCATCGTCTTCCTCGACGAGATCGACAAGATCTGCGTCCGCGAGGGCCGCGGCGGCGGCGCCGACGTTTCACGGGAAGGCGTGCAGCGCGATCTGCTGCCGCTGATCGAGGGCACGACGGTCTCGACCAAATACGGGCCGGTGAAGACCGACCACGTGCTCTTCATCGCCTCCGGCGCCTTCCACGTGGCGACGCCGGCCGACCTTCTGCCCGAACTCCAGGGCCGTCTGCCGATCCGCGTCGAGCTGAAGCCGCTGACGAAGGAAGACTTCGAGCGCATCCTGACCGAGACCGAGGCGAGCCTGATCAAGCAGTACGTGGCGCTGATGGCGACGGAGGGCGTGACGCTCGAGGTCACCCCGGAGGCGATCTCGGAGATCGCCGGCGTCGCGGTCGAGATCAACGCCACGGTCGAGAACATCGGCGCGCGGCGGCTGCAGACGGTGATGGAACGGATTCTCGACGAGATCTCCTTCACCGCCCCGGACCGCTCCGGCGAGACGATCGTCATCGACGCCGCCCTGGTCCGCGAGAACGTCGGCGAGCTGGCGAAGAACACCGATCTCAGCCGGTTCATTCTCTGAGGCGCCGGGTGGATGAGGCTCGGGCTGTCGACCTCTGTTCGGCTTCACCGTGAGGTGCTCGACCGCAAGGTCGGGCCTCGAAGGGCGAAGCCACGACGGACAGTGCCTCTCGGCCCTTCGTACTTCGAGGCTCGGCTACGCCGAGCACCTCAGCATGAAGGGCCTCTGCCGTAGGTCGAAAGCGTCCAGGTTCCGTCGGCCGGCACGACGCAGCGATCGATTCGGTTTCGAACCGATCGCTTCCGTCTCAAGCCCCATCCTTCGCCGCCGCCGCGCGCACGCGGTGGGAGAGGTCCTTCAGCGACGCCTTGGACAGGCCGCGGATGCGTTGGGCGAGAAGGTTCGCCAGTTCCGTCGCCTCCGGTGCGAGGCCCGAGGTGTCGACGACGACGCGCGGGTCGGAGGCCTCGGCGAGGCGTTGCAGTTCCTCCGCCTCGTCCCAGATCACGTTGAAATAGGCGATGATGCGCTGGACCAGATACCAGGTCGGCACGCCGCGCTTGCCGTGTTCGAGCGCCGAGAGATAGGACGCGGAGACGCCGAGGGCGCCCGCCATCTCCTTCAGCGTCACGCCGCGCTCGTCGCGCAACTGGCGGACCTTCGCTCCGAAGGGCGTCATGCCGTCCCCTCCCCGCCCCGTGGGCGCCTCAGCCGCACGTAGATCGCGCCGGCGCCGCCATGCGCCAGATGCGCCTCTTCGAAACCGATCACCCAGTCGCGCAGAGACGGATCGGACAGCCAGTGCGGCACCGCGCGACGCAGGATGCCGCGATCGTGCGGGTCGCTTCCGGGCTTCGGCTTGCCCTTGCCGGTGATGACCAGGACGATGCGGGCGCCGCGCGAGCGCGCCAGTACCAGGAAGCCGCGCAGCGCCGAATGGGCCGCCTCCTGCGTCATGCCGTGGAGATCGAGACGATCGTCGATCGGCACGGCACCGTTGCGCAGGCGGCGCTTGGTGCGGTGATCGATGCGCTCGAGCGACGGCGGTGCCACCACCGCGGGCGGCAGGTGCGACGACTCGGCGAAGTGTTTCACGTGAATCACCGGCAGACGGCCCGACGGCTGGCGCCGCGTCGGGCCGGTCGGGCGCAGCGTGATGCGTTGACGCGAGGCGGCAGGCGGCGGCTCCGGCTCGGCGACGGCAGCCGGCGCCGCGACGACGACGGGGGTTTCGATGACCTCGTCGGTCGCTTCCGCCAATGCACGGGCGGCGGCGCGCGGGTCGAGCGGCTCGACTGTCTCGGCCACCTTGGCCCAGAGACGGCGCTCGTCGTCACCGAGGAGACGGGTGCGGCGACGGGTGCGGCTGGAGCTCATGGCCGACCTCCGTCTCGCGGCACCAGGGCGACGAAGGCATCGGGAACGTGGCGGATGCGGCCGGCGACCGCGGCGGCGGCTCGGCCCAGGCCGAAGAAGACGTCGCCGCGGGCCGGGCCGACGATGGCCGAACCGGTGTCTTCGGCGAGCGTCAGCCGGTGGAAGGGCTCGATCGCTCCGTCCGTGCCGGTCGGCAGATCGGCGGCGAGGAAGATCGGCGTGCCGAAGGTCATCAGCGTGCGGTCGACGGCGAGCGAGACGCCGGGCGTCAGCTGCACGCCGGAGGCGGCGACCGCGCCGAGGTCGTCGTCGAGGCCGCGCTGCTCGGCGAAGAAGACGAAGGACCGGTTCTCGCGCATCAGGGCGCGGCCCTCGGCCGGGTGGTCGGTCAACCAGCGACGCAGGCGCTCGAGCGTCATCTCTTCCTCGGCGATCAGCCCGCGCTCGATCGCCAGCCGGCCGATCGACGTGTAGGGGTGGCCCGCCTTGGCGGCATAGGCGAGGCGCATGACGCCGCCTTCGACGAGGCGGATGCGGACCGAGCCCTGGACGTGGACGAAGAAGGCCTCGACCGGATCGGCGAGATGGACGAGCTCGAGGCCGCGACCGGCGAGCGCCCCGTCCTCGATCGCGGCGCGATCGGGGTAGGCGACGAGGGTGCCGTCTTCGCTCCGCCGCGCGAAGGCGTAAGAGGGATCGAGATCGGCCGGGCGATTGCTCGCGTCGACGTCGACGAGATCGTCGGGGCGCGCGAAGAGCGGCACCGGGAAGCGCGGATCGTCGCTGCGGCGGGTGCCCTCGACCTCCGGCTCGAAATAGCCGGTGAGGAAGGCGCGCCCCTCGCGCGGCACGATCCGGCGGGGGGCGAAGTGCGTTTCGAAGAAGGCGCGGGCGGCGGGCTCGTCGAGCGTTTCCGGCAGGTCGAGCGCCAGCGCGGACACACGGGCGAGGGCCGCGCCGTCGATGCCGAGGGCGCGGGTCTTCGGCGGCTTCGCCACGCGGTGCGGTGCCG
>DBMN01000055.1:4864-5687 GCA_002298965.1 Rhizobiales bacterium UBA697 | reverse complement strand
GGTCCGCGTCCCGAGGGCGGCCGCGGCCGTCCCGAGCAGGGCCGCGGCGATCGCGATCATCGTCCGCAGCGCCGCGACGACCGTCCGCAGCGCGAGGCGCGGCCCGAGAAGCCGCTCGATCCCAATTCGCCCTTCGCCAAGCTCCTCGCCCTCAAGGCCGAGCTCGAGCAGAAGGGTCCGGGCGACAAGAAGAAGTGACGCCACGCCCGCGGCTTGCGGGCGGGCGCGATCCCTCGGGGGCGATGCATGGAACACGATCGGCAGCGCATCGACCGTTGGATCTGGCATGCCCGCGTGGTGAAGACGCGGGAGTTCGCCAAGGCGCTGGTCGAGGGCGGCCACGTCCGCGTCGATCGCGCGCGCGAGACCAAGGCCGGGGCGGTGGTCAAGGCCGGTCAGGTGCTGACGGTGACGCTGCCCGGCCGCGTCCGCGTCCTGAAGATCCTCGGTTTCGTCGACCACCGCGGCTCGGCCGAGGTGGCGAGCCGTCTCTACGAAGACCTGAGCCCGCCGCCTCCGCCGCGCGAGCCGCGGGCGGAGGACGTCGCCCTGGCCACGCGCGAGGCGGGCGCCGGGCGGCCGACCAAACGCGAGCGCCGGGCGATCGATCGGCTGACCGACGGCGACGAGGGCTGAACGGGGCGTGAAGTTCGCCCTTCCCGACGATCGCATGCTTGCACGAAGGCGCGACCTCGGCTAACCCCGATCCCGAGAGCAACTTCGAAGCGTTCCAGCCCGAGGGGCGCTCCGCCGGCCCGCGCCGGAGCCTCGAGCCCGAGAGGATTGCGACATGACCTACGTGGTCACCGACAACTGCATCAAG
>DBMN01000055.1:0-4804 GCA_002298965.1 Rhizobiales bacterium UBA697 | reverse complement strand
TGCCCGGCCGAGGCGATCAAGCCGGATACCGAGAGCGGCCTCGACAAGTGGCTGTCGCTCAATGCCGAATATGCCCAGAAGTGGCCGAACCTGACCTCCAAGCGCGACCACGCGCCGGACGCCAAGGATTTCGACGGCCAGACCGGCAAGCTCGAGAAGTTCTTCTCGCCGGAGCCCGGCGAGGGCGACTGAGCGAAGAATTTGCCCGGCCAGGGCGGTCGAGCGAGATCCGAGGCGAACGACTCACGGGACGCGGGCGCAGGCTCGCCGGGGTGCGTCGAAACGTCTCGGTCGATCGAATCCAGCGACGGCGGTCCCGCGAGGGGCCGCCGTTCGCATGTGCGAAGACGGCGCGGCGACCACGGTCGACGGCGGAAAACCGACAGTTTGTCTGAAGATCGGGGATTCGTTTGAAGAGACGATTCGCCCGGCACGCGAGTCGGGCGATCGTACCGCTTTCATGATGGGGGATTTTGTGGTATGCAATATCCCTCAGTCGTTTTCCCACCGGCTTCTCCCCAGCGGAGCTCCCCGAATGATCGTCAGGATCATCGATTGGTCTCGGACCGTGACGGCCTCCCGCCGCCCCTCGACCGAGACGAAGGATTTCTTCGCTCCGCACCCGACGATCGGGCGGGAGAGCATACGACGAACCGGCTGACAATCGAGTGATCGCGTCCATCGGGCCCCGGTGTTCTCGGGGCGGTGGACGTGTCCGCGACGATCCGATCGCGACGCGCCTCGCGTCCGCATCGGATGGTGCGACGTCGTTTCTTCGAGCCCCGGGCGGGGCCGATAGACCAGGAGTATCGGGCGTATGGCCACCACCCCCATCAAGAAGACGTCCCAGACCCGCAACGGATTCAAGGCCGGCGAGCACATCGTCTACCCGGCCCATGGTGTCGGCCAGATCACCTCGATCGAGGAACAGGAGATCGCCGGTTACAAGCTGGAGCTCTTCGTCATCTCCTTCGAGAAGGACAAGATGACGCTCCGCGTCCCGGTCTCCAAGATCGCCGCCGTCGGCATGCGCAAGCTGTCCGAGACCGCGGTGGTCAAGAAGGCGCTCGAGACGGTGAAGGGTCGTGCCCGGGTGAAGCGCACCATGTGGTCGCGCCGCGCGCAGGAATACGAGGCCAAGATCAACTCCGGCGATCTCGTCGCCATCGCCGAGGTGGTCCGCGACCTCTATCGCGCCGACACCCAGCCCGAGCAGTCCTATTCGGAGCGTCAGCTCTACGAGGCGGCCCTCGACCGCATGGCGCGTGAAGTCGCCGCCGTCGACCGCATCTCGGAGACCGAGGCGGTTCGTCAGATCGAAGCCAATCTGCAGAAGAACCCGCGTCGCGTCGCCAAGGCCGACGAGGCCGGCGCCGAGGCGGAAGCCGACGCCGACTTCGGCATGGAAGACGAGCAGGAAGAGGCGGCCTGATCGGTCGCCGTTCCACCGGGAATTCAGCGAGGGGCCGAGCGATCGGCCCCTTTTTTTCGTCTCGAGCCCATCGGGGAGGCCGGCGGAGGCCCGATCGAGCGGCGTCACGGGTGTTCACGTCATTGCGAGGCATTCGCGAATCGCATGGACGGCATGCGCCGCCACCGGCAATATACCTATCCCGCCGCATCGATATCGATGTTATCTATTGTTCATCCAAAAACGATCGGCTCGATCGATAGCGATGAGCCGAGGCGAGAGGAGCGATGGGCATGGCGTATGCGACGAGCGAGCGCCGCCGCCTGGTCAGGGCGGCGATGGACGCACCCTTCCTCGAACGCGAGGAGGAGCGTCAGCTGGCGATCCGCTGGCGCGAGCACGGCGACGAGGCGGCGCTCCACCGTCTGACCGCCTCGCACATGCGTCTGGTGATCGCCATGGCGGCGAAGTTCCGCCGCTACGGCCTCAATCACTCCGATCTGGTGCAGGAAGGCCATGTCGGCCTGCTCGAGGCGGCCTCCCGCTTCGAGCCGGAACGCGACGTGCGCTTCTCGACCTATGCGGCGTGGTGGATCCGCGCGGCGATCCAGGACCACGTGCTGCGCAACTGGTCGATCGTGCGCGGCGGCACCTCGTCGAACCAGAAGGCGCTGTTCTTCAATCTGCGCCGCATCCGCGCCCGGCTCATGGCCGAGAAGGGCGACATCGGCGAGGCGGCGCTGCATCGCGAGATTGCCGAGGAACTCGGCGTGTCGCTGGCCGACGTCGAGGCGATGGCGGCGCGGCTCTCCGGCCCCGACACCTCGCTCAACGCGCCCGCCTTCGATCGCGAGGAGGACGGCGCCGAGCGGCAGGATTCGCTCGCCTCCGGCGCTCCGGCGATCGACGAGACGGTCGAGCAGACGATCGACGGCGACCGTCGCTCCGCCTGGCTCTCCGACGCGCTCGGCGTGCTCGACGAACGCGAACTGGCGATCGTGCGCGAACGCCGCCTGCGCGAGGAGGGCGAGACGCTCGAGACCATCGGTCGGCGGCTCGGCATCTCGAAGGAACGCGTGCGCCAGATCGAGGCACGGGCGCTGGAGAAGCTGAAGGCGGCCCTGCTCGCCCGAGATCCCGATCGCGCCGCCTTCGTGTGAGGCGCATCGCGCGACCGAACGACGAGACATCCGAGGCCGGGGGCGGCAACGCCTCCGGCCTTCGCACGTCGGCGGCGGGATCCGCCGGACGATCTCAGGAATCGCTGACGATCTTGACCAGACGGCCGACTTCCGGCGCGTCGTTCGAGCCGAGGCCGTTGAGGATGCGGAAGAGCTCGATCTTGCGATCGACGCCGGTCATCTGCTCGGCGAGATGCTCGATCGTGTCGCCCGCCTTGACCCGGATCACGCGCAGGTGGAGCGGGCGCAGCCGCGCCGATTCCTCGGGGGTCAGCTTGCGGAAGTTCGCCATGCTCTCGGCGAGCGCCGTCTCGAGGTTCGCCTGACCCTCCTGAGCGGCGAAGATGAAGCGGAACACCGTCTGGCCCTTGCGCAGCAGGCCGATCTGGAAGATCCAGCCGTCGGCGCGGGCGGTGGCGACAGCCGTCGGGAACTCGCCGACGTGCGATTCCTTGATCGACGCCGTCTCCAGCCCGTTGACCCAGCCGGTGCCGAGATAGTCGACCAGCGAGGTCTCGGGCGGCAGGGCGACGCCGTCGAAACGCATGGCGGTTCCGGTCTGGTCGGTGCCGAGCACCGCCTTGGTGGTGTTCTCCAGCACGTAGCCCTGCGGCACGGTGAACTGGATGCCGAGGCCCTTGTGCAGGAAGGCGCGGCCGCGGACGAAGCCCTCGGTCGGGTCGTCGCCGAAGACCATGCCGTCGAGGCCGAGCAGATACTGGTCCTTCTCCTGTTCGCCGATGCCCGGCGCGCCGATCTCGCGGGCGGCGCGGACGGCGAAGGCGATGCGCTCCGGCGTCGAGGGGTGGCTCGACAGGAAGTCGGGATTGCGCGAGGCCGCCGCCGCCGATCCGCGCATGGTGCGATAGTCGGCGAAGCGCGCCATCGACGACAGGAAGCGCGACGAGGCGAAGGGGTCGAAACCGGCCTTGGCGAGGGTGCGGATGCCGATGGCGTCGGCCTCGAGCTCCTGCACCTGGCTGAACCGGGCGAGCGACAGCTGGGTCGAGGCGAGCGCCAGGCGCTGGGCGTCCTGATCCTGCATGACGTTGGCGACGACGCGGTTGACCTCGCTCGCCGCCTCGGCGCGGCGGGCGCGGGCGGCGGCATGGCGGGTGGTGACGTGGGCCATCTCGTGGGCGATCACCGCGGCGACTTCCGAGGTGTCGTCGGCGAGCGCCAGCAGGCCGCGCGTCACGTAGAGATTGCCGCTCGGCAGGGCGAAGGCGTTGATCGCCTGAGAATTCAGAATGGTGATGCGGTAGGACTGGGCCGGATCGTCGGAGGCGGCGACGAGGCGGCCGACGGCGCGCGCCACCGCCTGGGCGGCGGCCGGGTCGTCGTAGAGCCCGCCGTAGGAGGCGACGATGCGCTCGTGTTCGGGGTCGGACTTCGGCGCCGTCAGGCTCTTGTCGACCAGCGGGCGACCGGGCTGCGAGATCATCTCGTCGCGCATGCCGACCGAGCCGCAGCCGGCGAGCGTGGCCATCAGCACGAGCGCGACGACGCTCCGTGCCGCGGATCCGACGCGGACGGCGCATGGCCTCGTCTGACAGGCGACGACGGACTTCCTCAACACCCTCACCTCCCGAGGCGCTCGATCGCCATCGGATCGTCGATCGCCATGCGCGGAGCCTCGGCCCGGCGGCCGACGAGGCCCCGGACGCGAACCCGACGCCCCTTCAGGTCGTCGAGCACGAGCCCTGCGCGTTCGAACCGGCTCCGGTCGTTATCGTTCATGACCACGGCGAAGTCACGCGCGATGTCTTCCCCGAAGTTCAGCCATGTCCGTCCGCGCGACCGGCCGACCGACCGCACGGTACCTTCCACCACGACGACGTCGCCGACCCGTTCGACCAGGGCGTGGTCGGCGGGACGGACCGCGAAGAGCGGTTCACCCCACAGACCGCGCCCGGCCGCGCGGGGCGCCTCCTCGCGGGCGAGGAGCGCGGCGGCGCAGGTGCCGTCGCCGGCGATCGGCATCACGCGCAACCGGCCGTCCGAAACGAGGTCGCCGTCGATCCATTGCCCGGCGGAAATGTCGACAAGATGGCCGAGCCGACGGCCCCAACGATCTTCGCCGATCTCCAGGACCTCGAGATCGCGCCCCTCGACCCGGGCGGCGAGCGCCGCGGTCGCCTCCGATGCGAGGCGGAGGGCTGTGGCGCGGGTGGCGGGGCGGGTGTCGGAGAGCGGCGGGCGCGGCGCCTCG
>DBMN01000357.1:346-7686 GCA_002298965.1 Rhizobiales bacterium UBA697 | reverse complement strand
CGCCCTCGGCGCGGCGACCTCGGCGGCGATCGCGACGGGCGAACCGTCGCCCGCGCGGACGACCTCGACCATGATCGAAGCCGGCTCGACGTCGCCCGGCAGTCGCGGGAAGTGCCAATCGGCGAGAAGGGCCGCATGAGCGGCGGCGACGGCGCCGACGATCGGGATCCACCGCAGCGCCNNACCTCGAACGTCGGTTCGGCGAGGCGTGGGGACGTGTCCGGTTCGGTCCGAAGGGCAGCTTCCGTCATCGGCCACCTGATCCGGCGGAGGACCGGGAACGACGGTGGCCGCCCCCTGCCCTCCCGAGCGACATCCCTTCCGCGGATGCGGCAGCCGCGCCGCGTCCGGCCGTTACTCGGCGACGTCGGCGTCGCGGGCGCGCTTGGCCGGCGCGACCCAGCGGTCGCCGTCCCTGGTCACGAACACGACCGGACGACCGCCCCAGAGCCGCGGGCTCACCCAGCTGCCGGTGTGGATGTCGACGTCGGGCGCGAGGACGCTGGCATCGTGATCGAGCGGCACGGCGAGGATGCCCTGTTCGGCGAGCCGGCCGACGCTGATCGTCGAGGGCAGATCGCGGAGGCCGCCGAACTCGAGGAAGCGCCCGGACCAGCCGTAGACGGTCAGACCGACGGCCGCCGCCGCGCCGATGATCCCGTCGTTGGTGCCGCCGTGACCGGAGAGGTGCACCCCCGCGCCGGCCGCGGCGGCGATCGCCTCCGACTGCGTACAGATGTCGCGCGTGCACTTCAGGGCGAAGTCGATCAGCCCGGCGAAATCGGCGTCCTCGCGGGCGACGCACAGGCCCGGATCGCTGCCGACGCTCGAAAGAGCCTCGAGGTGCCGGGCTGCCGTCTCGATCAGTTCGGGAAGCCGATCCGGGTCGTCGATCTCGACGATCGAGCAGGCCGGACTGTTGTGCGAAGTATAGGGAATGCGCGGATCGACCAGAAGCTGGTGCCGCAACACGCCCCAGGGACGGACGCCGGCCGGCAACTTCTTGTCGAACATCCGGACCAGCTTGCCGGTTCCGATTTCCGAACCGAGAACATCCGTGTCGTCGAAGCCGAGAATTACCTTCATGGATCTCTCCTGACCGGGGCGCGATGGGCCTCGGGCGAGACATGTCACGCGGTCCGAGACCTGTCCATCCGGCGAATCCGCATGCAGCGCCGTCTTCCGACTGAAGGACGAGAGGTTGTCGATCGCCCGGCGATCGCCGACAGTACACCCGATCTCGCCGCGCGTTCGGCCCCGTCCGCCATGCCCCGCCGCAGGAATCCCGCCGGGAGGAGCCGTCCTTGTCCGCCAATCTCGAACGTCCTGCCGCAGCGGAGGAATCCGGCGATCCGGCACCGTCGATCGAGCCCTCGCCGCGCGACGTGCTGCGCGCGACGGCGCGGCGCTCGCGCCTGGCGCTCGTCGGCCTGATCGTCTCGGGCCTGCTCGTCCTCCTGTTCGGCCTGACCATCGGCCCGATGAACCTCTCGCCGGCGGACGTGTTCGAGGCGATCCGGCTGCGGCTGACCGGGGCAGCGGCGACCGACGTGCGCGGCACCACGGCGGCCGTCGTGATCCTCGACATCCGCCTGCCGCGGATGATGGCGGCCGCGATCGTCGGCGCGGCGCTGTCGACGTCCGGCGCGGCGTTCCAGGCGGTCTTCGCCAATCCCCTGGTCTCGCCGGGCATCCTCGGCGTTCTCGCGGGCGCTGCCTTCGGCGCGGCTCTGGCGATCCTCAACGATCTCGCCTGGCCGATCGTCCAGGCCTCGTCCTTCGCCTTCGGCATCGCCGCCAGCGGCTTCGCCCTGCTGCTCGCGCGTGGCGTCGCCGGCAACGGTGTGTTGGCGCTGGTCCTCGGCGGCATCGTCTCGGGCGCGCTGTTCACGGCGCTGGTCTCGCTGGTCAAGATGGTCGCCGATCCGACCAGCCAGCTCCCGGCCATCGTGTTCTGGCTGATGGGCAGCCTGAGCCACGTCACCGTCGGATCGCTGGCGATCGCCGCGCCCTTCATGCTGGCGGCGATCCTCGCCCTGTCGATGTACGGCCGCTCGCTCGATCTCCTCGCCATGGGCGACGAGGAGGCCGCCTCGCTCGGCCTCCGGGTGAAGCGGCTGCGGATCGTCGCCATCCTGCTCGCCACGCTCGCCGGTTCGCTGTCGGTGTCGCTCGCCGGCATCGTCGGTTGGGTCGGCCTGATCGTGCCCCACGTCGCGCGCGGCCTCTTCGGCTCGATGAACCGGCGCGTCCTGCCGGCATCCGCCGCACTGGGGGCGGTCTTCCTGATGGTGGTCGACACGATCTGCCGCAGCCTTCTGTCGGCCGAGATCCCCCTCGGCATCGCGACGGCGCTGATCGGCATTCCGTTTCTGGCGGTGCTGATGCGCTGGGGCGTCGGGCGAGGATGGCACTGATGACCGATCTGCCCCCCGCCCTCGCAGCACGCGGCCTGACGCTCCGCCTCGGACGGCGAACCGTGGTCGAGGCCGTCGATCTCGACCTGCCCGCGGGCAGCCTCGCCGTGCTGCTCGGGGCCAACGGCGCCGGCAAGACCACGCTGCTCAAGGCCTGCGCCGGGCTGATGCCGGCGGAGGCCGGATCCATCGCCGTCGACGGCCTCCCCCTCGACGGGTTCTCCGACCGGATGCGGGCTCGGCGCATCGCCTATCTCCCGCAGTCCCACCGGCCGGTCTTTCCCTTTCCCGCCCACGAGGTGGTGCTGATGGGGCGCTGGCCGCATTCCTCGCCGTTGCGGGGCTACGGCGAGGCGGACCGGGCGGTCGCCTTCGACATGCTGCGGCTGGTCGGGGCCGAGGCCCTGGCCGACCGGCCCTACACCCGGCTCAGCGGCGGCGAGCGACAGCTCGTGCTGATCGCCCGGGCGCTCGCCCAGGAAGCCCGGATCCTGATCCTCGACGAGCCGGAGACCGGCCTCGACGTCGGCCACCGCCAACGCCTGATGGATCTCCTGCGGCGCCTCGCCGACGCCGGCCGTGCCGTCCTGCTGTCGTCGCACTTCCCCGACAACGCGCTGCGTTATGCCGACGCGACGATCCTGCTGGCGCGGAATCGGGTGCTCGCAGCCGGACAACCGTCGATTGTCATGACGCCGAAGAACCTCTGGGAACTCTACGGAGTCGAAGTGGTTCTGCCCGAATTCGAGGCAAAATGCCGCGACGGCCTGCGGGAAAACGGTGTGAATATTGATCCTTAGGCCAATACCGCACGGATGGACCCACCCGGCGCGCACGGCTAGCTTCGGGCCGTTGTGTGACGATGGACATGACCATTCCGGTCCGTCGTTCGGGTGAAATCAGTCGCCTCGCCTCGGGTCGGACGCCCCGGCGATCGGCGTCGAGTGGCCGAGGACGAGACATGATCAAGCTGATCGCGAGGCTGGCGACCGGAACGGCCGTGATCGCGCACGTGTCTGCGGCATGCGCGGCCGGCAAGGACACCGTCTACGATCTTGGCGAGATCCACATCCTGGCGGCCGACGCCATCACCAAGACGTTCAACTCCTTCAGCGGCAGCGCGGTCTCCTCGAGCCAGATCGAGACCTTCACCGCCCTGACGCTCGACCGCGCCGTCAACTTGGCGCCCGGCGTCGTCTCGGCGCCGGACGGCGGCTCGCGGAACGAGCAGGAGATCTACGTCCACGGCTTCAACCGCTATCAGGTCCCGCTCTACGTCGACGGCATCCGCTCCTACTATCCCGCGAGCAATCAGCTCGCCTTCCCCTCGCTGCTCACCGACGACTACGCGGCGATCCAGATCGCCAAGGGCTACGTCTCCGTCCTCGACGGACCGGACGGGCTCGGCGGCGCGATCAATCTGGTGAGCAAGCGCCCGACGAAGGCCTTCGAGGCAGAAGCCCGCACGACGTTCCAGTTCGGCAACGGCGGCCGCTACGACGGCGCCCAGACCCATCTGCGCGTCGGGACGAAGCAGGAGAACTATTTCCTCCAGGCGAGCGGCACCTTCGCGAAGTTCGAGGGCTGGGAGCTGCCGGACTCCTACCGGCCGACGGCCACCGAGAACGGCGGGCGCCGCGACTGGTCGAAGTTCTGGAACGCCAACGGCACCGTGAAGGCAGGCTTCACCCCGAACGGCGACGAATACGTCGTCAGCTATTCGATCCAGGGCCGCGACAAATACACCCCGCCGACCACGACCGGGATCTCGTCCAAGAACTATTCGTGGTCGGAGTGGCGGACGCAGACGCTGTCCTTCTCGTCGCGGACGGCGATCGACGAGGCCACCTACGTCAAGACGCAGGCCTTCATCCAGAGCTTCGACGAAGCCATGAGCGCCTACGAGGACGCGGCGCGGACGCTGCAGAAGACGGGCAAGAACTCGTTCAACACCTACGCCCACGACTGGGCCCCCGGCGGCGCCCTCGAGGTCGGCCACGACTTCGGGTCGAAGGACACGCTGAAGGGGTCGTTCCACTATCAGCGCAACAACCACGTCGAATGGCGCGACCTCTTCGTCAACGCCTCGGGTACGACCTCGGGCTGCCGCAACAACGTCGTCTGTCTCACCGAACCGCACCAGGGCGCGGCGCAGGACCTCTATTCGCTGGCGCTCGAGAACACCTACCACCTGTCGCCGTCCGTCGATCTGGTCCAGGGCATCGCCTACAACTGGCAGCACCAGATCAAGGCGCAGGACTATGTCGTCACCGGCGGCCGGTACAGGCTGATCGACTACGCGCTCAACGATCGCTCCAGCTTCGACTGGCAGGGCGCCGCGATCTGGCGCTATTCGGACACCGGCAAGGTCCACGCGGACATCTCGCATCGCTCACGCTTCGCGACGCTGTGGGACCTCTACGGCAGCAAGTTCGGCTCCTCCGATCCCAACCCGACGCTGCGCCCCGAGCGCGCCACCTCGGTGCAGATCGGCTGGTCGAACGAATTCGCGCCCAAGAGCCAGATCTCGGTCGACGTCTACTACTCGGCCGTCCAGGACATGATGCAGACGGTGGTCAATCCGGCGACCGGCAACAACTGGAACCAGAACGTCGGCGACGGCTATCGCGTCGGCGTCGATCTCGGCATCGACTACATGCTCCGCGAAGGTCTCGCGGTCGGCGGCAATCTCTCGCTCATCGACAATCACCTGACGGTGCCGTCGGATCCGAACATCAAGCCGACCGGCGTCCCCAACTACAAGGGCATGGTCTACGCCAGCTGGGTGCCGATGGAGAAGGTGACGCTGGTTCCGAGCGTCGAGTTCGCCGCCAACCGCTGGGATCAGGTCTCGTCGGCCTACGTCCAGACCGGCGCCTACACGCTGGCGAACTTCATGGCCAAGTACGAGTTCTCGAAGAATCTGGAGATCGACGCCGCGGTCAACAACATCTTCGATCGGGAATATGCGCTGACCAGCGGCAACATTTCGCCCGGACGCACCATCATGCTGAGCATGAAGGCGACCTTCTGACGAAATCGAGCCCGGCGCGGCAGGAGTGACGAGATGGTGCGCCTGAGGAGTGTCGTCGCGGCCGCCTGCGTGGCCCTGTCCATTGCGGGCGTCGGCCCGGCCTCCGCGCGTCAGGTGACGGACATGGCGGGCGCGACCGTCACCGTTCCCGACGGCCCCGTCCGCGTCGTCGGCTACAATCCGCCGATCTCCTATTTCGTCGCGGTCGTCGCGCCCGACGCGCTGGTGGCGCTCAACCGCGATCCGACCGCCGACGAGCGGCGCCACCTGTCCGAACGACTCCTCGCCCTGCCGGTGATCGGCAGCTGGTTCGACCGGATGAACAAGGAGGCGCTGGTCGCGCTGCGCCCCGACGTGGTGCTGATCGAGCCCAAGGGATCGGTCGCCAAACAGGCCGAGAGCGAACTGGCGACGCTCGGCATCGCCGCCGCGCACGTGCGCTACGATCGGCTCGACGACATCGCGCCGCTCTTCCGCTTCCTCGGCCGGCTGACCGATCGCAGCGAACGCGGCGAGGCGCTCGCCGTCTGGGCCGAGGGTCGGCTCACCGCCATCGACGCCCGCGTCGCGGCCATTCCGCACGAGCGCCGGCCCCGGGTCTACTATGCCCAGGGCTCGGACGGCCTCGAGACGGTCTGCGCCGAAGGCACCCAGCTCGAGGTGACGGTGCGCGCCGGCGGCGTGCCGGTGGTTCCCTGCGGTGTCGGTCCGGGGCGCAAGGGGCGGCGGGCGATCGCGCTCGACGAGGTCATCGCCCTGCAGCCCGACGTGATCTTCGCGACCGACAAGGCCTTCGCCGAGACCGTCCGCTCCGACCCGCGCTGGCAGGTGGTCAAGGCGGTCGCCGAGGGTCGCGTCCACGTCGCGCCGGTCGACATGGGCGGCTGGATCGACAAGCCGCCGCTCTTCACCCGCCTGCTCGGCCTGACCTGGGTCCACGCGGTCCTCTACCAGACGCCGGAGCAGGGAGCGTCGGAGATCGCCGCCGCCAGGACCGAGTTCTTCCGCCTGTTCTTCGGCGAGCCGTGACGGACACCGAAGACCGTGCGCGTGGCAGGGCCCATGGATACGCCGGTGCAGGTCACGGGAACGTCGGGGAGAGCGATCAGGGAACGGCCGCTCCGGTGACGGTGGCGCGGGCCAGCGCGACGGGGCATGGAACGTCGGTCCGCGCGTCAGCGACGAGCGATGGTCGCGAGAACGGCCGCGGCGGCACGGCGGCCGCTCAGAAGCGCACCGTGGACGGTGCCGTGGCGGGCGAAGTCGGTGTGTTCGCCGGCAAAGATCAGCCGATCGTCGATCGGGGCGCCGAGTGTCGCGAAGTGCTTCGGCGTGCAACCGGGCGCCGGCAGCGAATAGGCGCCGAGCGCGAACGGATCCGGCGTCCACGAGGAGACGACCACGCCGCGCGGTCGCGGCAGGCCGGCGCCGAACATGTCGGCGAGCACCGCCATCGCGTCGGCCGTCATCTCGTCCGACGTCATCGCTTCGGCGACCCGCGCGTAGGGGCCGGTGGCGAAACCGACCAGAACGTCGCCGGCGACGAGCCCGTTGGTCGAGAGGAAGGTCGCCCAGCGCCCGCGCCGCGCGTCGACATGGCCGAAGAAGCGGCGGTCGGCCGGCCAGAAGCGACGCTCGAAGGCCAGGGCGATCTTGGTCACCGCGCCGAGCCCGATCTTTGCGATCGCCTCGTCGACCGCAGCCGGCAGCAGCGGATCGAAGGCGACCGAGCCTGCCTTCAAGACCCCGAGCGGCAGCGTCGAGACGACGTGATCGGCCTCGAAGCGACCGGTCGCGGTCTCCACGGTGACGCCGTCGGCCCGCCGCACGACCCGGCGCACCGCCTCGCCGAGGCGGATGTCGAGGCCGCGCGCCAGCATCGCCGGGAT
>DBMN01000357.1:0-294 GCA_002298965.1 Rhizobiales bacterium UBA697 | reverse complement strand
TCGCCACCAGCCAGGCGGCGAGCGGATCGTCGAGGTGGCCGGGCGCGAACTCCTCGATCGCCTCGGCGAGCGAGACGTCCTCGTCCGCGTCGATCTCTTCGTCGATCCGGGCGAAGAGCCGTTCCGAGCGCTCTTCGGCCCGCGCCAGTTCGGACGCCGGGACAACGCTGCCGCCGGGGCGAAACACGGTTCGCGATTCCGAGTCCGTCGGGACCATCCGGGCACCGATCGACGTCGCCAGGGCCGCGAGCGGATTGCCCGACGCCCCGTGGATCCAGGCGGCGCCGCGTTCGA
>DBMN01000027.1 GCA_002298965.1 Rhizobiales bacterium UBA697 | reverse complement strand
CGACCCGACACGCGAAACGCGGCGGGCGAGGCGGGAAGAGTGAGGTGGACGGGGGTGTCTCGAAGAGACGCCGGTCAGTGGATGTGCATGCCGCCGTTGACGTCGATGACGGTGCCGGTCAGGTAGGCCGACATGTCGGACGCCAGGAACAGGTAGGCATTGGCGATGTCGCGCGGATCGCCGAGGCGATTGAGCGGGATCGTCGAGCGGATCTCGGCCTTCTTCTCGTCGGTGAGCTTGCCCGAGAGAATGTCGGTCTGGATCAGGCCCGGGGCGACGCAGTTGACGCGGATGCCGTCGGGACCGAGCTCGCGGGCCATCGCCTTGGCGAGACCGAGGACGCCGGCCTTGGCGGCCGAATAGTGCGAACCGCCGAGGATGCCGCCGCCGCGCTGCGCCGAGACCGAGGACATGCAGGCGATCGAACCCTGCCGGCGTTCCTTCATGTGCGGGATCGCGGCCTGGGCGAGGAAGAGGACGCCCTTGAGGTTGACGTTCTGGATGCGATCCCAGTCGGCCTCGACGATGTCCCAGCACTTGACCGGCTGCGTCACGCCGGCGTTGGCGACGACGATGTCGATCTTGCCGAAGGCCTTCAGAGTCTCCGCGACCGCGGCGTCGCAGGACGCCTTGTCGGCGACGTTGCAGGCCAGACCGATGTGTTCGGGGCCGATCTCGGCCGCGGCGGCCTTCGCGGCGGCCGCGTCGAGGTCGAGAATGGCGACGCGAGCGCCGTTTTCGGCAAACGTACGCGCAGTCGCGAAGCCAATACCACGCAGACCAGCCGCACCAGATATGATGGCTACTTTGTCTTTCAATAGCATTTTACTGCCCTTTCATACCTTCCGGTGGCGTGATATCGCTACAGATGCTTCGGCATTGAAAGCGAAAACGCTGCATCTTCAGGTGACTGAGAGTCATCGAAAGGGTTCCGGATGCTGGATTTTTCGAAAAAAGCGATACCGATCAACTATCTGCAAGCCTTCGAGGCGGCGGGTCGGTTCGGGTCGTTCCGTCTGGCGAGCGGCGAATTAGGTATTTCACCGAGCGCCGTCAGTCATGCCATCCGCCGTCTGGAAGACATCGTCGGTTGTGATCTCTTCGAGCGCGAGGGGCGGTCGGTCCGTCTGAACTCGACCGGTCTGGTGTTGTTCCAGCACATCAACCGCGGTTTCCAGGAAGTCCGGCACGGATTCGAGGTCCTGGGATCGCGCGGACCGAACGTGATGAAGATTCACTGCGCGCCGTCGCTCGCGGCGCAGTGGTTGGCGCCGCGTCTACCGCGCATCATCGACGACATTCCCGGGATCGAGATCCGGATGTCGGCGAATTTCGACATCCCGGACTATCAGCGCGACGAGTTCGACGTCGACTTCTGCTACGGCGTGCCGCCGAGCGGAGACGTCGTCTACTATTCGCTCGGGATCGAGACGGTCTGTCCCGTCTGCACCAGGGACATCGCCTGCCAGGTGCGCACGCCGCACGACGTCATGCGGTTCCCGCTGATCGAGAGCGAGCTGAAGCGGGTCAACTGGCTGCACTGGTTCGAGGCCAACGGCATGAGCCCCGACAAGTCGAGCGGCTATCGGTTCGATCGCAGTTTCATCTCGATCGCCGCCGCGGTGAACGGCATCGGCATCGCCCTGGAATCGACCCGGCTCGTCGAGCGCGAACTGGCCAACGGACTGCTGGTGGCGCCGCTCGCGGGGAAGGCGACGGATCTGGAATATCTGGCGCACTACATGGCCATTCCGAAGCATTCGCGGCAACGATCGCACGTCAGGACGTTCATCGACTGGATCATGAACGAGTTGAATCTCGCCGCGCGCCACGGCGATTGATCCGCGCGCGATCGGCGGCGGCGCCGACCTTCGCGACCGACGAGGCAGGGCAGGGCGGCAAAGAAAACGGGCCCGTCGTCGGACGGGCCCGTTTCGCATTCGTCGGACTTGCGTGTCCCGCGGAGACGTCTCCGCGGGGTGCCGCTCACGAGCAGCCGCTGGTCGAGCCGCAGGTGTCGCACTTCAGGCAGGTGCCGTTGCGCACCATGGTGAAGTTGCCGCATTCCGAGCAGTTCTCGCCCTCGTAGCCCTTCATCCGGGCTTCGGCACGGCGGTCGGCGACCGTCGCGGGCTTGGCTTCGGCCGCGCCGGCGGTCGCCGGACGGGCCTCGGCGGCGGCGTCCTGCTTCAGCGCCGTGGCGCCGAAGACCGCGTTGAGGGCGGTCACCGCCGCGGTCGACTGCGACACCGAGCCCGAGGGCTGGCCGCCGGCGGCCGGACGGGGCGAACCCTCGACCACCTTCAGGCGCTCCGGGATCTTGCCGCGGACGAGGCCGCGGGAGATCGGCGTCTGCGGCTTCGCGGCTTCCCCGGTGCCGGACCCGACGGTCGTCGAGCCGAAGTCCTCCGGGTTGGCGTGGGCCAGATCGTGGCGGCCGAGGTAGGAGACCGCCAGTTCGCGGAAGATGTAGTCGAGGATCGACGTGGCGTTCTTGATCGCCTCGTTGCCGATGACCATGCCCGCCGGCTCGAACTTGGTGAAGACGAAGGCGTCGACGAACTCCTCGAGCGGCACGCCGTACTGCAGGCCGACCGAGACCGCGATCGAGAATGAGTCCATCAGCGCGCGGAAGGCGGAGCCTTCCTTGTGCATGTCGACGAAGATCTCGCCGATGCGGCCGTCGTCGTATTCGCCGGTGCGCAGGTAGACCTTGTGGCCGCCGACGATCGCCTTCTGGGTGTAGCCCTTGCGGCGGTTCGGCATCTTCTCACGCGAGCGGACGGTGCGCTCGACGATCCGCTCGACGATCCGCTCGGCCATCACGGTGGCGCGGGCGTTGGCCGGCTCGGACGAACGCATCGCCTCGATCGCGTCTTCCGCCTCGTCCTCGTCGTCGGCGATCAGCTGCGAGTTCAGCGGCTGCGACAGCTTGGAACCGTCGCGGTAGAGCGCGTTGGCCTTGAGCGCCAGACGCCAGGACAGGAGATAGGCGTTCTTGCAGTCCTCGACGGTGGCGTCGTTGGGCATGTTGATCGTCTTGGAGATCGCACCCGAGATGAACGGCTGGGCCGCGGCCATCATGCGGATGTGGCTCTCCACCGACAGGAAGCGCTTGCCGGTGCGACCGCAGGGATTGGCGCAGTCGAAGACCGGCAGATGCTCGGCCTTGAGGTGCGGGGCACCCTCGACGGTCATGGCGCCGCAGACGTGGATGTTGGCGGCCTCGATCTCGGCCTTGGAGAAGCCGAGGGCGGTCAGCATCTCGAACGACGGGTCGTTCAGCTGTTCGGCGGTGAAGCCGAGCGTCTCGATGCAGAAGGCTTCGCCGAGCGTCCACTTGTTGAAGGCGAACTTGATGTCGAAGGCCGACTTGAGGCCGCCGGCGATCTTGGCGAGCGCCTCGTCGGTGAAGCCGCGCGCCTTCAGCGTCGTCGGGTTGATGCCCGGCGCCTGATCGAGCGTGCCGTGGCCGACGGCGAAGGCCTCGATCTCGGCGATCTCGCTCTCACGGTAGCCGAGGACGCGCAGCGCCGAGGTGACCGACTGGTTGATGATCTTGAAGTAGCCGCCGCCGGCGAGCTTCTTGAACTTCACCAGGGCGAAGTCGGGCTCGATACCGGTGGTGTCGCAGTCCATGACGAGACCGATCGTGCCGGTGGGGGCGACGACGGAGACCTGGGCGTTGCGATAGCCGTGCTTCTCGCCGAGCTCGAGCGCCTGATCCCAGGCGCGCTCGGCGGCCTCGATCAGCGCCTTGTTCGGGCAGGAGGCATGGTCGAGCGGGACGGGGGCGACGGCGAGCTTCTCGTAACCGGTCGCCTCGCCGTGGGCGGCGCGACGGTGGTTGCGGATGACGCGCAGCATGTCGGCCGCGTTCGGGGCATAGCCCGGGAAGGGGCCGTGCTCGCCGGCCATCTCGGCCGAGGTGGCGTAGGCGACGCCGGTCATGATCGCCGAGAGGGCGCCGCAGATGGCGCGGCCTTCGGCCGAGTCGTAGGAGATGCCGGACGACATCAGCAGGCCGCCGATGTTGGCGTAGCCGAGGCCGAGGGTGCGGTAGTCGTAGGAGAGCTGGGCGATCTCCTTCGACGGGAACTGAGCCATCAGCACCGAGATCTCGAGCACGACGGTCCACAGACGGCAGGTGTGCTCGTAGGCGGCGACGTCGAAGCCGTTGTCGTCGGTGCGGTAGGGCAGGAGGTTGATCGAGGCGAGATTGCAGGCCGTGTCGTCGAGGAACATGTACTCGGAGCACGGGTTGGAGGCGCGGATCTCGCCGGACGCCGGGCAGGTGTGCCAGTCGTTGATCGTGGTGTGGAACTGGATGCCCGGATCGGCCGAGGCCCAGGCGGCGTGGCCGATGTCTTCCCACAGCGCGCGGGCGTCGATGGTCTTCTTGATCTTGCCGTCGGTGCGGCGGATCAGGTCCCACTTGCCGCCGGTCTCGACCGCCCGGAGGAACGTGTCGGTGACGCGCACCGAGTTGTTCGAGTTCTGGCCGGCGACCGTCAGATAGGCCTCCGAATCCCAGTCGGTGTCGTAGATCGGGAACTCGATGTCGGTGTAGCCCTGCTTGGCGAACTGGATCACCCGCTTGACGTAGTTCTCCGGCACGAAGGCCTTCTTGGCGGCGCGGATCTCGCGCTTCAGCGCCGGGTTCTTGGCCGGGTCGAAGCAGTCGTCGCCCGAGCCCGAGCAGTTGACGCAGGCCTTCATGATCGCCGACAGGTGCTTGGCGACCGTCTTGGAACCGGTGACGAGAGCGGCGACCTTCTGCTCCTCCTTCACCTTCCAGTTCACGTAGGCCTCGATGTCGGGATGGTCGACGTCGACCACCACCATCTTGGCGGCGCGACGGGTGGTGCCGCCCGACTTGATGGCGCCGGCGGCGCGGTCACCGATCTTGAGGAAGCTCATCAGGCCCGACGACTTGCCGCCGCCGGCGAGCTTCTCGCCCTCGCCACGGAGCCGAGAGAAGTTCGAGCCGGTGCCCGAGCCGTACTTGAACAGGCGCGCCTCGCGCACCCACAGGTCCATGATGCCGCCCTCGTTGACGAGGTCGTCGGCGACCGACTGGATGAAGCAGGCGTGCGGCTGGGGATGCTCGTAGGCCGAGGCCGAGCGGACGAGCTCGCCCGACTGGTAATCGACGTAGAAGTGGCCCTGCGACGGACCGTCGATGCCGTAGGCCCAGTGCAGGCCGGTGTTGAACCACTGCGGGGAGTTCGGGGCGACCAGCTGGCGGGCGAGCATGGCGCGCAGCTCGTCGAAGAAGGCGCGGGCGTCCTCCTCGCCGTCGAAATAGTTGCCCTTCCAGCCCCAGTAGGTCCAGGTGCCGGCGAGACGGTCGAAGACCTGGCGGGCGTCGTGCTCGGAGCCCCAGCGCTCGGCCTCGGGGAGGGCGGCGAGCGCGGCTTCGTCGGGCACGGAGCGCCACAGCCAGGAGGGGACGGTCTCTTCCTCGACGCGCTTCAGACGCGCGGGGACGCCGGCCTTGCGGAAGTACTTCTGGGCGAGGATGTCGGCGGCGACCTGCGAGAAGGCCGCCGGCACCTCGATGCCGTCGAGCTTGAACACCACCGAGCCGTCCGGATTGCGGATCTCGGAAGTCGTGGTGCGGAACTCGATCGCCTGATAGGGCGACTGTCCTGCCGTCGTGTAGCGACGCTCGATGCGCATGTCTTCGATCCCCAGCCCGTCGTCGATCGGCACCTCGGTGCCGCCGAACCCGTCTTCCCCGAATGGCGGCGCGACCCGCCCGTTTCGCTCTCGCGGCCGGTCTCCCGTCCGCATTTTCACCGAGGCGAACACTGCCGCTTCGGTCTGATGATTCCCGGTGAATGGGAATATCTTGTGGCTACGGTCGCCGTAAACACCAAATATAGAGTTAACGACGCCTTACGCACAGGGTCGTTCCGGAACTTCCGGCGACCGGACGCAAATCCTCGCCCCCCGTTTCCCGGATGGGAGAACGTGGGCCGCGAGATCGAAACGCTGACGCTTTTTTTGAAGATCCGAGCCGGGTGGCGGGGAAACCCCGGACCGCTCGGTACCGAACCGAGGTGACGCTAGTCCGAGTCCTCCGAGGGCGTCAAGGACTTGGGGCCGGTGACGTTCCGTCGGCTAAATATGGTGTGTGGCGGTGTGGAAAACGGGGACGAACGAAGGTCCGCGCGCAAGTGCCGACAGGGGCGAGGGAATTCGTTCCAATTCAAGTAAATTCACGGAAGGGACGGAAACGCGGTCTCGAGAACGGCATGTCAGTATCACTCCCGAGGGGCCGACGGCTCGGGTGCGGGAGAATCGGTGACATGCGACAGAATCGGGCGATGGGGTGCGACCTGCGCGATCTCGACGTCGTCTTCGTCGACGACGCGCGGCAGGACCAGGCCATCATGCGGTCGATCCTGACGGGCGCCCGGGTTGCGCGCATCCGCGGCTTCTCTTCCGCAGAGGAAGCCCATCACGCCATGTTGATGGAGCCGCCGCACGTGGTCGTCACCGACTACGAGATGCCGGTCGCCGACGGGCTGGAACTGGTGCGTTCGATGCGCGATCCGCGCGCCGGGCCGCTCACCGCGGTGCCGGTGATTCTCGTCGCCGGCACGCCGACCCGCATGGTGGTCGAACGTTCGATCGCCCTCGGCGTCCATCACGTCGTCGCCAAGCCGCTGTCGCCGGTCGCCGTCATGCGGCGGCTCGAGGCGATCGTGCGCGATGCCCGACAGTTCGTCCTCGACGAGGTGACCGGCCGTTTCGTGCTGCAGGACTGCGACCGTCTGCTCGACGTCCAGCGCAAGCGCTGGAACGATCTGCTCGACGGCGTCCGCGCCTTTCCCAAGCGCCGCGACGCCGTGCCGCCCCGCCGCGACACTCAGCCGCCGGTCGAGGAGGCGATGGAGGAGCCGCGTCGTCGCGGTCCGCTCCACGGGCTGGGTGCGCCGATGCGTCGCGCGCCGGGCGAACCCGTCGAAGGGGCGACTGGACAGCGGCTCGGACGCACGGCATAACGAGCGCGTCCGAGACGGTCTCGCGGGCGCGTGGCGCGCGTGCGAATCCCTATCCGTTTCGCCGAACAACGACCGCCCCCGTGCCGGGCGCCCTCCCGGGCGCATCGCGGGCCGGGGGCCGAGGGCGCGCCGATGAAGAAGCTGCTGTTGTTGATCCTCACCTGGTGGCAGGGCCAGACGGTCGGCGCCTGGTTGCACACGAAGCTTCACGGCGAGTTCGTCGGCGAGGACGAGGCCGGCAACAAGTATTATCGCACCAAGGGCGGCGCGATCGATCCGGGCCTGGGCTTCCAGCGCCGCTGGGTGATCTACAACGGCGAGGCGGAAGCCTCCAAGATCCCGCCGGGCTGGCACGGCTGGATGCATCAGCGCACCGACGTGCCGCCGTCCGAGGAGAAGGGCTACAAGCCCCATCCCTGGCAGAAGCCGCATCTGCCGAACCAGACCGGCACCGCGCATGCCCATCGCCCGCAGGGCTCGCTCCTCGGCAACGCCAAGCGCGCCGCCCAGGCCGGCGACTACGTGGCCTGGAAGCCGGAATGATCGGCCGGGGTCGGGGTTCCGCCTCGACTTCGCCACGAGACCGGTGCATCTCCATGGGCGTCCCTGCTCCGGCCGGGGCGCCTTCTTCGTCCTCGCGAGCCCCTGCGATCCCGACATGACGCGTCGCCCGTCCTCTTCCGTCCGTTCCGCGCGCCGCCTCGTTCCGGCGCTGGCGCTGGGTGTCGTCCTCCTGCCGACGCTCGCCGCGGCGCGCGATCTCGCGGCGCCGGCGCTGCCCGACGACGGCAACAAGATCGCCCAGCCCTTCGCGGTCTTCTCCGGCCTCGACAAGATCACCGGGCGAATCATCTCCTTCGACGTGGCGATCGACGAGACGGTGCAGTTCGGCGCGCTCCAGGTGACGCCGCGCGCCTGCTATTCGCGGCCGCAGACGGTGGCGCCGCTGACCGACTCCTTCGTCGAGGTCGACGAGATCACCCTCGACAACAAGATCCGCCGCATCTTCTCCGGCTGGATGTTCGCCGACAGCCCGGGTCTCCACGCCGTCGACCACGCGGTCTACGACGTGTGGCTGACCGACTGCCGCGGCGCCGCCGAGGAGGCCGCCAAGAAGGCCGCGGCCGGGCAGGGGACGCCCGCCGGCAAGGCGGACGCGCCGAAGACCGACGCGCCGCCGAAAGCCGATGCCGCCGC
>DBMN01000103.1:4552-4921 GCA_002298965.1 Rhizobiales bacterium UBA697 | reverse complement strand
CGGGCCGCCTTCGCCCGAACCGGGCCGATCGCGGAAGCCGCCGGAGCGCGGGGCATCGCCCTCGGCGCGACCGCGGAAGCCTTCCGAACGGAACTTGCCGCCGGGCCCACCGCGGAAGCCCTCGGAGCGGAACTTGCCGCCGGGGCCGCGCGGACGCTCGTCGCCGCCGTCGCGATCACGCGTGCGCTTCTCGCCGGTGCCGACGAATTCCATCCTGGTGCGCGGGGCGCGACCGCCCTTGGCGTCGCGTCCGCCCTTGCCGCGGGTGTCCTCGGCCGGGTCGAAGTTGCGGATCCTCCGCTTCTCGCCCTCGTCGGCCTCGCCGTGGAGGTGATGGATCAGCGGCGCGTCGAAGTCGGCGCCCGATTC
>DBMN01000103.1:4331-4531 GCA_002298965.1 Rhizobiales bacterium UBA697 | reverse complement strand
TCTTCGAGGTCGGCGAGCTGGAAGGGGCCGAAGGAGACGCGGATGAGGCGGTTGACGGTCAGGCCGAGCGAGGCGAGCACGCGCTTCACCTCGCGGTTCTTGCCTTCGCGCAGACCCAGCACCAGCCAGATGTTGGAGCCCTGGACGCGTTCGATCACCGCCTCGATCGGGCCGTAGTCGACGCCGTCGAGCGACACGCC
>DBMN01000103.1:0-4135 GCA_002298965.1 Rhizobiales bacterium UBA697 | reverse complement strand
TTGGTCGGCAGCGGCTGGCCGTCGACCACCACGCGGTCGGACGGGGTCACGGTGAAGGCCGGGCTTTCCAGCACCTTGCCGTTGACGGCGACGCGGCCGGCGGTCACCCAGTCCTCGGCCTCGCGGCGCGAGCAGAGGCCGGCGCGGGCGAGCACCTTGGCGATGCGCTCGCCGGCGGCGGGGGTGGCGGGATCGGCGGCGACGCCGTGGTTGGCGCGCCCCTCGGGCGCGTCGTCGTGATTTCGTGTCTCGGTCATGGCGCCTTACTAGACGAAAGCGCCGAGACATGTAAGCGGTGGAGGCGAAAATCGGCGAAGGTCCTGCGGATTTCGTCGCCTTCGCCGCCGTCCGGGCGCTTCGCCCGCCCCCGTCGCCCCCGAGGAGACCCGACGTGACCCATCCCCGCTATCGCTCCTTCATGGACGAAGCCCTCGCCGAGGCGCGTCTCGCGGCGGCGGCGGGCGAGGTTCCGGTGGGTGCGGTCGTCGTGAAGGACGACCGGATCGTGGCGCGCGGCCGCAACCGGACGCTGGAGAAATCCGACCCGACCGCCCACGCCGAGATCGAGGCGATCCGCGCCGCGGGCGCCGCCCTCGGCTCGCAGCGGCTGATCGACTGCGACCTGTGGGTCAGCCTCGAGCCCTGCCCAATGTGCGCCGGCGCGATCTCGTTTGCCCGCATCCGCCGCCTCTACTACGGCGCCGGCGACCCCAAGGGCGGC
This sequence comes from Rhizobiales bacterium UBA697, assembly GCA_002298965.1. Lineage (GTDB taxonomy): Bacteria > Pseudomonadota > Alphaproteobacteria > Rhizobiales > Ancalomicrobiaceae > Pinisolibacter. The sequence continues at coordinate 3,414 of DBMN01000103.1, read as the reverse complement.
GCGGTGGAGAACGGCGTCAGGCTCTATGCGAGCCCGACCTGCCATCACGTGCCGGAGGTCTATCCGGGCATCGGCGAGGGGGAAGCGGCGGAGTTGTTGAAGGGGTTCTTCGCGGAGAGGCGGTGACCGGGCTTCTCGGATCGAACGCCTGGCAATCCCCCGCTGTCAGCGCCACATCTCCAATCTTTAAATTCCCGATTGCGGGAACACAGAGCTTCGCGCAGGATAACGTCATTCTGACCTCGCCCGCGGGAGACAACCATGGCCAGAGACGTTGCCGCCGCCGGATCCCCAGCTCAAAACCCATATTTCGACAAATTATACAAACTAATTCCAACAGAAATAACCGGCGCCTATCTAGCTATCACAAGTATGATTGGATCAAACGGCACAACAAACGGTGATCTAAACTATTTTTATACGATACTATTCACATTTTTAGCTCTTTTATTTCTCACGCCTATTTATACGTACAAAGTCCAGGGCGTTAGAAACACTACTCAAATCATATTATCGACCATTTCGTTCCCGATTTGGGTATCGAATATTTCGGCCACATATCTCTCTCACGTCATTGGGGTCAACACCGGCCTGTTTTCCGGTGCCGTGTTGATTGTCTGGACCTTGGTTGTTCCTCTGTTTGCAAAGGAGTGACGACGATGCTCGACCTTCGCGTGACGGCATTGGCTCTGGCGCTCTTGTTGTCGGCTACGCCGGCTACGGCTCAGGACTGCGGCGAGAGCTTCGACAATCCCGACAGATTCCTCGATTGCACGTCCCTCGGCGACATCGGCATCTCCGCGGCGATCACGAAACGCAAGGCCCTCGCGACGTCGCGGGTAAGCGCGCTGCGAGATACCGAGAATGTGGCGCCGGAACGCAGCGCTTTATGGTTTCTCGTCAACTCATTCGGCGACGAAGACACCGGGAAGAAAAACACCTTCGTCGCGCTCTACATGATCGCCGTGCACAAACGCGAAATCGCCACGAACGACGGCAACCTCTACATTTATCGAAACCCCGGCTGGTTCCACCCCGCAGGCGCAGGCTTCCACCCCAATTACAATGGCGATGAATTCAAATATCAAAAGAAGAAAGACTTGGAAGCCTTTGCTCAACTGCACGAACAGGACAGCGTTGAAAAGATATCCGATTTTCTCGGTGGCGGAGATCGTTTTCAATTCCACGGAACCCCATCGGACAGCTCGGCGAATTCATGGGATATCCGAGACTTCTTTTCCCGAAAGATGAGTGAAATATCGGAGTGCAAAGACCGAAGAGTCTGCGAAGTGCGAATTTATCTCCTGAGGACAAAGACAAACAGCGATCGCATTTCGTTCTTCACGAACACGTACGATCTGTCCAAAATCTATCTATTCACGACATCTCCTTTCGACGAGCTCTTCCGTCGTCGTTACGAAATCGCGATCCGCTGAGCTCTCACCACGCCTCGATCAACCGCCCCAACTTCCGTTTGACCTCGTCCTTCACCGGTTCGGCGGCGGCGAGGATCTTTTCGGCGCCGAGGAAGTCGAGGACGTGGACGTCGTTGACCGGGGGGCGGATCAGCACGTCGGGGCGGCGGGTCTCGAACTTGTAGGCGGCGATCTGCTGCTGCATCAGCTGGGTCGCGCCGATCACCGCCTGCAGCGCCCCGGGCAGGGCCTTGCCCTCGTCGGGCTCGGGATAGGAGACGACGTCGACGGCGACGACGAGGTCGACGTCGACGGGCAGTGCGTCGACCGGCACCGGGTTCATCACGCCGCCGTCCATCAGCACGCGGCCGTCGATCACCACCGACTTGAAGATCGAGGGCAGCGCGATCGAGGCGGCCACCGCGCGGCGCAGGTCGCCGCTCGACAGCACCGCCTCGCGGCCGCCCCAGAAGTCGGTCGCCACCACGGCGAGTGGGATCGAACAGTCGGCGAAGGTCGCGGCGAAGGCCTCGGGCACGAAGATGTCGAGCACGGTCTCGGGCGACAGCTGGCCGAGGCTCCAGCTGCCGGAGAAGAGGTCGCCGAACTTCTTCGGCCGGCGGTTCCACAGTTTGGCGAAGGCGGCGGAGCGATCGCCGAAGCTCTCCAGCGTGCGGGCGCGCAGGCTCGCGCCGTCGAGGCCGGAGGCGCGCGCCGCGGCGTAGATCGCACCGATCGAGGTGCCGGCGAGCGCCGTCGGCACGATGCCCATCTCGTCGAGCGCCTCGATCACCGCGACATGGGCGATGCCGCGCGCGCCGCCGCCGCCGAGCGCGAGGCCGACGCGAGGGAGGGTACGGAGCTCTTGCATGGGGATTCCTCGGGCAGGGACACGGGAGAAGATCGGATGTGTCCGCCTCCCATTCAACCCATGAGAAACGGCAGGATCGCGGCGAGCGTCTCCTCGGGCGCCTCCTCGGGGAGGAAATGGCCGGCGTCGACGGCCGCCCCCGTGAGCAGCGCCGGATCGGCCATGAAGCGCGCCCAGGCGTCGAGCGGTGACAGGCCGGTCTTGGCCGGGAAGCCGCCGGCGCCCCAGAGCACCCGGGTCGGGGCCGTGATGCGGCGTCCGGCCGCGAGATCGGCCGCGTCCGCCGCGCGGTCGAGCGTCGCCCCGGCGCGATAGTCCTCGCAGGTGGCCGAGAGGCGTTCGGGCACGGTGAAGAAGGCGCGGTAGTGCGCCAGCGCCTTGCCGCCGAAGACCTTGGGGTCCTTCGACTTGGTCCAGGCGAGCAGCGTCTCGCGCTGCCATGTGCCGGCATCCTCCGCGGCGATGCGGGTCTCGGGCGCGGGCGCCGGTTCGGCGAGCCATGTCCAATGGGGGGCGAGGTCGACGCCCGCCTCCATCTGCTCCCACATCACCAGCGTCGGCACGATGTCGAGCAGCGCCAGCCGGTGCAGCCGGTCGGGATGCTCGAGCGCCAGGCGATAGCCGACGCGGGCGCCGCGGTCGTGACCCATCAGGGTGAAGCGGGCGTGGCCGAGCTCGTCCATCAGCGCGACGACGTCGGCGGCCATGGCCGACTTCGACATCTGGGCATGGTCGGGGAGGACCTTCGCCACCGACGACCAGCCGTAGCCGCGCAGATCGGGGACGATCACGCGGAAATGGTCGGCGAGCTTCGGCGCGACCTTCGCCCACATGACGTGGCTCTCGGGAAAGCCGTGCAGGCAGACGAGCGGCGGAGCATCCTCGCGACCGCCGATGCGGGCGAAGATCTTCACCGCGCCGACGTCGATGGTCTCGGCGGCGAAGCCGGGGAAGAGATCGGCGAGATCCATGGGCAGCCTCCTTGCGTCTCTTCGCGAGGCTAACGGGCGGCGGGCGGGTTGGCGAGGGGGAGGTTCGGCGCGGGTATGGACCGAGCCGAGCCTCGCCATGGTGCGCGATGCTTCGAGACGGGCGTCTTCGACGCCCTCCTCAGCATGAGGCGTATGT
>DBMN01000044.1 GCA_002298965.1 Rhizobiales bacterium UBA697 | reverse complement strand
TGTCGGTGAGGAAGTCGTCGAACTCCGGCCCGCCGCCGTGCGCCGTTCGCCCGCCGCCGCCGCGACTGCCGAAGGGGCCGCCGCCCGCGCCGAAGGGACCGCCGCCGGCGCCGAAGGGATTGCCGGTGAAGCGCGGCTTGCCCTCGGCGTCGATCTCGCCGCGGTCGAACTGGCCGCGCTTGGTCGCGTCGCCGAGGATCTCGTAGGCGGCGTTGACCTCGGCGAAGGCGCCCTGCGCCTTGGGATCGTCACGGTTCTGGTCCGGATGGTGCTTCTTCGCCAGCCGCCGGAACGCCTTCTTGATCTCGTCGGCACTCGCCGTCTTGCCGACGCCGAGAACGTCGTAGGGGTTGCGCATCGTCGTCTCCCGCTCTCCGGTTCCCGCATCCGCGTCGCGCACGGTCGGCCCGTCGGAGATTGTCTTCGTCTCGTCGCATGATTTGGGGTGCGACGCGATGGATTTGAAGAGGGAATGACGGCTCGATGCGCCGCCGTCAACCGCCGACGCGTTCGAACCGCAGCACTTCCCAGCCGCCGGTGAAGCCCTGGCAGATCCGGCCGGAATGCAGGTCGACGCCGGAGACGGTCGTCAGCGTCGTCTCGAAGTCGCGGCAGGGGGCACCGTTGGGCGCGCGGGCGGCGTGCGAGGCGGTGACGGTCCCGCTGTGGCCGTTCGTCTCGTTCTTCCAGGCGATCGGCGCCTCGACGCCGCGCGCCACCGAAATCTCGAGCGCCCGCCGCACCGAATCGGCGTCGCCGTCGGGGGAGACGGGGGCGGTGGCGGCGGTCGTGGGGATCGAGCCGGTGACCTCGGCCGGCGACGGCGGCGGCTCGGGGGACGACGACATCAGCGACGAAAGCGGCACGACGATGCCGCAGCCGCCGAGCGCGACGAGCCCTGAGACGACGACCGATGCCGCGATCGCACGGCCGATGCGCGCGTAAGCGCGTTGGCCATGACGGCGAAGCTCGGTTAGGGTTGGGGACCGAAGACCGGCCAAGGGTTCCTCCGAAAGCGATGACCGACCAATTTCAGAACGATCTCCCATCGGAGTTAACGACGGGTGACTTTTCCGGCGCCGAAGAGCCGTTTCGCCTTTTCGCGCAATGGCTGAAGGACGCCGAGGCCAAGGAGCCGAACGACCCCAACGCCATGGCGCTGGCCTCGGTCGACGACACCGGCCTGCCCGACGTGCGCATGGTCCTGCTCAAGGGATTCGACGAGAAGGGCTTCGTCTTCTACACGAATTTCGAATCCAAGAAGGGCGTCGAGCTGCTCGCCTCGCGCAAGGCGGCGCTGCTCTTCCACTGGAAGACGCTGCGTCGGCAGATCCGCATCCGCGGCGCCGTCGAGATCGTCACCGACGCGGAGGCCGACGCCTATTTCGCCTCGCGCGCCCGCGCCAGCCGCATCGGCGCCTGGGCGTCGAAGCAGTCGCGGCCGCTCGAGAGCCGCTTCGCGCTGGAGAAGGCGGTGGCCGAATACGGCCTGCGTCACGCCGTCGGCGAGGTGCCGCGTCCGCCCCACTGGTCGGGCTTCCGCGTGGTGCCGCAGACGATCGAGTTCTGGCACGACCGCCCCTTCCGCCTGCACGACCGCATCGAGTTCACCCGCGCCGCGCCCGCCGCGCCCTGGGACAAGGTGCGGCTCTACCCGTGACGAGGGATCGTGGAAGCGCCGGTCACAGCCAGCGCTTCCACTTGAAGACCGCGAAGGTCGTGCCGACCGACACCAGCATCAGCCCGAGCGCCATGGGATAGCCCCAGGGCATGTCCAGTTCGGGCATGGCGTGGAAGTTCATGCCGTAGATCGAGGCGATCAGCGTCGGCGGCATGAAGACGACGGCGAGAACCGAGAAGATCTTGACGATCGTGTTCTGCTCGACGCCGACCAGGCCGAGCGTCGCGGAGAGCAGGAAGTTCACCCGCGTGTCGATCGACTTGACGTGTTCGGCGAGCGAGCGGGCGTCGAGCTCCAGCGTCGCGAGCCGCGCGCGGCCGTCGCGGTCGAGCCGGTCGTGGCGGTTCTCCTCGCCGAGATAGTGGAAGAGCCGCGTCAGCGAGACGATGCTCGAGTCGATCCGCGCCAGCGTGCCGCCGCTGCGGCCGATCGCGGTGATCGCCTCCTCGAGCCCCTTCTCGCGTTCGCGGCGAGGGAGAAAGACGTCGCTCGACAGCCGCTCGATGTCGGCGCCGATGCGCTCCAGGGCGTCGGCGAGCCGGTCGACCACGGTCTCGAGCAGGCCGATCAGCACCGAACGGCCGTCGGCGAGCACCACGGCCCCGCGTTCGGCGCGCTGGCGAAAGATCTCGAAGGAGCGAGGGCGTTCGTAGCGGACGGTGACCAGACGGTCGGCCGTCAGCACGAAGGTGACCGGCGTGACGCGCGGCGTGTCCGTGTCGGACAGCAGCGGCACCAGCGCCGTCATGTAGAGCACGCCGCCCTCTTCGTAGAGGCGGCTCGATTCCTCGATCTCGACCATCTCGTCGCGCGTCGGCACGGCGATGCCGAGCTCGTCCTCGACGAAATGATCCTCCTCTTCCGAGGGTTCGATCAGATCGTACCAGACGGCACGGCCTTCCGGCGGCGGCGCGGAGGAGATCGCGGCCGTCACGAGGCGGGATTCGACGAGACCGTGGATCGTCAGCATGGCGAGACCGTGGGATGAGGAGACGAAGGCATGTCCGGATGGACGGTTGCCTTCGATATCCGTTTCCCTGCGTCTCGTCGACGTGCTTCGACGATGGCCCCGAAGGAACGATCAGCCCATCTGGCCGTCGTCGACCTTCCGGTGCGACGGCTGCAGCGCGGCCGTCACGGCGGAGATGCCGATCGGCTTGTACTGAGCGTCGAGGCTGTCGGCCTGGGGACGGACCGGAGCCTGCTGGGTGTATTGCTGGGTCTGCGGCTTCTCGTTGGACATCGTGGGACCTCGATTGCATTTCTCCCGCGTCGACACGTTCGGCTCTTCGGCCGTCGCCGCGGGTGCGGGGCGTCTTTGATTGCGCCCTCGCTTCCTCCCGGTTGCTACCGGATTGCGGCACTTCGGTGTCTGTCGCAAGCCGGAAAATACATACTCGAATGAATTCGTCGGACGGCCCAGCGAAATCTTGCGCGATATTTGTCATGCACGACAGAATTCCCGGGAGAGACGCAAGCATGCCACACCGACATGCGTGCATGATGGTTGGGGCGGGCTTGCATTTGCTGCATGACTCTACGTGAAATGCCGGTCGCGGGTCGTCGCCGGCGGCGACTGCTTCGTCCAGCCGACTCGATCCTGCCCGTGGCGGAGCGTTGCCGGCTGCGGTGGTAAGTGGCACGCTGACTTCCCGGAACGGCGTCGCTCGCGGCGCTTCCTCGGGGATCGGACCGCCTCGGGAGTGATTCATGCGTCGTCTGGCGATCGTCGCGCTCGTGCCCTGCCTCGCGGGCTTCGGCCTGACGGTGCCGGTCGAGGGCGTGTCGGAGACCGGCGACGAGACCTTCGTCGGCACCGCCACCGGCCACTGGAACGGCGAGGGCACGGTCGCGGTCGTGTCCGATCGCGGCATCCGCTGCTCGGGAAGCTTTTCCTTCGTCCTCGAGGGGCCGGGCAACGGCACGGTCGACTGCTCGAACGGTCAGACCGGCACCTTCGCCTTCCGCCTGCACGGCTTCTCCGGTCATGGCGAGGGCGTGCTCGGACGCCGGCGCTTCCGCCTCCGCTTCGGTTGAGGCGCGGCGAGGGTGGATCGACGAATCGAAGGAATTGGATGGGGCGACAGGATTCGAACCTGTGAATGGCGGAATCAAAATCCGCTGCCTTACCACTTGGCGACGCCCCAGGACGGCGACCGGCCGGGCCGGCGCGTCGGGCTCCCTATAGCGATTCCCGCAACGCCCGGCAACCGACGGCGCGTTCCGCGCTCGAAATCGTCGGATCGACATTTCTGTCCACAGGGGTGCGATTGGCCCCTTGCGGCGACCGGCCGAGGTCTATATACAGCGCCTCGCGGTCACGGAGTGTAGCGCAGTCTGGTAGCGCACCTCGTTCGGGACGAGGGGGTCGCAGGTTCAAATCCTGCCACTCCGACCACCGCCTAGCCTGTTCCCGACAGGCTCCTTCATCCGACGGACGAATTGCGAACGTTCTCCCGCGAGCGCGTCGTCGCACGTTTCGCTCCGCGGCGTCATGGCGACGTCATGGCCGCGTCTCGTCCTTGGAGACGGGCGACAAACCGGGTAGAATTCCTGCAAGTCGAAGGTAGCGCGGGTCGCGCCGCCGTCGGCGGACGAGTCGAAGGCGAGGGCACCGACGGGAACACCCGCGATCCTCGTCACGGAGACGGCCGATCAACGGCCGCGACGCACGGGGCGAGAGAATCATGTGCACCGATCAGCAGGGACCGGGGGTGGCGACCGCGTTCGATCCGACGCGCTGCCCGCTGTTGCAGGGTCTGAGCGTCGAGGACGCCGACCGGATGATGGCGTCCGATCCGCGGATCAACGCCTGCCGCGCCGCGATCGATGCCGGACGCCCCGACACGCTCGAGCCCTGCGTCGCCAAGATGGTGCGCGCCCACGACGCCGCGCCGCGGCGCACGCGGCGCAAACAGGTCGCCTGAGCCTCAGGAAAAACGCGCCAGCCGTTCGATCAGCGCCTTGCGGTCGGCGCTCGCCTCGGCGTTCCAGCGCGCGACGTTGGCCATGGCGTCGGCCGCCGCCTGCACGAAGATGCCCGGCGACGTCACCATCGCGTCGATGATCGCCGCCGCGCGACGCGGATCGGCGGTGTCGACCAGCCGTCCCGACGATCCCAGCACCTCGCGGAACACCGCCTTGTCCGGCGCCACGACCGGCAGGCCGGCATGCTGCGCCTCGAGCAGCGGCAGGCCGAGGCCCTCGTCGTGCGAGGTCGACAGGAAGACGTGGGCGGAGGCCAGCAGCTCGCGCACCCGCGCCGGCTCGGCATAGCCGTGCATCACCACGCCCTCGCGGCCGGCGAGCTTCTCGGCTTCGCCGCCCCAGCCGGCCCGGCCGACCAGATTGAGCCGCGCGTCCCAGCCGTGGATGCGCCTCAGCGCCTCGACGATGTCGGCGGCGGCGGCGAGATTCTTGCGCGGCTCGATGGTGCCGAGCGCGATCAGGTCGAGCCGGCCGCCCTTCTCCGCCCGCCGCGCGTTGGCCGCCCGCGCCGAGGCCTCGGCGCCGATGGCGAAGACGTCGCGCACCTGGGGGCGATAGAGCGTGATCTCGGCATCCGGACGGGCGAAGGCCGCGAGCTCGCCCGCGGTGGTCTTCGAGTTCACCAGGAACCACGGCAGCATCGCGACCGCCCGGCGGAAGGCCGGCGCCATGTAGAGCGCGGCGCGGCGGTTGAGGTCCTGCGGCCGGGTCAGTAGGAAACAGTCGTGGATGTAGGGCACGACGCGGGCGCCGAAGAGGCTCGCCGGGATCGACGGCGGAAAGCCGGGCGCGAGCAGGATCGAGCCCGGGTTCAGCGCCAGCCGCGCCGGAATGCCGATCTGCTGGGCGAGGATCAGCCCCAGCGTGCCCTTGGAGCGGATCGGCCGGATCTGGAGCGGCGCCAGCGCCTCCGCGCCGAACAGCTCCAGCGTGATCCGCTCGAGGCCGGTGACGTGGCGTCCGAGATGGGTATGGTCGACGTAGATCATCACGCCTCCGTCGGCACGGCCCGGCGACGGCGGGCGGCCCGCCGCAACACGGCATCCTCGCTCGCGTCGCGCCCGAGCACGACCATGCCGTCGAAATGCGGCAGCAACGACTTCATCACCGCGATCTCGTCGACGGTGCGGCGGTCCTCGAGGTCGGTGGCGTCGGCGACGAGGAAGACGTGGTCGGCGACCTCGGCCGCCTCGAAGAGAAGCGCCGCCGTCGGCTGACGCCCGAGATGGACGATCGCCCGGTCGCCGTGGCGCCGCAGCGCCGCGAGGAAGGCCGCGAGCCCTTCGGGATGGCTCTCGCCGTCGCCCTCGATCGGCGGATCGAGCGGGCGCAGCAGCGTCGCCGACGTGTCGCCGACGCGTTCCCAGTCCGCTTCGTCGGGCAGCCCGATCGGCGCCACGGCGCGGCCGCGCTCGAACAACGCGTCGAAGGGCGCCGCCTCGTGGGCGAGGTCGACGAGGGTGTTGGTCGCCGCGTCCGGCGCGCCGGCGCGCGCCAGGCCGAGGCAGAGCGAGGCGGTGACGAGCGTCGGCACGGTGTTGGAGAAGACGACGCAGACGCCGGCGCGATCGCTCGCCCCGAGCGTGTGGCCGAGCGCGTCGAGACGCTCGAGCGCCGCTTCGTCGGGATGGCCGTCGGCGGCCTCGCTGAGCGCGCCGATGCCGGCGCCGGGACCGTCGTCGGCACCGAGCCGGGCGATGGCGTCGAGGCCGATGGCGAAGGT
>DBMN01000321.1 GCA_002298965.1 Rhizobiales bacterium UBA697 | reverse complement strand
GGCGCCGCCTGAGCGACGGGAGCCGGAGCGACGGGAGCCGCAACCGCCGGCGGCACGACGACCGGCGCGGGCGCGGGCGCACCGGAGACCACGTCGGAACGGCCGGGCGCGGAGACGCGATCGCGTCCTTCCGCCGGCGACGACAGCAGCGGCCGAATCGCCGCTTCGCCGGCATTGGCGGGCGCGGACGGGCGGACGAGATCGAGGACGTAGGCGTCCTTCTCGCGGAAGGCGCGCACGTCGGCATCGGGGGCGACGGTGAAGACGACCTTCATCGTCTCGTCGTTCGGGTCGGCGAAGACGTCGACCAGCCCCGGCACCGGATCGACATCGATCTGCGAGAAGTCGATCTTGGCGACGCGGTTGAAGGTCAGCGTGACGCGCTCGCCCTCGCGCGTCATCCGCGTGTCGAAGGGCACGTTCCAGCCGAAGGAGAAGCGGGTGAAGGTCGGCAGGCGACCGATCTTGAAGTCGAGCTTGGGCTGGACGCGCGTGCCCACCCGCGCCATCTCGGCGTCGCGCGCCGCCTTGATCGCGGCCTCGGCACGCTTGGCCAGCGCCTCGATCACGTCCTGCGGCAACGGCGGCGGATTGCCGGTCCATTTCGGCGGCAGGAAGTCGACGAAGAGCTTCTCGCCCGCGTCCATCGTGTTGACGCGCACCTGCCGGGCGAGCGCGATGCGCAGCGCCTTGCCTTCCGGGTCGCGCCGCACCACCGAGACGTAGGGCGCGAGCCGCGTCGCCACCTGGTCGACGCCGACGTCGATCTCGTCCTCGAACTCCAGGACGACGACGCCGTTGCCCTGTTTGGTCGAATACTGCGGGATCAGCGTGCGATCCTTGAAGGTCAGGACGAGGCGGCCGAAGCCCTTCTCCTGGCGTACCTCCGCCTCGGCCTTGACCACCTCGGCGAAGGCCGGCGCGATCGTCCCCGTCGCCATCAGGAACGCCAGCGCCGCGCCGAGCAGCAGGCGCGCGCGCGGCCGCACGCCCCGCCCGTTGCCGGCGGCGGCGTCGCTGCGACGTTCTGGAGGAGCGATGAGGTGCACGGCCGACGACCCGGTGGGAGACTTCGACCTCCGACCCTAAGAGAACGCGGTGAACGCCGAGTTAAGTCGCCGTCCCGCCCGCGCCGCGCGCCGCCGATGGCTCAGCTGCGGCCCTGGATCTTGGGAAGTTCGGACTGGGTCGGCCGCACCTGTTCCTTCGGGCGGCGGTTGGCGAGCTCGACGGTCAGCTTCTCGGCCTGTTCCGGCGCCATCTTGGCGACGACGTCGCCGAGCTTCTTCGGGTTCATCTGGCGGGCGATCTCGCCCAGCAGCGTGATGTCGAGCTTGTCGAAGACGCGCGCCGCGTCCTTGGCCTTCATCGCCTCGTACATCTTCACGAGGTCGGCCAGTTCCTGCTTCTTGGAGTCTTCCTTGGTCTTCTCGGCGGTGCCGATCTGATCCTCGAGCCCCTTGAGCTCGTCGATGCGCTTGGAGATGCGGCCTTCGGAGGCCTGCAGCAGGTCCTCGCGCATCTGCAGCTGGCGCTCGCGCTCCTCGAGCAGCTTGCGGCGCTCGGCGAGCTTCTGCAGGATCTCGATCTCGGAGAGGAGTTCCTGACCCGGAACGGGCTTGGCCTCGCTCGGCTTGTCGCCCGAGACCTTGGTGTCGACCTTCGACGGCGTGACGCCGTGGCCGTCCGCGGCGGCGGGCGCGCCGTGGCCCTCTTCCGCCTTCTTCTCCTCGCCGCCGCCCGACGAGCCGGTGGCGATCATGTCGACCTCGCGCCCGGTGGCGGGATCGACCTTGACCACTTCCCGCGCGACCACTTCGCGCGCGTCGCGCTCGCCCAGCCCGAACTGCACGACCTTGAGGCCGAGCAGCACGAGAGCGGCGGAGACGACGAGCGGAAGCAGTCGGATGCGCATCATGCGGCAACCCCTCTCGCCCTCAGACGGCCGAGGCGTTCGGAGGCCTCGTCGGCACGGGCGCGCAGATCGCCGAGGCGGGTCGTCTGCTCCGGCGTCGCCGACGGATTGGTGCGCGGCTGGATCACCGGGCGGGTCGGCTCGACGACCGCGGCCGGCACGGCCTCGGCGGCGCCGCGGGCGGCCTCGGTGATGCGGATGATGCGGTTGAGCAGCTTCTCGCCCTCGCCCAGCTCGCGGCCGATCTCCTGGGAGAAGAACTCGGCCTCGCGCAGGCGCTGCGCCAGCGACTTGTCGCAGTCCGCAGCCGTCTCCTTGAGGCCGACGATGGCCCGTTCGGCGATCTCGGTGGCGGTCAGCAGTTCGGAGATGGTGGCCCTGAGATTGGCCTCGTCGGCACGCAGCCGCTTCAGCCGACGATCGAGCACCATGCAGTAGGCGATCGTGGTGATCAGGAGAACGGCCACCAGCCCTTCGACGGCGAGATCGATCCAGTGGGTCGTCATGGCGCCTGCATCTCCTTCTTCGTCGCCGCCTTCTCGAAGGCCGCGAGCGTCATCCTCGGCCGCCGCAGATTGCGGTCGACCATGATCGAAATATTCTCGCCCGAACGCCCCATGCGCCCCTCGGTGAGGGACACCGGACCGCACTTGAGCGTGACGGGGTCGCGCGGACCGACGTCGAAGACCAGCGTCTGCCCGATCTGCAGGTCGAGCACCTGGCCGAGCGACATCTCGCGCTCGAACAGAACCGCGTCGACGGCGATCTCGGCGGCATGGATCTCGGTCGCCAGATGCCCTTCCCAGATCGGGTCGCGACCGAACTTCTCGCCCACGAACATCTGGAGCAGAAGGTCACGAATCGGCTCCAGCGTCGCGTAGGGTATGAGGATTTCGATCTTGCCGCCGCGATCTTCCATGTCGATCCGGAACTCTGCGAGGATCGCGGCATTGGCCGGCCGCGACACCGCCGCGAAGCGCGGATTGTTCTCGAGACGCTCGAGGTTGAAGCTGACACGCGACAGCGGCGCGAAGGCCTGTTCGGCATCCGCCAGCACCACCTCGATCATGCGGCGCACGAGGTTGGTCTCGATCGTCGTGTAGGGCCGGCCCTCGACGCGGATCGGCGTGGTGCCGCGACCGCCGCCGAGCAGCACGTCGATGATCGAGTAGATCAGGCTCGAATCGACCGTCACCAGACCGAAGTTGTCCCATTCCTCGGCCTTGAAGACGCCGAGGATCGCCGGCAGCGGGATCGAGTTCAGATAGTCGCCGAAACGCACCGAGGTGATGCTGTCGAGCGAGACTTCGACGTTGTCGGAGGTGAAGTTGCGAAGCGACGTCGTGGTCAGGCGCACCAGGCGGTCGAACACGATCTCGAGCATCGGCAGACGCTCGTAGGAGACCATGGCCGAGTTGATCAGCGCGCGGATGCCGGACTGATCGTTGGTGAACTGCTCGTCGACGTCGAAACCGAGGAGGTTGTCGATTTCCTCCTGGTTCAGGATGCGGTCGCCGCCGCGGGTGGCGCTGTCGAGGTCGAAGTCGGCGTCGTCGAAGCCGGCCATCTGGGCGGCGAGCTCGTCGGAGCCCTCGACGCCCTGCTCGGCCAGGGCCGCGCCCCAGTCTGCCGCGAGGTCGTCGTCTTCCCCGTCGGACGTGCCCTTCTGCTCCGAGAGCGCCGCGCCCCAGGCCGCATCCAGATCTTCGAGGTCTTCGGCTTCACCGGCCATGCGAACGCCTCACTGAACCAGAATTTCCTTGAACAACACCGCATCGATGCGCGCCGGCGCGATCGCGGTGTTGATCCGCCGCTGCAGCTCTTCCTTGACGCGGTAGAGCCCCGCCGACCCGTCGAGATCGGAGACGCGCAGCTCGCGCAGATAGATCTGGAAGGCGTCGAGCACGCGCGGCAGCACCGGCGTGATCTTCTCGACCGTCGCCTTGTCGGAGACTTCGAGCGCCACCTTCACCTTCAGATACGTCGCCCGCCCGTCGACGGCCGAGAGGTTCACGGTCATGTCGGGCAGATCGACGTACATCACGGTCTTCGCCGGGGCGTGGGCGTCGTGCCCGGCGTCCGCCGGCTTCGGCTTCGAGCCGAGGAAGAAGAAGGCCGCACCACCGAGAACGGCGAGCAGGGCCACGCCCGCGCCGATCATGATGAAGAGCTTCTTCTTGCCGCCCGCAGCCTCGCCCTCGGCGCCTTCGGCACCGGGTTCGGCTTCGGTCTTTTCGGCGGGCTTCTTGGCCATCGATCTCCCCTGATCGAACGCGAGTCCGTGTTCTCTAGATCTAAGGAGGGAATGGTTAACGACTGGTGAATCTCAACCTTTCGGTAACAGAGGTAAACGCCGGTAAACCCTGCCGGTCCAAACCGACCACCCGGCAGTTCCTGCCCATCGTCCGCACCGGGTCGTTTTCGGCAAGTCATTGATTTTTCGATAGTTAACCATGTGGCACGGGGTTTGCGAAACTTCTCTCGATCGCGCCGGCTGGGGAGCAGGCGTGATCGCTGGGGAGCAGTGGAAATGGAAAACGCGCAACTCGTCGGCCTGTCGCGACAACTCGTCCTGCGACGCGAGCTCGACATGATCGCCAACAACGTCGCCAACGTGGAGACGAACGGCTTCAAGGCCCAGGCTCTGATGTTCAAGGAACAGAAGATGCCGCCGGCCGCCGATCTCGAATTCAAGCGCTCGGATCGCCCGGTCAGCTTCGTCCTCGACGACGCCAATCGCTACGACTTCCGCCCCGGTCAGATGCTCCAGACCGGCAACGATCTCGACGTGGCGATCGAGGGCAAGGGCTTCTTCGCCATCCAGACGCCGCAGGGCGAGCGCTACACCCGCAACGGCTCCTTCGCGCTGTCGCCCGACGGCACGCTCGTCACCCGCGACGGCAACCCGGTCCTGACCGAGGGCGGCCCGCTGGTGCTCCAGGCGTCCGAGACCAGCCTGACCGTGGCCGCCGACGGCACGATCTCCACGTCCCAGGGCGTGCGCGGCAAGCTGCGTGTCGTCGACTTCGCCGAGACCGGCTCGCTGAAGAAGGTCGGCGAGACCCTCTTCTCCGGCAACGACCCCCAGCCCACGCAGTTCCCCCGTCTGGTCCAGGGCCAGATCGAAAAGTCCAACGTCCGCGCCGTGGAGCAGATCGCCCGCCTGATCGAGGTCGGTCGCTCCTACGAGTCCGTCAGCTCCTGGATGAGCAAGGTCGACGATCAGCGTCGCTCCGCCATCGAGAAGCTGGCCCAGGTCGCCTGAGGGGAGAACGAGTCATGAAGGCCATGCACATCGCCGCCTCCGGAATGGCGGCCCAGGAACTGAACGTCGAGCTCATCTCGAACAACATCGCCAACATGCGCACCACCGGCTTCAAGCGCCAGCGTGCGGATTTCCAGGACCTGCTCTACCAGGACATGCGCCGGGTCGGCACCGCGACGTCGGAGAACGGCAACATCCTGCCGACCGGTGTGCAGATCGGTTCCGGCGTCCGCGTCGCCGCCACGCCGCGCGTCATGTCGCAGGGCACGCTGTCCTCGACCGAGAAGGAGACCGACGTCGCCATCAAGGGCGAGGGCTTCTTCCGCGTCCTGCTGCCCGACGGCCGCACCAGCTACTCGCGCGACGGCTCCTTCGAGATCGACAGCCAGGGCCGCATCACCACGGCCGACGGCTATCCGATCGAGCCGCAGATCACGGTCCCGTCCAACTCGACCGGCCTGACCGTCAACGCCCAGGGCTCGGTGCAGGTGACGGTCGGCAACGCGACCTCGCCGACCACCATCGGCCAGTTCCAGCTCGCCCGCTTCATCAACAAGTCCGGCCTCGAGCCGATGGGCAACAACCTCTACCTCGAGACCGCCTCGTCGGGCGCGCCGCAGACCGGCAACCCCGGCGACGAAGGCTTCGGCACGCTGCTGCAGAACCAGCTCGAGCAGGGCAACGTCAACTCGGTGACCGAGATCTCCGATCTGATCGCCGCCCAGCGCGCCTACGAGATGAACTCCCGCGTGATCCGCGCCGCCGACGAGATGATGTCGGCGACCGTGTCGCCGAAGTGAGGAGGCGTGCCATGAAATACGACTCTCTCCGTCGCCCCCGTCCCGGTCTGGTGACCTTCACCGGCGAAGCCGGCGAGCGCCTCGTGCGCTCGCTCCTCGGCGCCGCCGGCCTCGCGATCCTCGCCTCGGTGCTGCTCGCCGTCATCGCCCCCGCCCCGGCCCAGTCGGGCGAGACCTCGGCGCTGCGCGCCTCCGTCTCGGTCGCCGCCGACGTCGTCACCGTCGGCGACTTCTTCGA
>DBMN01000171.1 GCA_002298965.1 Rhizobiales bacterium UBA697 | reverse complement strand
AAGCCGCGCCGCGCCGCCCTCCTCGGCCACCGCCACCACCGCGACGCGGCTGTGGGAGACCGCGCCGGAGGCGAAGGCACGGGCGAGCGCCCGCGCGCCGAAACCGTGCACCGCCGTCAACACGAAGCCGCCGACCACGAACCACAGCACCACCGTGCCGCGGGCGAAGGAATCGCTCGCCCTGAGCAGGAAGCCGATCCAGGCGAGGTTGAGGAAGACGAAGGTCCAGGCGGCGAGCACGTGCACCACCTGCTGGCGCGCCACCGACAGCGCCGCGGTGCGATAGGCGCCGCGCGCGCCCATGAAGGCGAGGAAGATGCAGCAGGCCAGCGCCGCCATGGCGAGCAGGATGTCGCCGGGGCCCTTCGGCAGGAAACCCTGATAGACCCGCGCCGTCACCACCGCTGACCCGAAGATCACCGCGATGTCGCATGCAACCGTGACGATCAGCAAGACTTCCGTCGACCAGCGACGCCTTCCGGCGCCTACCGGCACGGACCTCCAAAGAGGAGCATGAGACCGACTGTGATCGAACGACGCCATGTATCGATCCGGGACGAGCGATGAGCAGATGCAGAAAGGATTTCTTCATCTTTCTGCATCGGAACATGCCCCCGACACCAGAACGAACTGTCTGGAAGGTTAATCCCGGTGCCGGCTCCGGAGGAGAGTCGGATACCCCTTCCGTGGCGGAAGAACGGCAAGGCCGGCGGATTGCTCCGCCGGCCGCCGATTTTCACCGCGAGGGATCGCTCACGCCGCCTGGTGCGCCGCCTTGGCCCGCTCCAGAACCTTCTGGGCGACGTGGCCGGTCACCTCGGCGAGGTTGTCGAAGCTCTGGCGATAGGAGCCCACCCCTTGCGTCGCCGAGCGAATGTCGACGATCAGGTGGTCCATCTCCGCCTGCGGGATCAGCGCTTCGACGACGTCCCAGCCGTCCCATCCCGGACGCGCGTCGTAGCCGAGCAGCTGGCCGCGACGACCGGAGACGATCTGGTTGATGCGCGCCGTGGCATCCGACGGCGTCGAGATCGACACCTTCAGGATCGGTTCGAGCAGCACCGAATGGAGCTGGGCGAGCGCCTCCTTCATGCCGATGTGGGCGGCCGTCTTGAACGCCATGTCGGAACTGTCGACGGTGTGATAGCTGCCGTCGACCAGCGCGACCTGGAGGTCGACCACGGGGAAGCCGTGCAGACCCTTCTCCAGGAACTCCGCGACGCCCTCCTCGACCGCCGGGATGTACTGCCGCGGCACCACGCCGCCGGTGATCCGGTCGGCGAAGACGAAGCCCGAGCCGCGCGCGCCGGCCGAGACCTCGAGCGCGACGTCGCCGAACTGGCCGTGGCCGCCCGACTGCTTCTTGTGGCGCCCGCGGACCGAGACGTTGCCGTGGTAGGATTCCTTGTAGGGAACCGATACCGGGCCGGTCTTCACCTTGATCGCGAACTTGTGCTCGAGCCGCTCCAGCGCGACGCGCAGGTGCATTTCGCCCTGGCCCTCGAGGATGGTCTCGGCCGTGTCCTGATCCTGGCGGACGAGCAGCGAGGGATCCTCCTCGGCGATCTTGGCGAGCGCCGCCGAGAGCTTGACGTCGTCCTTGTGGTCGAGCGAGGCGATGGCGAAGCCCATCACCGGGGCCGGCGCCTCGAGCGACACCAGCGCCGGGATGCCGCCCTTGCGCGCGGCGAGCGTCGTGCCGGTCTGAGCCGGATCGATCTTGCCCAGCGCCACGGTCTCGCCGGCGACCGCCTCGGCCTTCTTCTGCTGGTCCTTGCCGACCAGGCGATAGATGCCCGAGACGCGGTCCGCGTTGCCGTCGGAGGCGAAGAGCGTGGCGCCGTCGACGACCTTGCCGGCGAGCACGCGGCTGACCGACAGTTTGCCGCCGTGCGGCGTGTGGATGGTCTTCATCACCTGGACCACCGCGTCGCCGGCGCCGTCGAGGCCGAGCCGTTCGCAGGTCTCGGCGAGGCCGGGGGCTTCGTGGCGCAGCGCCTTCAACAGCCGGCTGACGCCGTTGCCGTGCTCGGCCGAGCCGATGAACACCGGGCAGATCTGGCCGGCGCGCAGCTCCTTGACGAGATCGTCGAAGACCTCGTCGCGCGGCGGGGCGACGTCCGACAGCAGCTCTTCCATCAGATGGTCGTCGTAGTCGGCGATGCGCTCCAGCATCTGGTAGCGCGCCTCGACCTCGGCCGCCTTGTCGGCATCGGGAATCTCGGTGACTTCGGATGCGGCGTGCTCGTGCCAGACATAGGCGCGCTCGAGCGCCAGATCGATCGATCCGACGGTCGCGCCGTTCTTCACCAGCGGGATCTGGCGCAGCACGAGGGGAACGCGCGAGGCGGGCTGCATCAGCTCCAGCACGTCGCGGACGCCGCCTTCGGTCTTGTCCAGCTTGTTGAGGAAGAGGATGTGGGGAATCTCGCGGTCTTCCAGCATGCGCAGGGTGAGCTGCAGCGCCGGGATCTTCTTGGCGTCGGCTTCGGCCACGACGATCGCGACGTCGACGCCGGTCACCGCCGCCTCCGCCTCGAAGGCGTATTCGACCGAGCCGGGGCAATCGAGGAACGTGTAGCGGTCGCCGAGGAATTCGCATTCGGCGACGTTGAGTTCGACACCCATCCGGTGGTCGCGCGCTTCCTGGGACGCATCGCCGACGGTCGTTCCGGCCGCCACGGTCCCGGCTCGGGTCACGGCCCCCGTGCGTTCGAGGATGGCCTCGAGCAGCGTGGTCTTGCCGCTGCCGAAGGGCCCCACGAGCGCCACGCACCGGGGCCCGCTTCGTCTGCCGGCGGTCTGTCCCTTGTCGGAGGAGGTCATGGCAGTCTCCAATCCTGTCTCGTTGATTGTTCTCTTTATGTTCCCCCATTCCACGCCCCGCGCGACCTCGGCCGGCGGGGGGATGGGGTGCGGCGGGCACCTCGAGAGGGGCGCGATCCGTCGCCGAGGGGATCGTCGCCCCGTTTTTTTCCCCTTGCAAGCCGAGGTCCGTGCACTGCGGTCGAATTCGTCGCCCGCGCGCATTCGGACCGTTCGGGGACCTCCGAGCCAAGCCTCTGAAACGACGATCGTTTCGCCGGCGAAGCGGCGGCCGCTCGGCGTCTTTCCGATCCGTGTTGCTCCGTAGGTCGCAACTTCCTTGCGAGCCGACCGCGAAACCGCACACGAGCGCACGTTTATCTGATATGGTCCGCGCACTTTCATGGTTCGGAGGGGCTTGGCCCGCGTATCGGATGTTGACCGTCGACTTGCTGATCTTCGCGGCACTCACCCTCGTCAATGCTCTCTTCGTCGCCTCGGAAATGGCGCTGGTCTCGGCCCGACGCGGGCGCATCGTCGCGCTCGCCGACGACGGCGACCGCCGCGCCCGCCGCGCACTCGAACTCGGCGAACACCCCGGCCGTTTCCTCTCCGCCGTGCAGATCGGCATCACGCTGACCGCGCTGATCGCCGGCGCCTCGTCGGGCGCCCAGCTCTCCGAGCGCCTCGCCGACTGGCTGACGACGACCTGGCCGACCTTCGCCTGGGCGGCGAAGGAGACCGCCTTCGTCACCGTCATGGTGATCATGACCTTCGTCACCATCGTCTTCGCCGAACTGGTGCCCAAGCGTCTCGCCATCGCCCGGCCCGAGCCGATCGCGCTGGCCATGGCGGGTTTCGTCGACGTCTTCTCGCGCGCCACCGCGCCCTTCGTCTCGCTCCTCAACAACACGTCGAACTTCCTGCTCGAGCGCCTCGGCGTCCAGGAGACGACCGGCGCCGACGTCACCGAGGACGAGGTCATGCACGTCCTCGCCGAGGGCGTGGAAGCCGGTGTCCTCGACCCGGAAGAGCGCGAGATGCTGGAAGGCGTCATGCGCGTCGCCGACCGCCCGGTGCGCGCGGTGATGACGCCGCGCCCGGATCTCTACTGGATCGACCCGCAGGATCCGGCCGACCGCCTGCGCGACGAGATCCTCGCCTGTCCCTATTCGGCGATGATCGTGGCGGAGGGCTCGATCGACGAACCGATCGGCCTTCTCTACAAGAAGGACCTGCTGCGCGACGCCGTCGAGGGCCGCGTGCTCGACCCCAAGGCGCATCTGAAGCAGCCGCTGATCGTGCCGGAGAGCGCGCAGGTGCTGAAACTGCTCGAGCGCTTCCGTGACACGCCCGTCCACGCCGCCTTCGTCGTCGACGAATACGGCGGCCTGCAGGGCCTCGTCACGCTCACCGACATCGTCGAGGGCATCACCGGCGACTTCGCCGACGTCGACGCGCCGCAGGTCTCCGGCCCGGTCCGCCGCGACGACGGCTCGTGGCTGATCGACGGCGACGAGGCGATCGACGAGCTGGAACGGCTGGTCGACCTGCCCGACCTCGAGCACGAGGGCTATCACACCGTCGGCGGCCTGATGCTGTCGGTGCTCGCCCGCATCCCGACCGAGGGCGACAAGGCCGACGTCGGCGACTGGATCTTCGAAGTGGTCGACATGGACGGCCGCCGCATCGACAAGATCCTGATCACGCCGAAGTCGCAGGCGATTCCGATCGAGGACGAGGCCTGATCGCGGCCTCGCCCGCGGCCACCCGGCGCACCACCACGACGAAGAGCGCCGCGAACGCCAGCGGCGCGATCGGCAGATGGACCGCGAAGGCGAGCGGCCGCGCCATGACCGGCGCGACCAGCGCGGCGAGCATCGCCCAGCGCTCGATCGATCTCAGAGCACCCCCGACGTCGCGAACGAGCACGACCAGCGGCACCGCCAGGATCGCCGCGTCGTAGTCGAGCCCGAAGGGCGTGGCGAGCAGCGCCCCCGCGGCCGTGACGACCACCGCCGCCTCGCCCGCCCCACCCCGCAGCCGTACCCGCCGCAGCGCGGTGACCGCCGCGACGATCACG
>DBMN01000215.1 GCA_002298965.1 Rhizobiales bacterium UBA697 | reverse complement strand
GTTGGCCCGAGCCGGCGCGGGCGCCGCGACGGCGCCGGCGAGAAGCGTGGCGGCAACGGCCGCCGCCATGGAGACGTTCCTGAGATACATGTCGTCGACCCCTCCCTACGGACCCCGACAGCGTTTGCTTCTTCAGCGTAACATCGCGGGGTGCCGCAGCGGAAATGCTTTCGCGCGGGTCAGGTCGACGCGGCGTCGAGCGGCGGCAGGAAGCCTTCGAAGACGATCTGGTCGGCGTGGGCCGCCGCCTTGGCGACGTCGGCAGCCGTGCGCACCGTCCAGGTGATCACCGGTCGGCCGAAGAGCGACCGCGCGATCGTCGGGCCGATGGCCGGCAGGTCGGCGATCGAATAGGAGACGAAGTCCGGCCGGCTCCACGGCGCATGCAGGAGATGGGTCAGCGCGAAGCGCGTCGCCGCTCCCAGCCCGCCGTAGTCGACCGGATCGCGCGCCCGTTCCGCGACGATGCCGTGGGCGAGCCCCGGCATGGCGCGGCGCGCGGCGACGACGAGGCGCGGGTCGAACGACTTGGTGACGACCGGGCCGGCATAGCCGGCGAGCGCGGCGGCGACCCTGTCGGCGAGCGCCGCCTCGGTCGTCGCCCCGAAGGTCGACTTCAGCTCGATCACCAGCCCGACCCGCCCGCCGATCACCGAAAGGAGATCGCCGAGCGAGGGGATGGTGTCGTCGGAGCCCTCGAGGCGGATCGCCCGCAGCTCCGCCATGGTGCGCGCCGCGACCGGGCCGGTCTCGGCGGTCAGCCGGTCGAGCGTGTCGTCGTGGAAGACCACGACCTCGCCGTCGGCCGAGAGCAGCACGTCGCATTCGATCGCGTAGCCCCGCTCGACCGCCGCGCGGGCGGCGCCGAGCGAGTTCTCGATCAGGCCGGCCGCCCGGTCGTGCAGACCGCGGTGGGCGATCGGGCGTGTCGTCAGCCAGGCGAAGTCGGGCTCGGTCACGGGATTGACCCCTCTCAGGCGATCTCGAAGATGCCTTCGATCTCGACCGCGACGCCGAAGGGCAGGGCGGCGACGCCGACCGCCGAACGCGAATGACGACCCTTGTCGCCGAACACCTCGACCATCAGGTCGGAGGCGCCGTTGACGACCTTGGGGTGATCGCCGAACTCGAGCGTGGAGTTGACGAAGCCGGTCAGCTTGACGACGCGGACGAGCTTCTCGAGATCGCCGGTGGCGGCCTTCACCTGGGCGATCAGGTTGATCGCGCAGAGGCGGGCGGCGGCGCGGCCGGTCTCGACGTCGGTGTCGGCGCCGAGCTTGCCGACGAACTCGATGCCCTTGGCGCCCATCGGGATCTGGCCCGACACGAACAGCAGGTTGCCCGACTGGACGAAGGGCACGTAGTTGGCGGCAGGCAGAGCCGGGGTGGGCAGGTCGATACCGAGTTCGGCGAGGCGGGCGGCGATGGTCATGAACGGTCTCCGAGTTCGGCGGCAATGCCGGGGAGCGCCTTTCTTGGCGGATTCCGCCGCCGGCCGCAATCGCCTCGCGGCATGGCCGCCGCCCGGCGCGCGGTGTGTTCGTTCGGCGTCGAATTGCCACGATTGGCCAGCAGGCTCCCCCGAACCGGCGGCCTGCGCGCCGCCTGCCACGAGGACGATCGATGAAGCGCTTCCGCCGCCCGGCTCTCGCCGTGGCCCTGTGTCTCGCCGCCCCCGCAGCCTTCGCCGCCGAGGCGCGCGTCGCGCCCTTCTCGCCCCACCGTGCGATCTACGAGATGAGCCTCGCCGACGCCGGCAAGGGGGGCGCCATCGGCGCCGTCTCCGGTCGCCTCGTCTACGAGTTCGCCGGCTCCCCCTGCGAGGGCTGGGCCTCGAAGTTCCGCATGGTGACGCGGCTCGAGCCGACGGAAGGCCGCGCACGCCTGACCGACATCCGCGCCACCGCCTTCGAGGACGCGAGCGGCTCCTCCTACGACTTCGTCAACGAGAACCGGGTCGACGGCGTGCCCGTGGAGACCACCAAGGGCCGGGCCCTGCGCAAGGGCGACGCGATCGAGGTGAAACTGGCGCAACCGGGCGAGAAGGGCGTGTCGCTGCCCGCCGCCGTGCGCTTCCCGACCGACCACCTCGCCGCCGTGCTCGACGCCGCCAAGGCCGGCAAGACCATCGCCGAGATCGACCTCTACGACGGCACCGAGAGCGGCGAGAAGCCCTATCGCACGGCGGTCGTCATCGGCCGGGAGCTGACCGGCGCCGACGACACCGCCGACGAGCCGGCCGCCGCGAACGATCTGCTGAAGGGCCATCGCCGCTGGCCGATCGACATCGCCTTCTACGACATGTCGAAGGCGTCCGACGCGGCGCAGTTGCCGGACTATCGGCTGAACTTCCTGCTCTACGACAACGGCGTCTCCCGCCGCATGCGCTTCGACTACGGCTCCTTCGTCCTGAAGGGCTCGCTCACCTCGCTCGAGGCCTTGCCCGCTGCCGCCTGCCGCTGAGGTTCGAGGAACGCCGTCCTGCGTTCGATCTCCCTGTTCGGCTTCACCCTGAGGTGCCCGGCAGGGCCGGGCCTCGAAGGGCGAAGTCGTCGACGGGCGTGCCACTCGGCCCTTCGCGCTTCGAGGCCCGACCTGCGGTCGGGCACCTCTGCATGAAGGGCCTCCGCGAACGGCAGAGACGTCAGGGCTTCGTCGATCCGCCACGAGGCTGAGCGTCAGGGCCCGGCGCCTCGCCCGCCGGCTTCGCCTTGGGTCTCGGCGCGAAGACGAGGCCCGGCTCGACCACGCCGGCGCCGAAGCGCTTCGCCAGATCGTCGATCGCCGCTTCCGCCCGCGCCCGCCGGCCCGCCGCCTCGTCGACGAGGTCCGGCGGATCGCAGAACTCGATCCCCGTCAGGTCGGAGACGCCGATGCCGATCAGGCGGAAGCGTCGCCCGTCGCATTCCTTGCGCAGGAGATCGACGCCGGTGCGGAAGATCCGGTCGGCCAGCGCCGTCGGATCGGCGAGGCGACGGCCGCGGCTGATCGCCTTGAAGTCGGGCGTCTTGAGCCGCAGCTGCACGGTGAAGCCGCCGATCGCATGGGCCTTGAGCCGCCCCGCGACCTTGTCGGAGAGCCGCCACAGGATCTTCTCGAGGGCGACGAAGTCGCCGACGTCGGTGTCGAGCGTGATCTCGTTGGAGATCGACTTGATCTCGTCCGACGGGTCGACCACCCGGGCGTCGCGGCCGAAGGAGAGGTCCTTCAGCCGCTTGCCGAGCACGCCGAAGCGGCGGAAGAGCTCGCCCTCGTCGGCGCGGCGGATGTCGGCGATCGTGTGCAGCCCCATCGCCGACAGCGCCTCCGCCGTCGCCTTGCCGACGCCCCAGATGGCGGTGACCGGCCGCGGCGCCAGGAACGCCTCGGTCTCAGCCCGCCCGATCACCGAGAAGCCGCGCGGCTTGTCGAGGTCGGAGGCGATCTTGGCGAGGAACTTGTTGTGCGACAGGCCGATCGACAGCGAGATGCCGATCTCCTTCTCGACCTTCTTGGCGAAGCCCGCGAGCGACAGCGCCGGCGAGCCATGATGCAGCAGCTCGGTGCCCGAGAGATCGAGGAAGGCCTCGTCGATCGACAGCGGCTCGACCAGCGGCGTCAGTTCGCCCATCAGTTTGCGCACCTCGCGGCCTACGCGGGCGTATTTCTCCATGTTCGGGCGGACGACGACCGCCTGCGGGCAGCGCTCCAGCGCCTGCCACATCGGCATCGCCGAGCGCACGCCGTGGATGCGGGCGATGTAGCAGGCGGTCGCGACGACGCCGCGCTTGCCGCCGCCGACGATCACCGGCTTGTCCAGCAGGCTCGGGTCGTCGCGCTTCTCGATCGAGGCATAGAAGGCGTCGCAGTCGACATGGGCGATCGAGAGACGGTCCAGCTCGTCGTGCTCGATCAGCCGCGGCGAGCCGCACTTCGGGCAACGCGTCGCGCCCCGCCGCGCGGGCGCAAGGCACTCGCGGCAGAAGGCGAGGGGGCGGGGAACGCCCGCCTGATCCTTGAATGTCGTCACGCGTGTCGATCCGCAGGCCCGAAGCGGGTGGACCGAATCTACCCGCGCCGGGTCGGGGCGGCAATCGCCGGCCTCACCCCGCGAGCGCCGTGACCGCGCGCGTCACCTCGGCCCAGTCGCGGGTCCGGAGCCATGTGCCGCCGACCTGCGGCGCCATGGCGAACCACGCCGGATCGGCGACGAAATGCACCAGCCGCAGCCGTGCGACCGTGCCGCGGGCCGCCGCCAGATGGTTCGGTCCGTCGTCGACGAAGACCACTTCGAGCGCCTCGCCGCCGACGTCCCGCGCCGCCATGGCGAGCGCGGCGATCGGTCCGCCCTTCGAGCCCTCGTTGGCGATCATCGGACAGCCGAGGCCGAGACGCGAGAGGTAGGCCGCCCGCCGTTCGGCCTGTCGCGCCGGCACGTTGGTGAGGAGCACGATGTCGCAGGTGGCGCCGAGTGTCGCGAGCGCCGCGAGGGCGCCGTCGACCGCCGGCTGGTTCTCGACCTCGTCGCGAAAGAAGCAGTCGATCAGTTCCTTGACCAGCTCGCCGGCGATCGCCTGGCCGCCGCCCTCGCGCACCACGTTGCCGGTGATGGCGAAGGAGCGCGGCTCCAGCCGGTAGCCGAAACGAGCCACGTAAGCCGAGAGCGGCGCGACGAAACGCAGAACCACCTCGTCGACGTCGACCACCATCAGGGGACGCCCGTCGGCGCGGAAATCCGCCACGGATCCCAGGAGGCGGACGCCGCTCATGAGAAGTCGGAGACGGGATCGAGGGCGTGGCGCGCCGCCGCGATCAGCGTCGGGCGCAGCCGTTCGCTCTCGCAGAAGGCCAGCAGCAGGCTCTCGTCCTCGAGGAAATAGGCGAGCACCCCGGCGAGAAAGCCGGGTTCGGCGGCGGCCAGACGCAGGTTCTCCGGCCCGATGCCGCTGACCGCGAGAAACCGGCCGATCGCTTCCGCGTCGCCGGCGAGATGCCCCAGCGCCGCGATGGCGATCTCGGCGGCCTTGTCCGGCGTCAGGCCTTCACGACTCGGAAACCTTGGCGAAGATCGCATTTTCCGTCCTTAACAACTTCGGTAGGGTTTCGATGCTAGCGTCGTTTGCAGGGAAAAGCACCGGCGACGATCTCGCCGATGGAGGGCCGGAAGGTCCGGGGGTGTGGTGATGGCGAAGACCGTCCTCATCGTGGAGGACAACGAGCTCAACATGAAGCTCTTCCACGATCTTCTCGAGGCGCACGGCTATCGGACGTTGCAGTCGCGCAACGGATTCGATGCGATGGACGTGGCGCGCGCCGATCGCCCCGACCTCATCCTGATGGACATCCAGTTGCCCGAAGTGTCGGGCCTCGAAGTGACCAAGTGGTTGAAGGAGGACGACGAACTGCGATCGATCCCGGTCATCGCGGTCACCGCCTTCGCCATGAAGGGCGACGAGGAACGCATCCGCCAGGGCGGCTGCGAGGCCTACATTTCCAAGCCCATCTCGGTGGCCAAGTTCCTCGAGACGGTCAAGTCCTACCTCGGTGATGCGTAAGTTCGGTGGATCGAAATGACCGGTCGCGTTCTCGTCGTCGACGACATTCCCGCCAACGTGAAGGTGCTCGAGGCGCGTCTGACCGCCGAGTATTTCGACGTCTCCACCGCCATGTCGGGTGAGGAGGCGCTGGCGAAATGCGCCCAGATGCCGCCCGACATCGTGCTGCTCGACGTGATGATGCCGGGCATGGACGGGTTCGAGGTCTGCCGCCGGCTCAAGGCCGACCCGCGCACCATGCACGTGCCCGTCGTCATGGTGACGGCGCTCGACCAGATCGCCGATCGCGTGAAGGGGCTCGAGGCCGGCGCCGATGACTTCCTCACCAAGCCGGTTTCCGACACCGCGCTCGTCACCCGGGTGAAGAGCCTCGTCCGCCTCAAGGCGCTGACCGACGAACTGCGCCTGCGCACGCCCGGCCGTCGCGGCCTCGGGCTCGACGACGCCGACGATCCGCGCCTTCTCGCCGAGGTGCCGGAGGGCAACATCCTGCTCGTCGACGATCGCCGCTCCAGCGCCGAGCGTCTCGTCGCCGCCTGCAACGGCCGTCACCGCCTGACCATCGAGACCGATCCGCAGCAGGCGCTGTTCCGCGTCGCCGAGAGCGACTTCGATCTGGTGATCGTGTCGCTCGGTCTCGCCAATTTCGACGCATTGCGTCTCGTCTCGCAGATCCGCGGCCTCGAGCGCACCCGCATGCTGCCGATCCTGCTCCTCGCCGAGCTCGAGGATCGCGCCCGGCTGCTGCGCGGCCTGGAACTCGGGGTCAACGACTATCTCGTCCGCCCGGTCGATCGCCAGGAGCTGCTCGCCCGCGTCGCCACCCAGATCCGCCGCAAGCACTACACCGACCGCCTGCGCGACAGCGTCCAGCAGACCATGGAACTCGCCGTCACCGACGGCCTGACCGGCCTGCACAATCGCCGCTTCATGTCGACGCATCTCGAGCACACGCTGGAGCAGGCCCATCGCCACCAGCGGCAGCTCGCCGTGCTGATCGCCGACATGGATCACTTCAAGGCGGTCAACGACACCTACGGCCACGATGCCGGCGACGCGGTGCTGCGCGACCTCGCCACCCGCATCGAGAGCTCGATCCGCGGCGCCGATCTCGCCTGTCGCTACGGCGGCGAGGAATTCGTGGTGATCATGCCCGACACCGATCTCGCCTCGGCCCGCGTGGTCGGCGAGCGCATCCGCGAGCGCGTCGCCGGCGAGCCCTTCCGCCTGCCCGACGGCCGCCTGCTGCCGCGCACCATCTCGATCGGCATCGGCGCGCTCGAGAGCGCCCACGACACCGTCGAGACGATCATGAAGCGTGCCGACGCCGGCCTCTACGAGGCCAAGGAAGGCGGTCGCAACCGCGTGGTGCTGCGCGCCGCCTGAGGCGCGGGCACGCCCCGGCTCGGGCCCGCGCGGGCCGCGTTAACCTCAACGATTTACGAACATTCGCGAATTCGGCGAGCGGGGAGGCCGTGGGGCTTTGCCGTCGCGGCGGGCTTCGCTAGGGTTTTCCTCGGCCTTCGTCCCGAAAGCCGCGCCCATCGGCCGCCCCGATCGGCGCCGGCGGACGAAGGTCTCGGAGCCCGACGGCTCGGGATCGCCGCAAACGCCCGGGTCCATCGGGTCGCGCCGGTCGAGCGAAGATCGCGAGTGGCCTCCTCGCCGGTCATGATCGCTCGGCCGGCCCTCCGCCCTTTCGGGCGGAACGGGCGGCTTCAGAGCCAGCGTCGGGTCAGGAAGGCGGGCAGATCGTCGCGCAGCGCCGCGCGTTCGGCCGCCGTGACGGCCTCGCGGCGACGGGCGGGGCGCTCGGTCTTCTCGCTGCGCTCCGCCGTGCGGGTGCGCGGACGTCCGACGGCGGGAGCGGCCTCGCGATCGCGCTGCTGAATCTGCTCGACGAGCGAGCGGAACCCGGTCGTGTCATTGGCCATCACGCGTCCTCCGGCGACGAGAGGCGCACCATACACCCCTCGCACCGCTTGGCAACGGCTCCGGCCGCGCCCTTCCGCCGCGTTTTCGCCCTCGATCCGCCGAAAGACGTTCGATCTTCGACATCGATCGGCCCCGATCGGGGTATCGGATGGCGGTCCGGCGCCTTTTGCGCGCAGAGGGAGAGACGACATGAAGACCCTGAAGGACCTTCTCGCGATCGGCACGATCCTGCCCGCCCTGCTCACCGGCGGCGTGGGTACGGGAACGGCGTCGGCCGGGGAGGGGACGTCCGTCGGCGTCGTCGGCGGCACGTTCCGCGTCGCCCAGGCGACGAAGCCCGAGGACGATCCCCTGAAGCGTCCGCCCGCCTCCGGAGGCGCGCAGCGCCCGGCCGCCCCGCCGCCGCCC
>DBMN01000093.1 GCA_002298965.1 Rhizobiales bacterium UBA697 | reverse complement strand
GCGGCGGGCCGGGTCAGGGCACGCCGCAGACGGACGACGGCGACGATCGCCTCGACGATCAGCACCCAGCACCACACCGAGGCGAGGCCGAGGACGATCATCACCGATCGGCCGACGAGACCGGCGCTCTCGTAGAGCGCCAGCGGGGAGAGCGAGATGGTTTCCAACGGAGAACTCCGAATGCCCGGTCGATCCGGCCGATCGACCCTTCCGACGAGGCGGACGGGGGGCGCGAGGGTCGCCCGCGCCCCCGGTGATCAGAACGCGACCTTGGCGGTGGCGAAGATCGACCGGCCGGGACCCGCCAGCGGGCCGAGCGTGCCGTTCTTCTTGTATTCGCCATAGTCGACCCCGGAGAGCGGGCTCGCGTATTTCTGGTCGAGCAGGTTGTCGACGCCGACCTCGAGACGGACGTTCCGCCACTGATAGGCGGTCCGCCAGTTGACCAGGGCATAGCCGGCGGTGCGCAGCTCGTTGCGGGCCGCGTTGAGGTCGGTCTTGGCCGCCACCATCTGCACCTCGGCATGCTGACTCCAGGCGCCGAGGCGATGGTCGAGGCCGATCGCGCCCTCGAGCGGCATCACCCGGTAGAGCCCGTCGTGGGTGTCGAGGTTGCGGCCATGGGTGTAGGACGCGCGACCCGACACGTCGAAGCGGCCCCAGACGTCCGAGGTCCACAGCTCGGCCCGCGCCGCGGCGTCGAAGCCGTAGAGCTGGGCGTCGTGATTGGCGAACTGCAGCAGCGGGAAGGCGCCGTAGTTGATGCCGGCGACCGTCTTGCGGTCGGCGTCGATGTAGTTCTCGACATGGGAGAACCACGGCGTGACCTTGACCTCCCAGGCCTTCTTCGCCGGATCGTGCAGCACCAGCGTCGCCGACAGCGTGTGGGCGACCTCCGGCTTCAGGTCGATGTTGCCGACATAGCCGTTGGCATCGCCGGTCCACGAGATCATCCGGCTCGCCATCGCGCCGGTCGCCCAGGAATAGCGCTCGTAGAAGTTCGGCGAGCGGGTCTTGCGGGCGTAGCCGAACTCGAACTCGGTCGTCTCCAGCGGCCTCCAGCGGGCGAGCGCCGTCAGGTCGAAGTTGACGTCGGTCTTGGCGTGCGAACGGGCATTGAAGGCGGTCGAATCGGCGAGATAGTTGAAGACCATCATGCCGTTGGTGTCCTGCTGGCTGTAGCCGGCGACGTTGCCGGTATCCATCCAGACGGTGTCGTTGCGGACGCCGACGAGGGTCGACCATTCCTTCGACCAGACGTGCTCCCACTCGGCCCAGGTGCCGAGCCGATCGCGCCGGCCGCCGTTGATGTTGCGGAACGTGTTCGGCGCCATCATCGGCGCGGTGCCGGCGACCGGCGGCCACCAGTCGTCGAGCGTGGTGTGCTGGAACTCGTTGCCGATCCGCAGCGTGTCGGCCTTGCCGATCGGGATCTCGGCCTTGACCGACCAGCCGCTGTCGGTGCCGTTGGTGTACATCGGCATGCCCTTGCTCGACGCGGCGTCGATCCCGTTCGCCATCTTGCCGGCGAGGAAGTTCATGTAGTGGCGCGTCTCCTGCCAGAAGGCGCGCGCATCGAGCTTGCCCCAGTCGTAGGCGTTCTCGAAGCGGACGTTCATGTACTCGCTGCGATTGTAGAGCATGTCCATGCGGACGTTCGGAAAGCCCTGGTAGGGGATGTCCTGAATGCCGGCGGCGAAGGTCAGCAGACCGCTGTCGAGCCGCCGGGCGAGCGTCACCGCATGGTTCTGCGTCGCATAGAGCGAATCGCGCACGATCGCGCCGCCGCCCGCCTTGTAGTTCTGCCCGCGCGAGCCGGCGCCGTCGTATTCGAGGCTCCAGTCGGCATCGGCGATCGAGGCGTTCAGCGCCCCGCCGAAGACGTTGCCGTTCGACCGCCAGAAGGTCGACACCGAGCCGTGGGCGACGACGCCGTTGCCGAGCTGGAGGCCCGGCAGACCGTCGATGCCGACCGAGCCGGCGAAGCGCGGCGCCCGCGGCTCGACGATGATCGAGCCGCCGATGTTGTCGCCGCCCTTGGAGACCGGCGTCACGCCCGCCAGCACCTCGACCTTGCCCACCCGCGACGGGTCGACATAGGACAGCGGCGGATTCATGTGGTTGCCGCAGGCCGAGGTGATGGCCATGCCCATGGTCAGCACATTGATGCGGTCGTCGCCGAGGCCGCGCATCACCGGCAGCGAGGAGACGCCGCCGCCGGCCGCCACCTGGACGCCGGGGATCGCCGTCAGCATGGCGGCGGTGTCGTCGGAGACGGCGGCGGCCGCGGCGAGCGGCTCGCCGGTCAGCGTGAAGGCGCCGATCGGGGTCGAGAGCCCGGCGGGCGCGGCCGCCGGCTTGGCGCGGTCGGCGGTGACGACGACTTCGGGAAGGGCTTCCGCGGCCCGCTTCTTCTGCGGCGCGGCCTGGGCGGGAAGGGCGAGAACGACGGCGGCGAGGAGCGCGGTGCTCCCCATGAGACCGATACGGGACATGACGATTTTCCTGATGCCGGGCGGACGCGTGGCGTCGCGCGCCAAGACGGCCGGACGCGCGGAAACGCGCCGGCGGCTGAGGGCAGGTCAGGAAAGGGCCGGCGGTGCGCGGCCGCGGATCTGGTCGAGGTGCCGTTCGGCGACGACGGCCTCGACGACGAGGCGCCAGGCGACGATCGCGGTGGCGGGGGGCACGTCGACGGGGATCTGCACGAAGACCGGCGGCGCATGGCCGCCCGCCGCCACCAGCTGGCAGAGGCCGCAGGCCTCGCCGTGACGGGCGAGCCCGTGGTCGGTGTCGCCGGAGAGGTCGGCGCCGTCTTCGTCGTGGACGCAGATCTGGGCGCCGGCGGCGGGGTCGAAGGTCATCCGCATCATGGCCGCGCCGGCACCCACCGGCGCGAAGATCTGAACGATCAACGCCAGTGCGACGAGCAGACGCGACGCGAAACGGACGGGACGCGACAAAACCGATACCCCTTGCCTCGTCCGTCTCTTAACATTTCATCAACGCCGCACAACTTGATTTCCATCAACAATAGGGCGAACCCCGCCGCGCTCGCGCGAAAAAGGCAGGGCGACCGATCGCCGCGACCGCCGTCCGCCACTCACGGATCGAGTTCGGTATCCCAGTAGAGATAGTCCATCCAGCTCTCGTGCAGATGGTTCGGCGGGAAGTGCCGACCGGCCTCGTGCAGGTCGTGGACCGTCGGCCGCCACGGCATCTGGTGGGCATGGAGCCCCGCCTCGCGCATCGAGCGGTCGCCCTTGCGCAGATTGCAGGGGGCGCAGGCGGTCAGGATGTTCTCCCACGTCGTCTGCCCGCCGCGCGACCGCGGCACCACGTGGTCGAAGGTCAGGTCCTGGCCCGAACCACAGTATTGGCAGGTGAAACGATCGCGCAGGAAGACGTTGAACCGGGTGAAGGCCGGGGTCCGTTCGGAGCGGACATAGGACTTGAGCGACACCACCGAGGGCAGCGCCATGCTCAGGCTGGGGCTGCGGACGGCGACGTCGTAACAGGCGAGAATGTCGACGCGGTCCATGAACACCGCCTTGATCGCTTCCTGCCAGGACCACAGCGACAGCGGGTAATAGCTGAGCGGACGATGGTCGGCGTTCAGCACCAGAACGGGATGGGATCGGGGCGTCACGTGGATCGTCAAGGCGCACCTCGCTCTCCGCTGGGAGCGGTGCTGACCTCGCCGACGATCGAATCGGCCGAGAAGCCGGCACCACGAACGACGCGGACAGTGTACGGGACGCATGTCGCTCGTGTGAAGACGCGGACGCGTGATGGCGCGGCCCTGTTGCCGATGCGCACCGCGTGTCCGCGACGACACGCCGATGCGACGCGGGCCTTCAGCGCGCCATGCCCTCGCGCCCCTGCCGCCGCGCCGCGTAATAGGCCCAGAACAGCCGCGCCGCGACGCCGCGCCACGGCGCCCAGGCCGACGCGATCACCCGCGTCGCCTTCTCGCTCGGCCGCTCCGCGATGCCGAAGGCGTCGCCGATCGCCGCCTGCAGGGCGAGGTCGCCGCCCGGCCAGACGTCGGGATGGCCGGCGGAGAAGAGCAGCCACACTTCCGCCGTCCAGCGGCCGATGCCTTTGATCGCCACCAGCCGCGCCACGGCGTCCTCTTCGGCGAGGTTCGCGCAACCCTCGAGATCGAGCCCGGCTTCGCAGGCCTCGACCACCGCCCGCAGCGTCCGGACCTTGGCGGCCGAGAGCCCCGCCGCCCGCAGCGTCTCGTCGTCGACCCGCGCGACGTGCGCGGGCAGAGGCTCGGCGCCGATCACGCCCTCGACCCGCGACCAGATCGAGGCGGCGGCCTGGGCCGAGACCTGCTGCGCCGTGAT
>DBMN01000036.1:226-4650 GCA_002298965.1 Rhizobiales bacterium UBA697 | reverse complement strand
GCCGCCGCGCCGGCCCGCACGAAGGCGAGACCGGGCAGCCCACCGCGCCAGGCGACGGTGGTGTCCTCGGCCTCCGCCACGATGGCGACGAGGGCGTGGATCAGCGCGCGATTGAGCGAGGCGCCGGCGGCGAGGGCTTCGCGCAGTGCCGGCAGGCCGTGGCCGCGGACGGTCGGGAAGCCTTCCTCGACCTCGCCGCGGATGCCGCTGAGGCCGTGCTGCGCATAGAGGATCTCGCCGGCGGTCACCGGTTCGCGCCGACGGGCGACGAGCTCGCGCTCGACCAGACCGGCGGTCACATCGGCGACCGCGGCGCAGATCGCCTCGGCCGAATGGGGGCGCCGGTCGTCCCGAGAGACGCCGGCGGCAGCCGCGGTGACGCCCAGGGCGAAGAGCGCACCACGCTGCGTGTTGATGCCGTTGGAGGCGGCGAGAAGGTGCCGGTCGTAGAGACGACCGACGGAACGGATGCGCGGCAGCACCTCGTCCGGAGAGCCGGCGAGATCGAGCCCGATCTGGGCGCAGCGCGAGAAACAGGGAGCGATGGCCGCCGACGTCAGCATGAACGTCTGGAGGTCCATGTCGGCATGCGAGCCCATCGAGCGCGGCGTCACGAGGCCGGGCTTGGGGTCGGCCGATACCTCGAGCAGGATGCCGGTCAGGCAGGCCGAACCGATCGCCCAGGCGTCGTCGGAGACGCTTGCGGCGGTCTGCGGCAGGAACTCGAGATCGGAGAGGCGCGACAGGTCCATGACGGCGATCCGACCTGCCCATCGACCAAAGCGAGGCTTTGAACGACGAACAGCGAGACGACCGCGGCACGAGGCGCAGATCGTCCGGAAACCACCATCAAGGGGTCAAGTGTCACTCGGTGGATGTCGCCGCGGCGACGCGGAAAGCGTCTTCGGCGGCGAATGCTTTTGGGTCGATCAAGATGTCACGAGGTTCTGCTCTCGACCCGGAGCGGGAACGCCCGACCTATCCCACCGTTTGGGGCGCCCGTCAACGCGGAGGAGCCCCATAGGTATTCGGCCGCATTGCAGACCCGGCGAGGGCCGCAATCCATGGACGGTTCCGCGAAGCGGCCGACCATGCTAGGGGATCGCGGTCGACGGCCCGACGCGACGACGCGACGAGTGCCCTCGGGGAGAGCCGCATTCATGAAGATCGCCCTGGAAGCCGACCGCCTCGGCAAGCTCGCCGTCATTCTCGCCATGTCGTCGAAGGACGAGGAAGAGGCGATCCGGGCGCAGCTGGCGCAGGAGAGCAGGGTCCGCACCGCCGTGACCTGGGTCAGCGGCCGCAAGACCGACATCAACCGTACGTTTCCGCGATCGATCGTCAACGCGGCGCTGAAGGCCGGTGTGGTGCGCGACACGCCCGGTGCCACCCACGCCCTGATCCACGCCGGCCTCGAGGCGCTCGGCGGCCTGATCCCGCCGATCCCCGGCGACAGCAGCCTCAAGGTGAAGGTGGCGGTCGCCGCCGACAACACCTGGCTGGTGGTCGCCGCCTATGGCGAATCCGCCTTCCTGCCGGAGACCAACCACGAGCGTCTCGGCCTCGGCGTGATGCATCTGTGACATTCAGCCGCCCTCCGCCGCAACGGGTGCGCCGATCGGCGTGACCGCAGAGGTGGTTTCCGCGTTCCGGCGCGCGTAACGCCGCGACAGCCAGGCGCCGGTCATCAGTTCCATCTGGTGGAACAGCATCACCGGCACCAGCACCAGTCCGGCCTGTTCCGGCGCGAACAACACGCCCGCCATCGGCACGCCGGAAGCCAGGCTCTTCTTGGCCCCGCAGAAGATCGCCGCGATCTCGTCGCCCCGCTCGAGCCCGACGAACCGCGCCGCCCGGCTGATCGTCAGGATCATGCCGGCGAGCAACACCGCCTCGACCACGAC
Source organism: Rhizobiales bacterium UBA697 (assembly GCA_002298965.1). Lineage (GTDB taxonomy): Bacteria > Pseudomonadota > Alphaproteobacteria > Rhizobiales > Ancalomicrobiaceae > Pinisolibacter. Next base: position 2,746 of record DBMN01000036.1, on the reverse strand, counting down.
GACGACGACGAGATCGCTCGCCTCGAGCCGCGACCAGATGCCGAGCCTGACCGCCCGACCGACCGCGCCGTAGACGATCAGCAGGATCGAGCCGCGGTCGGTGATCGCCAGCAGTCGCCCGTTGCGGGAGACCCAGCCGGCGAGCCACGGCCGCACCACCTGGCCGACGGCGAAGGGAACGACGATCAGCCGCACGATCTCGCCGATCGCGCTCCAGGTGTCGGCATCGCCCTGCAGCGACAGCGCGACGGCGACCCACAGCGGCGTCAGCACCGTGCCGGCGATGTTGGAGAAGGTGGCGGCGCACATGGCGGCCGGCAGATTGCCGCCGGCGATCGAGGTGAAGGCGAGCGACGACTGCACCGTCGAGGGCAGCAGCGTCAGGAACACCAGCCCCATGACGATGTCGCGCGACGTCACCGCCGGCAGGATCTGCGCCAGGATCAGTCCGAGGACGGGAAAGAGCAGCCAGGTCGCGCCGAAGATCAGCGACTGGAGCCGCCAGTGTGCGATCCCCTCGACCACCCGGCTCGGCGCCAGCTTGGTGCCGTAGAGGAAGAACATCACCGTGATGGCGACGTCGGTCGCCCGCGCCACCGTCGGCGCCATCGCCTCGCTCGCCGGCCAGAGGCTCGCCGCGACGAGCGTCACGATCAGCCCGAGCGTGAAGGGATCCGGCGCGAACCGGCGGATGGCGGCGGTGATGCGTCCCGTCGACATGGGGGTGTCCTCCCGCTGCGACGCCGGGCGGATGCGCACGGTCGACGAGCGAGGGCGAGGATGCCGCGCTTGGCGATGATGCGGAACCGTGCATACCATGCAATCGGTATTCACGTTTCGAGAACACCGCCATGTTCGATCCGCATCTGGTCGCGACCTTTCTCGCCATCGTCGAGGAGGGCAACTTCACCGCCGCGGCCCGCCGGCTCGGCGTCGGTCCGTCGACCATCAGCCAGCACGTCCGTCGGCTCGAGCAGGAGACCGGCCGCCGCCTCTTCACCCGCGACACCCATCGCGTCGCCCCGACCGTCGACGGCGAGGCCTTCGTCGATCTCGCCCGTCGCATCGTCGAGGCGCAGGAGCGCGCCCGCGCCTATTTCGCGGCGTCGGAGCTGCGCGGCCGCATCCGCTTCGGCGTCTCCGAGGACTTCGCGCTGTCGCCGCTGCTGCCGCACGTGCTGCGGCGCTTTTCCGCGCGTTATCCCTCGATCGACCTGGAGCTGCGCGTCGGTCTGTCGACCGAGTTGCACGCCCTGCTCGACGATGCCGCGATCGACCTCCTCTTCGCCAAGCGCCGCCCGCAGGACGAGCGCGGCGTCACCGTCTGGCACGACCGGCTGGTCTGGCTGGCGGCGCCCGACTGGTCCGCCACCGGGGCGGCCCTGCCGCTGGTGCTCTACCCGCCGCCGAGCATCACCCGGGCGCTCGTTCTCCAGTCGCTCGACGCCGCCGGCATCCCCTGGCGCGTCGCCTGCACCTGCGGCAGCCTCGGCGGCCTGCGCGCCGCGATCGCCGCCGGCCTCGGCATCTCGGCCCAGTCGAGCCGCCTCGTCCCCGAAGGACTGGCGACGCTCGAGGAGGCCGACGGCCTGCCGTCGCTGCCCCACGTCGACTTCATCCTGCTCACCGCCACCCGCCGCCCGCCGCCCGCGGTCCGCGCGATCATGACCTTCATCCGGGAGATCATGTGAAGACGAACGACGAGAGGGCGCAAGTATCGAAAGGTGACGACGAAGTCGAACGTATGACACGCCGATGACGCGGAAACCCCTCCGGCGGGCGCGCGGCGGGGTCTCCGACCGAGGCCGGCATTCGCCGCGAACGGGCTTCGGCCGACCCGCCGGATGTCTCGCTCGCCCCTTGCGCGTTCGATCAGTCGAAGACGATGGTCAGGGTCATCGCAAGGGTGCCGCGCCCCAGTGTCGGCGGGATCGGCGGCGCGGGCGACGCCCGCCGGACGATGCGCAGCGCCGCATCCGCCAACGGGCCCCGGTCGCCGGAGACGGCGGAAAGCCCGGAGAAGCTGCCGTCCGCCGAAACGTCGAAGCGAATGCCGACCCGCCCCTGCTCGCCGCCGACGGCCGGTTGGCGCGACGCGATGCGCGCCCGAACGCTGGCGAGATAGGCCGCGAGATCCGATGCGGAACCGCCTCCGCCACGCGGTCCGGGCGCTCCGGGGCGACCGCCTTCGGCCACGGCACTCGGCGTCGGCGTCGTGCCGGTCGCAGCCACACGCCGATCGGGGCGCTCGGCGTCATGTATCGTCGGCGTGGGCGGAAGACGTCGATCGGTCGATCGTGGTCGCGCGGCCGGAGCGTCGCGGCGTGGTTCAGAGGCGCGAGCCGGGCGTGGCTTCTCGACATCGGCGACCGGAGGGCATGGCGTTTCCGCCGACGACGCGGTCGCGGCCGGAGGCTCCTCGTTGGGCACCGGCGCGATCGGGGCGGCGGCCGGCGCGGGAACGCTCGCCTCCGGCGCGGCCTCGGTCGGCTCCTCGGTTCGGAGCATCGCGGCAGCGAA
>DBMN01000036.1:0-137 GCA_002298965.1 Rhizobiales bacterium UBA697 | reverse complement strand
TGCCAGCGCATGGAGGGCGAGCGACGCGACGACGCCGAGCGCGATCCGCCGCCGCTCCGCCCCGATCATGACGCCGCGCTCCGGGAAGTCGCCGCCGCGTCGGCGATCCAGCCGGCGATGCCGGCGCGCGTCGCCTC
>DBMN01000017.1:1326-3024 GCA_002298965.1 Rhizobiales bacterium UBA697 | reverse complement strand
CCGGCCTCGGTGAGGATCAGATCGAGCGGCCGATCGTGCGGCTCCGCCGGCACCTCGTCCACCCGTTGGGTCGAAAAGGCAAGACCGATCGCCAGCCTGCGACGGCCCGCGTCGAGCCGGGCGAGCGCCCGGTCGTAATGGCCCTTGCCGTAGCCGATGCGGTGGCCGAGGCCGTCGAAGGCGGCGAGCGGCACCAGCAGCACGTCGGGGTCGACCACCGGCGCACGCGCCGGCGGCACCGACAGGCCGAAGGAGGCCCGCTCCAACGCTTCCCCCTCCCGCCACAGACGGAAGACCAGGCTCTCGCCGTCGCCCATCACGACCGGCAACGCGAGATGCGCACCGGAGGCCGCGAGACGCCGCATCAGCGGGCGCGGGTCGATCTCCGAGCGGATCGGGAAATAGCCGGCGACGATCGTCCCGGCAGAAAGCGTCGGCATCGCCGGATCGGCCGCCAATACCTCGGCCGCCCGCGCGCGGAAGGACGCGTCGAGCCCGTCGCGGCGCACGAGGGCCGCGCGGCGGAGCGTGTCCTTGAGGGGAGCGAGGGCTGTGGGCGTGGCGGTCATCGACGGTCCGGCGGGCGGGGTGGTGCCCGCGTGTTCGGCGACCGGCGCCACGAAAGGGGCAGAGTGACGAAGCCACCTCGACCGGTGGAGAATTCGATCCCGGGAAACCTACGAAGTAGGTGGGCGCCGTAATGAAGAAGTCCACGGACCTCCCCAGTGACAGCTCCCGTTTGGATCGATAAGGCCCCGGGGATGCNNTCGCGCAGCCTCGTCGGGATCGAATATAGGGCTTGGCGCAGCGAAGTGCCAGTGCGGGCGCGGTCGCCGGCTCACATCACCGCCGCCACCACGAAGGGCAGCGCGGCATAGGAGAGCAGCGTCGAGCCGAGCACCACGCCGGCGACTTCCTCCGGCGAATTGTCGTGCATCCGCGCGAAGAGATAGTTGAAGACCGCGCTCGGCATCGAACTCTGCACCACCAGCACGCCGCGCTCCGCCCCGGTGAAGCCGAAGGCGGCGGCGATGGCGAAACCGGTCGCGATGCCGATGCCGATCCGAAGCACCGAGACGACGAAGGCCCGCGGCAGCGCCGCCACCTCCAGCCGGGCGAGCGCCGCCCCGAGCGCCAGCAGCATCAGGGGGATGGTCGCCCCGCCCGCGAGCGAGGCGGTGTTGGCGACCCATGGCGGGATCGCCAGCCCCAGCCCGCCGACGAGGAGCGAGATCCACACCGCATGGATGAAGGGCACCTTCAGCAGCATCGCCGGCGTGGGCCTGCCCGAGGCGATCGCCGGCCCGAGGGTGAACTGGAACACCGAGGTGATGGCGAAGAAGATCGTCGCCAGCGTCAGGCCCCGCTCGCCGAAGGCGAAGAAACAGATCGGCAGCCCCATGTTGCCGATGTTGGGAAAGACCACGGCCGGCAGATGGGTGCGCAACCTCAGCCGCAGCGCGAGGAGCGCCGCCGTGCCGGCGAGCGCAAAGACGGCGAGGCAAACGGTCGTCGCCGTCACCATGGAAGCGACGTCGCGCCCCGGCAGCGGCGTCCTGGTCAGGGCCGAGAAGACGAGGCAGGGCGCACCCACCAGGGTGACGAGCCGAGTGACGAAGGCCTGATCGAAGGGATGCGGGCTGCGTCCCCAGAGAAAACCGGCGAGCGTCAGCATCAGCGACGGCGCCAGCACCGCCG
>DBMN01000017.1:0-1271 GCA_002298965.1 Rhizobiales bacterium UBA697 | reverse complement strand
GCCCCAGCGCCTCGGCCACCGCGACGACGCGGCCCGCCGCCTCGTCGATCCGCCGGGCGATCTCGATCTCGACCTCGTCGCGCCGTTCGATCACCGCGGTGCGGGTCTCGCGCAGCAGGCTGTTCTCGGCCTCGAGGCTCTTCAGCCGGCGCTGGGTCTCGACCAGATCGTCCATCACNNGATCTCGCCGAAGGAGCCGCGCAGCCCGTGGATGATCTCGTCCACCCGCTGGGCGAGGCTCTGGAGGTGACCCTCCTGCCCGTCCTCGCAGGCCATCCGGTAGACCCGGCCGTTGATGGTCACGTTGACCTGCGCCATGCCGCCTCGCCTCACCCGCCGTGCGCGTCGAGAACGGAGCGGATCGACTCCATCGCCGCCACCAGGCGACGCGACACTTCGCGATTGGTCTCCTCGAGGAGATTGCCCCGCGCCTTCTCCTGATCGAGGCTCTGGCCGAGGCGCGAGCGGTCGTCGGCGATCCGCGCCACCTCTTCCTCGAGCTCGAGCGTGGTCCGGTCCGCCTCGAAACGGCGTTCGACAGCCGCCTCGAGCATCTCGAGGGCCGCCGTCAGCCGACCGAGCGCCGCCTCGACGGCGGGTGCCTGAACCATCCCGACCTCCTGCGACCGACGCCGTCGCGCCCGATCGATGACGCGATGCGCCGTCACGATGCCGCCTCCGGACGCCGTCCCGGATGCGGCCAAGCGGTGCGCGCGCCCCGCCCGTCCGGTCGGAGGCACGCTTCGAACTCCGTGGAAACCGCGTGCGGAACATCCGTCCGACGCGGGATCGATCGCCTCGACCGATCGCGGCCCGCGCGATTCGTCGCGAGGCCGTCTCGGCCGGAATTTAGGCTTCCAGCGAAGGTCGGGTCAATGCGATCGCTCCGTCGTTTCGGTGCTTTCCCCGCCCTGCACATCCGGTTGCCGCCCGCGCACCGCCGCTTGCAGCGTCGCGCGCGACCGCAAGGGCGGAATGGTTCGGATTGACACCCCCGACCGACCTGCTACGAGTGCCCCGTCCTCGATTTCGGGTTCGATCCCGGCCGGTGCACCCCCATGGGATGCACGATCGTCTCCGGAGGCAAGAATTCCCGGTGCCGCCCGGCCCCCAGTGGCCCCAAGGGCGCCCGGTCCGAGTGGTCCCTCCTCGCCCGACCGCGTGACGGACGTCGAGGCCCGCTCGCAAGACGTTCGAGTGCCGATCGGGCCCTCCGGTCGGCCGGCTGATCATTCGAGAGGAGAACTCCCATGGCTGTTCGTGTCGCCATC
>DBMN01000347.1 GCA_002298965.1 Rhizobiales bacterium UBA697 | reverse complement strand
CCTTCTCCCGCGAGGGGAGAAGGAAGGGTGCCCGCCGCGTCCCCTTCCCGAGCCCGATCTCCGTGTCGGGGCAATCCCTTCGCCCCGCCGTGGCCGATCTCTTAACATCTCGTAAACCACGTTCGTGCGAGGATTCCGCCATTCGGAGATCCTCACTCATGTCCTATCGCGGCCGCGTCCTCGTCATCGAAGAAACGCCCCGCCCGGAGACCCGTCGTCTCTGGGACGGGATCCGGGCCGACGGCTGGGACGTCCGCGCCCTGCCGCTCGCCCGCACGCTCGATCGCGGCGCCGTCGAACATCCCGACGTGGTGGTGCTCAACTTCGCCGGCACCGACGGCGAGGTCGACCGCACCCGCTATCTCGACGCCGCCGCCCGCATGACCATGCTGCGCGGCGCCCGCCGCCTGCCGGTCGTCGCCGTCGACGAGGAGGTCCACCCCGACGAGCGCCCGATCGGTCTGTCCGACGTGCTGCGCGCGCCCTGGTCGGTCGGCCACGTCTCCGCCCGCCTCGGCTCGCTCGCCCGCCTCGCCACCATGCGCGCCGAGATCCTGCGCCGGCTCGACACCGCCTCGCGCTTCGGCCTGTCGCGCACCGAGCCCGACCTCGGCGCCGGTCTCGCCGACGCCCATGTCCTGGTGGTCGGTGCGGGCATCCGCTACTTCACCATCGAACGCGCGCTCTCCAAGCGCTCGACGCTGATCGGCGCCTTCACCATCGACACCGCCGTCGACTATCTGGAGCGCCGCGCCTTCGACGCCGTCGTGGTCAACCTGCCGCTCGAGGACGCGATCGACTTCCTCGAGGTGCTGCGCCGCAACCCCGACACCTTCGCCCTGCCCGCCGTGGTGCTCACCGGCGAGACCGAGCCGCGCCTCGTCGAGGCGGTCCACGCCGCCGGCGCCACCGACCTCGTCTTCGCCGACGAGAGCGAGAAGGTCTTCTCCGACCGGGTCGAGGCGGCGATGACCGAGCATCGCCTGCGGGCGACGCTGAAGGCCGCCTACGGCGACACCCGCCACGACCGCACGCTCGATTCCGTCACCGGCCTCTACCGCCGCGCCTTCCTGATGGAACATCTGACGGCGCTGATCGACGACGCCCGCGAGCACGACGAGCCGCTCGCCGTCGTCGGCTTCCGCCTCGCCGAACTGGCCGAGATCAACGCCGAATGGGGCTGGGCTGCCGGCGATCACCTCTTGGCGCAGGTCGGCCGGATGATCGCCCGTCTGGTGCGCGGCGAGGACACCGCGGCGCGGGCGGGCGGCGATCGGCTCGCCATCGCCCTGCCGGCGACCGACGTCGAGACCGCCCGTCCCGTCGCCAACCGCATCGCCGGCATTCTCGAGACCACCGCCTTCTCGGTCCCCGGCGCCCCCGGCCCGGTGTGGATCACGCTCGACGTCGCCATCGTCGAGCCCGACGACGACGAGGACGCCGCCGCGATCCTCGCCCGCGCCTTCGGCCCCGTCGTCTGATCTCAGTCGAGCGCCCGCATCCGGACCACGTCGACGCCCGCCGCCACGAGCGCGGCGGCATAGGTGTCGCTCGAAAGGAAGGCGAATTCCGCCCGCCGCGCCCGATCGATCGGGTCGGAGACGTTCGCCGGCCCTTCCGGATGCGCGGGGTGGCACATCACCAGCGGGCGCGGTCCGAGATGGTCGAGGAAGGTCGGGAAGACCTCCGGGAAGCGCTCGGGCTCGAAGGCGGTGATGCCGCCGAATCCCTCGTTGACGGTGATGCCGCGGGCGCGGGCGGCGCGGGCGAAGCCGCTCGCCAGCGCGGTGATGAACAGCGCCTTGCCGGTCTCGATGCCGCGCGCGACGATCCGTCCCGGCCGCTCGCCGCTGTCGCGCAGCCAGGTCTTCGTCGGATCGAGGATGCCGCGGTCGTAGGCCGCGAAGACGGCCCTGCGCACGCCGGGGAAGATCTGGACGTGCTGGTGGCCGTCGAAAAAGTCGGGATCTCGCCCGAAGGCCGCCCTGAAACGGGCGACCTGACGCCCGATCTCCGCCGTCATCTCCTCGTAGTCGAGACGCAGGAGAAGCGAGCGGCCGAGTACGCGTCCGAGCGAGACGGGCCGACCCTCGGGATCGATGGATCGAACCGGCTGGACGGGCGGAAGATCGGTGAGCGCGAAGTGCAGACCCACGTCGATCCGGTCGGCGACCGCCGCGAGTTTCGCGGCGTCGGCCTCGAAGGCCGGGCCCGTCACCATGCAGCCGGTCGCGCCGAGACGGCCCAACGCGACGAGTTCGAGAATGCCGCGATCGATGGTTTCGGAGAGCCCGAAATCGTCGGCGCAGAGGACGAAAGACCGCTTGCCTGTCATTCCGGCTCCGAACCGCGGCCTCGCCCCGCGGTCGTCAGCACGGCGACCCGACCCGTCGCCGATCCGTTTGCTCTCGCGCGAAGCCTGCCCGTCTTCGCCATTGACGCCCCGCGAGATTGAGGCGAAGTCTTCTCGCCGAGCGCCGGGTTCATCGCATACACGACCCAACGCGTCCGTGAAAGGATTTCGACCATGACGTCCGCGCCGGAGACCCTCGAGCGCTCCGCCCTCTCCGCCTCCCTGGTCAGTGTCGTCCTGCCGATGCACAACGAGAGCGAGGGCATAGCGCCGCTCTTCGCCCGCCTCGTGCCCGTGCTCGAGAGCCTCGGCGTGCCCTTCGAGATCGTCACCGTCGACGACGGCTCGCGCGACGACACCTTCGCCCGGCTGAAGGCGGCGCGCGCCACCGTGCCCGGCCTCAAGGTCCTCACCTTCTCGCGCAACTTCGGCAAGGAGATCGCCGTCACCGCCGGCCTCGCCCACACCCGCGGCGACGTCGTCGTCGTGATGGACAGCGACCTGCAGCATCCGCCGGAGGCGATCCCCGAGCTGATCGGCCTGTGGGCGACCGGCGACTACGACGCCGTCCACGCCCGTCGCGTCGATCTCGACCACCAGTCGCTGCTGCGCTCGGCCTTCTCGACCGCCTTCTACAAGTCGTTCGAGTTCATGTCCGACGTGCCGATCGACCGCGAGGTCGGCGACTTCGGCGCCTACGACCGCAAGGTCATCGACGCCTTCCTCGCCATGCCCGAGCGCAACCGCTTCAATCGCGGCCTCTTCGCCTGGGCCGGCTTCCGCACCACCACCGTGCCGGTCACCATGGGCGAGCGCACCACCGGCACCTCGCAGTGGGGCTTCTTCAAGCTGCTGCGTCTGGCGATCGCCGCCATCACCTCCTTCGGCACGCTGCCGCTGAAGGTCTGGGCGGTGATCGGTTCCTTCGTGTCGCTGTCGTCGCTGCTCTACGGCGCCTATGTCGTCGCCAAGACCCTGATTCTGGGCGCCGACGTGCCCGGCTTCCCGTCGCTGATGGTGGCGATCCTGTTCTTCTCCGGCGTCCAGCTGATCGGCCTCGGCATCATCGGCGAGTATCTCGGCCACGTCTTCTCCGAGGTGAAGCGCCGGCCGCTCTACTTCGTGCGCGAGGCGATCGGCTTCGACGAGACGCAGACCGCCCCGGCGTCGGCCCCCGCCAAGCCCGTGGTGGAGGTCCGTCGTTGACAAACGCCGACCCCGCCGGCCGCCGCGCCGCCGATCCGGGCCTCCGGGTCGTCTTCGTCGTCCTGGTGCTCGCCTGGGTCTTCCTGACCCGGCCGTGGCTGTTCGGCGGGTTCACCGTGCCGTGGGACGCGGAGGCCCATTTCCGCGCCCAGCTCGGCTTCCTCGCCCATTCGATCCACGAAGGCCGCGGCATCACCTGGAACCCGTGGATCTTCGCCGGCTGGCCGCAGATCTCCGATCCGCAGTCGCTGATCTTCGTCCCCGCCTTCTTCGTCCTCGCCCTCCTGGTGCCCGATCCGAGCGCCCAGGCGATGGACGCCGCCGTCTTCGCCCAGCTCGGCCTCGGCGGGCTCGCCCTGGCGCTGTGGTTCCGGGATCGCGGCTGGCACGCCGGCGGCGCCGTCGTCGCGGCCCTCTCCTTCGCCTTCGGCGGCTCGGCCGCCTGGCGGCTGCAGCACACCGGGCAGGTGATGAGCTACGCGATGCTGCCCATCGTGCTCTTCTGCCTCGACCGGATGATCGCCCGCCGCTCGATCGCCTGGGGCCTGTGGACCGGCATCGCCGCCGGCTTCCTGGCGCTCGGCCGCGACCAGATCGCGCTGCTGTCGCTCTATTTCCTCGCCGGCCACGCCTTCTGGGAGATCTTCACCCGCGAGAAGCCCGTCCGCCGCCTCGGTGCGACCATCGTGCCCGGCCTCGCCGTGGTGATCGGCGGCCTGCTGGTCGTGGTCGTGCCAGTGGTGATGACGCTGCTTCTCGCCGAGCACTCCAACCGGCCGGAGATCGACTTCGTCGGCGCCGGCAAGGGCTCGCTGCCACCCGAGGCGCTGATCTCGGCGGTGATCGCCGATCTCTTCGGTCAGGGCGCGCAGGACGTCGACTACTGGGGCCCGCCCTCGCCCGCCTTCGGCTACACCGACGTCTTCCTCGCCCAGAACATGGGCGCGGTCTATGCCGGTGCGATCCCGATCCTGACCATCCTGATCGCCGGCCTCGCCCGCGGCCGCCTCTTCGTCAAGGAGATCGGCTGGCAGACCATCGCCGCCGTCTTCTTCCTGCTCTACGCCGTCGGCTGGTACACGCCCGCCTTCCGCGTCTTCTACGACACGCTGCCCGGCGTCGACCTCTACCGCCGCCCCGCCGACGCCACCTTCATGATCGGCTTCTCGATCGCCGTGCTCGGCGGCTGGCTGACCCATCGGCTCCTCACCGAACCGCGCCGCCCGCGCGCGCCGCTCGCGGTGATCGCCGCACAGATCACGCTCCTCGCCGTGGTCTTCGGCGCACTGCCGATCGCCTTCGGCCTCCACGCCGACCGCCTCGCGCTGGTGTGGAAGCCGCTGGTCACGGCGCTCGCCTTCTCCGGCCTCGCGCTCGTGGTGCTGCTCACCGCCCGCGCCTTCGTCCGTGATCGCTCGCCCCGCGGCGGCGTGCTGGCGGTGGGGCTGCTGGCGGTCTTCACCACGGTCGACCTCGCCTGGAACAACGCGCCCAACGAATCGACCGCCTATCCGTCCGCCACCTTCGACGCGCTCGACACCGCGACGAAGGATCCGGTCGTCGCCTTCCTCAAGAAGCAGGTGGCGGAGAACGATCACGGCGACCGTCGCGACCGTGTCGAACTGGTCGGCATCGGCTTCCACTGGCCGAACCTCGGCATGGTCCACGGGCTCGAGCACACGCTGGGCTACAACCCGCTGCGCATGGCCGAATATGCCCAGGCGACCGGCGCGATCGACCACATCGCCATCCCCGAGCAGAAGACCTTCTCGGCGCTGAACCCGAGCTACGATTCGCTCCTCGTCGACATGCTCGGCCTGAGGTGGATCGCGACGCCCTTGCCGATCGGTGAGATCGACAAGGCGCTCACGCCCGGCCGCCTGACCGAGGTCGCCCGCTTCCCCGCCATCCCCGGCATCTTCCCCGCCCCCGGCCGGCCGGAGACGCGGATCTACGAGAACCCGCGCGCGCTCCCCCGCGTGCTGGTGGTCGACCGCGCCCGCGCCGTCGACTTCGAGCAGATCCTCGCCGAGGGTCGCTGGCCGGACGGCTTCGACCCGCGCCGCGAGGTCCTCGTCGCCCGCTCGGGCGAAGGCGCCATCGACGGTCCGCTGCCGGCCGCAACCGCCGACCTCACGCCCGCCGGCACCGCCACGATCGCCAGGTATCTCAACTCGGAAGTCGTGATCGACGCCGACATGGCGCGCGCCGGATTCCTCGTCCTCAACGATTCCTGGCATCGCTGGTGGAAGGTCGAGATCGACGGCAAGCCGGCCGAGGTGGTGCGCGCCAACCTGCTCTTCCGCGCCGTCGCCGTGCCCGCCGGCCACCACCGCCTGCGCTTCACCTTCCACCCCTTCGATGGGGCGTGGCGCGACTTCCCCGGATTGATGCACGGGCTCTTCGAGTGAACATCGGGGGTTCCACGAAGCCCCCGAAACCCGATAGACTGACTGCTTCTCGCCGCCGCCCACGAGGCGGCGGTTCCCATTTTCGACCGGACATCCCGCGCCCGATGAAGCTCTCCGCCACCGAGATCCTCGCCCGCCTCGTCGCCTTCGACACGACGAGCCGCAACTCCAACCTCCCGCTGATCGAGTGGGTGGAGGCGATGCTCGCCGAGCACTGCGTGCATTTCGAGCGGGTGCTCGATCCGACCGGCACCAAGGCCTGCCTGTGGGCGACGATCGGCCCGCGCGACGTCCCCGGCTACGTCCTCTCCGGCCACACCGACGTCGTCCCCGTCGACGATCAGGACTGGGCGACCGATCCCTTCGTGCTGACCGAGATCGGCTCGCGCCTCTACGGCCGCGGCACCTCCGACATGAAGGGCTTCGCCGCCGTCTGCCTGTCGCGCCTGCCCGAGATGGTCGCCGCGCCGCTGAAGCAGCCGATCCACCTCTGCCTCTCGCACGACGAGGAGGTCGGCTGTATCGGCGTGCGCAACGCCCTCGCCCGCATCGACGAGCTGGCGCCCGTGACCCCGCTCGCCGCCTTCGTCGGCGAGCCGACCAACATGGCCGTCGTCGTCGCCCACAAGGCCAAGTGGTCCTATCGGGTGACGGTGCGGGGCAAGTCGTGCCATTCGTCGCTGGCGCCCTCGGGCGTCAACGCCATCGAGGCGGCGGCGGAAGTGATCGCCAAGATCCGCGACATCGGCCGCCGTTTCGAGACCGAGGGCCCGCGCGACGCGCTCTACGACGTGCCCTTCTCGACCTCCCACGTCGGCACCATCCACGGCGGCACCGCGCTGAACATCGTGCCGGAGCACTGCTCGTTCGAGTTCGAGTTCCGCATGCTCGCCGGCGTCGACCACCAGCCCTTCGAGGACGAGCTGCGCGCCCATGTGGCGACCGCGATCGAGCCCTGGATGAAGGCGCGGGCGCCGGAGACCGGCGTGACGATCGAGCTCGTCAACGGCTTCCCCGGCTTCGACACGCCGCCCGAGGCCGACGCGACGGTGCTCGCCAAGCGCCTCGCCGGCCGCAACGACCACACCAAGGTCGCCTACGGCACCGAGGCCGGCCTCTTCGTCGCCGCGGCCGCCGGCAACGACGGCCCCGACGCGCAGAGCGTGAACCACGTCGAACCCTGGGTCACGACCACGGCCGCGTCGACGCTGGACCACACGACCGGCTTCGACTTCTCGCTCGACCTGCCGGGTGGCGCGCCGGCGAATACGCAGCACCTCGGCGTGCATCCGGGGCAGGAGCCCATGCAGACGACCGACATCGTCGGCCTGCCGATCGTACGCAGCCCGTCTTTCGACAACCTGACCGGTGACGGCTGCAGCCCCTTCGCGGCCGGCACGTTCACCGGCGCACTCGCCGTGCTTCGCCTGCGCCCGGCCACCTCCGCCTGCAGCAGCACCCAGCGCAAGATCAACGCGGAGGCCGCCGGCGCCAGCGGCGTGCTGTTCGTCGACGCCGGTACCTACATCCCGGTCGGCGCCACCGGCGCGGCCTGGTCGATGCTGCTGGCCGACTGGGAAAACGTCTGGGCGGCGATCCAGGCCAGCCCGGGCGCGGCCACCGCGTCGATCCGCTTCCCGCTGTCGATGTATCCCGATACCGGCGACCACATCGCCGACTTCAGCGGACGCGGACCGAACGTCGCCGGCCAGCTCGGCGGCCAGTACCTGCTCAAGCCGGACATCAGCGCCCCGGGCGTGGCGATCCTCGCCGCCGTCAACGGCGGAGCGGACGCCGTCGACTTCATGGACGGCACCTCGATGGCGACGCCGCACATCGCCGGCGCCGCGGCACTGCTGCGCGCCGTGCGTCCGGACTGGACGCCGATGGAAATCAAGTCGGCGCTCGCCACCACGGCCTGGACGACCGGCATCGTCTCGCAATGGGGCGGCCCGACCACGATCTGGGACCGCGGTACCGGCCGCGTCGACCTCGCCACGGCCGCCCGTGCAGGCCTGCTGCTCGACGAGACCGGCGCGAATTTCCGCGCGGCCGATCCCGCCCAGGGCGGCCGCCTGATCGAGCTCAACCTGCCGAGCGCGGTGATGGGAGCCTGCGGCACCGATACCTGTCGCTTCACGCGCCGCCTGCGCAACCCGCTCGGCGTCGGCATGTCGTGGAGCGTGCGCCTCGCCGGCCTGTCCCACGCCAGCGTGACGCCCGACGCGTTCACGCTCGCTCCGGGTGCGACGCAGGACGTCACGGTGTCGATCAACCCGGCCGCGATGCCGGGAGCGTGGACCTACGCGGAACTGCGCCTGAGTCCCGGCGACAGCGGCGTTCCGGACACGCACCTGCCGATCGCGGTCAAGCGCAACAGCGGCGTCCCCATGCTGCAGCTGTCGAGTTCGGCGCTGTCGGCCACGCAGGCGCCGGACACCGTCACGCCCCGCACCTTGACCCTGAGCAACGGCGGCACCGGCGCGATCCACTGGTCGATCGACACCGCCTCGCCCGGTTGCGCCAGGCCCGCCTGGGCCGGCTACGGCCCGACGTCCGGCACGCTGCTCAGCGGCGGCTCGCCGCGCACGCTCACCGTCACCATCGACACCCACGGCCTGGTACCCGGCACGCAAGCGGCGACCTTGTGCATCGCCAGCGACGATGCCGCGATGCCGCTGGCCAAGGTCGACCTCGTGCTGTCCGTGGAATCCGTCGACGACGTCTTCCACGACGGCTTCGACGGCAACTGAGCGGCCAGCGCGCCCACGCCGTCGCGTCCTGCGCCGCGGCAGCGCCGACACGCCGCTACCCGCCTTCCCGCGCTCCGGACTCGTCAAGCCGCGGCTCGGCAGGCATCATGCGGCGCCCCGTGACCCGCCGCCGATGACCGCCCATTCCTCCCGCCTGCTCGCCTGGTGCCGCCCCGGATTCGAGGGCGAATGCGCGCAGGAACTGGCCGCGCACGATGCCGCCGCCGGTGGCGGCGGTTTCGCGCGTGCCGCGCGCGGCAGCGGCTTCGTCGAATACGTCAGCGACAACGCCGCCGCGATCGCCGGTCGCTGGCGCCACCTGGTATTCGCGCGCCAGCTGCTGCGCGTGATCGGCCATGCGCAGCAGATGCCGGTGCGCGATCGCCTCAGCGTGCTCCTGCCGATCATCGAAGGCGATCCGCGCCGCTGGTGCGACGCCTGGGTCGAGGCGCCGGACAGCGACGCCGCGCGCGAACTGGCACCGCTGTGCCGCGGCCTCAACGCGGCGCTGGTCGCGGCGCTGAAGAAACAGCAACGGATCGACCGCGGATCGCGCTGGCGCCTGCACCTCGGCCTGACCGCGACCGACGCCGCCTTCGTCGCCGCCGCCGACGTCGGCGAGACGGCGCCATGGCCCGGCGGCATTCCGCGCCTGAGGTTCCCGCGCCAGGCGCCGAGCCGCTCGACGCTGAAGCTGGAAGAAGCGCTGCTCGTCCTGCTCGACGACGACGAACGGGAGCGCTGGCTGAAGCCCGGCATGCGCGGCGTCGACCTCGGCGCCTCGCCGGGCGGCTGGACCTGGCAGCTCGTCAACCGCTCGCTGCACGTCACCGCGGTCGACAACGGACCGATGGACGCCGGCCTGATGGCGAGCGGCCTGGTCGACCACCTGCGCGCCGACGGCTTCCGCTACCGCCCGCAGAAACCGGTCGACTGGATGGTCTGCGACATGGTCGAACAGCCGAGCCGCGTCGCCGCGCGCATGGCCGAATGGCTGGCCGAGGGCTGGTGCCGCTACACGGTCTTCAATCTCAAGCTGCCGATGAAGAAGCGCTACGACGAGGTCGAAGCCTGCTTCGCGATCCTGCGCGAAGCCGTCGCGCGGCCGCTCGACCTGCGCGCAAAGCAGCTCTACCACGACCGCGAGGAAATCACCGTGTTCGCGCGACTGGGCTCGGCCGGCGCGCGATGAAACGCCTGCGCGCGTTCCTCCCGCTGCTGGTGCTGGCCGCGCTCGGCCTCGGCGTGCTCGCCTCGGGCGTGCTCGAGCGCTTCGATCCGCAACGATTGATGCAGGAGGAGGCGCTGTGGCGCGACGGCGTCGCCGCGCATCCGTGGCTGGCGGCGCTGGCGCAGGTCGGCGCGATGACGCTGGCCATCGCCACCGGCGTGCCCGGCGCCATCGTCATCGTGTTCGCCGGCGGCATGCTGTTCGGCACCCTCGCCGGTACCGCACTGTC
>DBMN01000082.1:14708-15066 GCA_002298965.1 Rhizobiales bacterium UBA697 | reverse complement strand
CGTTGCGTCAGGCGGCGGCGACGTCGGCGAGGAAGCGGTCGACCACGGCGCGCAGATCCTGCGCGGTGGTGGCGACGCGGCCGGCGGCGCCGGTCATCTCGCTCGCCGCGCGGGTGGTCTCGCCGGCGGCGGCACTGACGCCGCCGATGTTCTCGGCGACGTGGCGGGTGCGCTCGGCGGCCAGCGACACGTTGCGGGCGATCTCGGCGGTNNCTGTTCCTCGACCGCGGCGGCGATCGCCGAGGTGAAGGTGTCGACCTCGCCCATCGTGTCGACGATCCGGCCGATCGCCTCGACGGCGGCGCCGGTGGTGCCTTGGATGGCGCCGATCTGGGCGGAGATCTCCTCGGTCGCCTTG
>DBMN01000082.1:0-14677 GCA_002298965.1 Rhizobiales bacterium UBA697 | reverse complement strand
TCGATCGTGGCGTTGAGGGCGAGCAGGTTGGTCTGCTCGGCGATGTCGCGGATGAGGCCGACGACGGCGCCGATGCGGCCGGCCGCCTGGGCGAGTTCGCCGACGGTGACGTTGGTGTCGCGCGAGACCTTGGCCGCCTCGGCGACCACGTCGGTGGTGCGGGAGACCTGACGGGCGATCTCGTCGATCGAGTGCATCAGCTCCTCGCCCGCGGCGGACACGGTGACGACGTTCTCCGACGCCTCGCGCGACGCTTCGGCGGCATCGTCGGAGCGCTTCGACGTCGTCGCGGCGTTGCGGCCGAGATCGGTCGCGGTGGCGGTCATCGACCGCATCTCGGAATCGACGGCGCCGAGCATGTCGGTGGCGCGGCGGCGGAAGTCGCCGACGAGGCGATCGATCGCCTGTTCGCGCAGGCGCTTCGCCTCGGCGGCCGACGAGGTCTCCGACGCCAGTTCGCGACGTTCGACCTCCTGGCGGCGGAAGACCATGACGGCCTCGGCCATGTCGCCGAGTTCGTCCTTGCGGTTGGTGTCGACCGAGACGTCGAGGTTCCCGTGGCCGAGATCGACCATCGCCTGGCGGATGGCGGCGAGCGGCCGCGTCACCGAGCGCACCACCAGGAAGGCGATCAGGCCGATGGCGCCGGCGAAGGCGAGCGACAGGAGACCCGAGCGCAGCGCCACGGCGCGGAACTGCGCCTCGACGTCGTCGACCCACATGCCGGTGCCGACCACCCAACCCCAGTCCTTGAAGATGCCGACGTGTGAGACCTTCGGCAGCGCCTCGGCGGCGCCGGGCTTCGGCCAGCGATAGGCGACGGTGCCGGAGCCCTTGGCGGCGGAGACGGCGAGCATCTCGCGGAACAGGAAGACGCCGTCGGCGTCCTTCATGTCGAGGCCGGAGACGCCGCGCATCTTCTCGGACGGATGGACGACCATCACGCCGTCGTTCGTCATCACGAAGATGTAGTTGTTGCCGTCGAAACGCAGCCGGCCGATCTCGTCGGCGGCGCGCGCCTTCGCCTCCTCCATCGTGAACTCGCCGCGCCTGGCCCTGTCGAAGGACGACTGGGCGAGGCTCGCCGCCGTCTCCTCGATCCGGCGCAGTTCGTCGAGCCGGCTCTGGTAGAGGTTCGAACGCAGGGTCGCGAGGCCGAGCACGGTCACGGCGATCAGGCCGACGACGGCCAGACCGGCGACGAGGAACAGCCGCGAGGAAATGCTTCGATGGAAGAACGCCATGGTCCGATCTCCGACGGCTCGCCGATCCTCCGCACGCGGCGCGCGCCGCCCGATCGGGCGGCACGGAGGTGGAAGCCGACTTTTCACTTCGCCGAGTGTCGTTGCGTCGGCCTTAAGAAAAGGGAAACGCAAAGCAACGCGGACGGCAAAAAATCATCGGAAGAAAGTCGGTGGGCCGATGATCTCGGAGATACGTGGAATCGTATACGAAAACGCAGCGTTCTCGACCTGTCGGAATTTGGACCGAGTCCAGATTTAGCGGTTCCGACTACAGTCGATTTACCTTGCGTCAGGCTCGCGGTTCTCCGTGACCGATCACCCGGCGCACGCCGAGATGGCGCGCCCGCACGGCGCGTTCGACGTCGTCGATCGCCGCGTGCAGTTCGGCGACGCCGATCGACGGCTCGGCCCGGCAATGGAAGTTGACCACCACGCCCTCCGCGGTGGCGCGGGCGCGCACGTGGTGGACCTCGCCGACGATGCCGCCGCGCTCCGCCGCCGCCTCGAGGTCGCCGCGGATCTCGGCGAGCGAGGCCGCGTCGAGGTCGAGGCCGGTCAGGCGGTCGACGGTGATCGGCTCGATGTGGGTCTCGACCTCCGAGCCCGGGCCGAGTTCGGCCTCGATCGCCGTCTCGAGCCCGCTCGCCACCGCATGGGCCTCGGCGAGCGGCATGCGGCCGTCGACCTCGAGGTCGAGCGAGACCGAGATGCGTTCGTCGGCGAGCGTCTGGACGAAGAGGTGATGGACGGCGACGCCGCGGTTGCGGGCGATCACCATGATGCGCTCGTGGATCGTCTCGTCGTCGAGGGCGATCGGATGGACGGCGATGGCGATGTCGACCTCCGGCATGGCACGGGCGACCGCCGCCTTGACCTCGGCCTTGATCGCCGCCGTCTCGTCGAGCGAGCGGATGCGGGCGACCGCGACGTCGAGATCGACGAAGATCGTGGCGCCCGACGGCCGCGCCCGGATCCGCTCGATCGCCACGACGCCGGCGACACCCTCGGCGATCGTGCGGATGCCTTCGGCGACGCCGTGGGGGGCGGCGTCCATCAGCGAGTCGATGGTGCGCCGGCCGAGCCGCCAGCCGGCGAGGCAGACGAAGGCGGAGACGCCGATCGCCGCCAGCGCGTCGCCGAGCGGCCAGCCCGCCCAGACGAAGCCGAGGCCGACGAGCACGACCGCCGAGCTCCACATGTCGGAGGAGAAGTGCAGCGCATCGGCCTCGAGCGCCGGGCTGTTCGTTTCGCGCGCCACCTTCAGCAGGTGACGGGCGCGGAAGAAGTCGACGACGATCGACACCACCACGACGCCGACCGCCACCAGGCTCGCCTCCGGCTCGCCGCCGTGGCCGAGGATGCGCTGCACCGCCTCCCAGGCGATCCAGCCGGAGGCGACGAAGAGGAGCCCGGTCTCGGCCAGCGCCGCGACGCTCTCGATCTTGGCGTGGCCGTAGTGGTGCAACTCGTCGGCCGGCTCGTCGGCGATGCGCACCGCGAACCAGGTCATCACCGTGGCCCCGACGTCGAGCAGGCCGTGGATCGCCTCGGAGAGCAGACCGAGCGATCCGGTCATGACCGCCACGATCGCCTTGGCGATCGTCAGGCCCGTCGAGGCGACGATGGAGCCGAGCGCCGCGGCTTCCTTCTGCTCGCCGTGCGAGACATTCTCATTTGCAGTCATGGACTTGGCTCCGATCGCCGGGGTGTGCGGCATCCCTAGGTCGTGCGGTCCGGAGGGGCAAGCGCCTTGCCGACACCGGCGGTGACGACCTTCGTCGGTGTGGGCCTGAGGCCACACCCCGGTCGGCGAGCGCACGGCCGGCGCGATTTCGGGTGGACGCGGCCCCGGACGCGGTCTATCCGCTGGACGTGGTTCCGCCGCATCGCGGTACCACGGTGATCCGCCGTTCGTCCGCGTCGCTGGACCCGGCCCGTCTCGACGACACTCCGACCCCGAAAGGACGGCCCATGGGCGCCGATCGTTTCCTGCGCGTCTTCTCCCGCACCACCCTCGTCGGCGCCCTCGTGGCGGCGTTCGTCGGCGGCACCGTGGGTCGGGCCGGCGCCGAGGAAGGGGGCGAGGAGACGCTGAAGACGCTCTATCGCATCGCCATCTCGGCCGAGATGTGCGGCTTCCCGATGGGCCAGCGCGAGGCGACCAACCTCGGCAAGGCGATGAACCGGGCGCTGGCCGAGACCAACCTCTCGCCCGACGCCGCCGACGCGCTCTATCGCGACGTCGACGCCGCGCTCGAGGCGGAAGGCTTCGAGAAGATCTGCGCCGGCGACGGTGCGCGCAACTACCGCGCCCTTCTCGCCGCCAACATTCGTTGATCGATCGCGCCTTTCGCGCGTATCCTCGCCGACCTTCGCAAATCCGTCGTGTGGAATCGCCATTCTCGCGGCTCGACCGTCGGTCGCGCGACGCGACGGTTGCGTTTCGTCCGTGACGGTGGCACCCCCGTCGGGGCAGGCGCGATGGGCGCGCTGGCGAGGATTTCATGAGCATCGACGATCGGCAGGAAACGGCATCGTCCGGCATCCTTCTCTCCGGGGCGACCGCGGTCGGACCGCTGGTCCGCGCGGTGATCGATGCCGTCGACGAACCCTGCATCGTGGTCGACGGCACCCACGAGGTGCGCTGGTTCAACCGCGACGCGGCGTTGCGCTTCCCCGCGCTGTCGGAAGGCTTCCCGCTGTCCTTCGGCGTGCGCGTGACGACGCTCTACGACGCCGTCGACAGCGCCCGCGATCGGCTCGCCGCCGAGATCGTCGAATGGCACGACAAGGTGCCGACCGAGCGCTGGTCGCGCGCCCACGTGGCGCCGCTGATCGTGCCCGGCATCGCACCCTTCCTGATGATCCGCATCGAGGACCTGACCGAGACGCGGCGGATGGAGCGCATGCGCGCCGACTTCGTCGCCAACGCCAGCCACGAACTGCGCACGCCGCTCGCCGCCCTCTCCGGCTTCATCGAGACGCTGCAGGGCCCTGCCCGCGACGACGGCGCCGCCCGCGCGCGCTTCCTCGGCGTCATGGCCGAACAGGCGGCGCGGATGAAGCGGCTGATCGACGATCTCCTGTCGCTGTCGCGCATCGAGATGAAGGCGCATTTGCGCCCCGAGGCCGAGGTCGACCTCTGCGAGGTGCTCGCCCGCGTCCTCGATCTCGCCCGCCCGGCCGCGACCGCCGAGGGCATCACCCTGGCGCTCGAGGGCTGCGACACCGCCCGCGCGGTGCGCGGCGATCGCGAGGAACTGGTCCAGGTCTTCACCAACCTGGTCGAGAACGCCGTCAAGTACGGCGGCGCCGGCGGCTCGGTCGAGGTGACGGTGCGGACCGAGGGCGATCTGGTGCTGGCGACCGTGCGCGACCACGGCGACGGCATCGACCCGGTCCACCTGCCGCGCCTGACCGAGCGCTTCTACCGCGGCCATTCCGACGGCGCCGGTTCGCGCCGCGGCACCGGCCTCGGCCTCGCCATCGTCAAGCACATCGTCACCCGCCACGGCGGGCGGCTCGACATCTGGAGCCGGCGCGGCGAGGGCTCCGCCTTCACCGTCGCGCTCGACCGCTGGAAGTCGTGAAGCGCTACGAAATCAACAATTTGGAGCGTCATCAAACTGACGTCTCCGCGTCATAGAAACGGGGCGACCCGGGCCGGTTCCGCCGGACGGCTCGCGCCAGTGGAACGAGGTTCGCTCGATGACCAACCATACCGTCGTCGCCTACGATCAGGAACTGAAGGAACTCGCCGGCCGCATCGCGGAGATGGGCGGGCTCGCCGAAGGTCTCGTGACCGACGCCGTCACCGCGCTCGTTCGCGGCGACACGACGCTGGCGCAGAAGGTGGTCGCCACCGACGCCCGGCTCGACCGCCTCCAGCACATCGTCGAGGAGCAGGCGATCGTCATCATCGCCAAGCGCCAGCCGATGGCGCTCGATCTGCGTCACATCTTCGTCGCCATGCGTCTCGCCGGCGACCTCGAGCGGGTCGGCGACCTCGCCAAGTCGATCGCCAAGCGCGTCATCGCCATGAACGGCGGCGTCCGTCTGAAGAGCGTGCTGATCGGCGTCGAACATCTCGCCGAGATCGCGCTCGAGCAGCTCAAGGCCGTGCTCGACGCCTATGCCGCGCAGGATTCCGAAGCCGCGATCGTCGTGCGCGATCGCGACGAGCAGATCGATGCGCTCTATACGTCGCTGTTCCGCGAGCTCCTCACCTACATGATGGAAGACCCGCGCAACATCACCTTCTGCACCCACCTGCTGTTCTGTGCCAAGAACATCGAGCGCATCGGCGATCATGCCACCAACGTCGCCGAACAGGTCCACTATCTGGTGACCGGCGAGCAGGTGATCGGCGAGCGCCCGAAGGGCAACGACGCCGAGCAGATGAAGTTCGAGGCCGGCGCCTGAGCCGGCCCGAGGAACGAGGGACGACATGGCCCGCGTGTTGATCGTCGAGGACGAGGAGGCCCTGGGTCTCCTCCTGCGCTACAATCTCGAGAGCGAGGGATACGACGTCGAAGTCGTCGCCCGAGGCGACGAGGCCGATACCCGCCTGAGGGAGAGCGTTCCCGATCTCCTCATCCTCGACTGGATGCTGCCGGGGCTTTCCGGCATCGAACTGTGCCGCCGCCTGCGCGCCCGTTCCGAGACCGAACGCCTGCCGATCATCATGTTGACGGCACGCGGCGAGGAGAGCGAGCGCATCCGCGGCCTCTCCACCGGCGCCGACGACTACGTGGTGAAGCCCTTCTCCACCGCCGAGCTGATGGCCCGCGTCCGCGCCATGCTGCGTCGGACCCGGCCGGAGTTGGTCTCCACCCTGCTGCGCTCCGGCGACCTCGAGCTCGATCGCGAGACCAAGCGCTGCCGCCGCGCCGGCCGCGAGATCCATCTCGGACCGACCGAGTTCCGCCTGCTCGAGTTCCTGATGCAGTCGCCCGGCCGCGTCTTCACCCGCGAGCAGCTGCTCGACGGCGTCTGGGGCATGGACGTCTATGTCGACGAACGCACCGTCGACGTCCACGTCGGCCGCCTGCGCAAGGCGGTCAACCGCCCGCGCGAACGCGACCCGATCCGCACCGTCCGCGGCTCCGGCTACTCCTTCGACGAACGCTTCGGCGCGATGGCCTGAGGCCGGGCTCACGACGTTTCGAACTCTTCGGCCTGTCGTGGAGGCCCTTCATGCTGAGGCGCCCGGCGCAGCCGGGCCTCGAAGTGCGAAGGGCCGAGTGGCATGGCCCGTCGACGACTTCGCCCTTCGAGGCCCGGCCGCTGGCCGGGCACCTCAGGGTGAAGCCGAACGGAGACGAGGACTCGATGCTTCACTGGCCCGGCATTAGGAGATCCGCCGTTCGGCGCGCTGTTCGATCGACATCCCGAAACGAAGAGAGCCCGGCGATCGCTCGCCGGGCTCTCTGCTTTTCTCGAAGCCGCTCGCCTCAGGCGCGACGGCGGTCGCGGCGGCGGTCGGCGACCGGCTGATAGGCCAGCCGCGCGTGATAGGCGCAGTAGGGGATGCCGACGTCGGAGCGACGGGCGCAGAAGTGGAAGTCGGCGGTCGACGGATCGCCCATCGGCCACTTGCAGGTCTGCTCGTTGATCTGCAGCACCGACGCGTTGGGGATCAGCGGCTCGTCGGAGAGCGATACCAGCTGCGGCGCGGGCGCGGCGTGGCGGCGTTCCTCCGGCCGGGTCTCGGCCTTGAGCGCGGTGGCGCCGACGCTGACCGGACCACCTTCCGAGCGACCGGTCGAGGTCGCGGGACGGGCGACCGGCTTCTTCGGGCGGCTGGCGGAGGGCTGCGGCGCCTTGGCGCGGCCCGACAGGCCGAGCCGATGGACCTTGCCGATCACCGCGTTGCGGGTGACGCCGCCGAGTTCGCCGGCAATCTGGCTGGCGCTCAGTCCGTCGCCCCAGAGCTTCTTGAGAAGCTCGACCCGCTCGTCGGTCCAGGAGATCATCGCTACCCTCGCAGTCGTGGCCGGCGATCGAACCTTCCGAATCCCTTCTCGTCCGGAGGAATCCCTCCGGGGCCGCCTCGTTTCCGGGGCGTCGACGCAAGACGAGAAGTATGGGACCGGACGATCCGCCGCACGAGATGTCGTGTTTAACAAGTCGTAAACTACACTAGCCGTAGACTCGCGAGCAAGGCGGACGGGAATCGTTTCGGTGGATGAACGATGTCTTTTCCCCAGCGTTGAGTCCGATCTGCAACAGGGGTTGATGCGTACAGCCGAGATCGCGCGCTTCGCGCGACGGTTGCGATCCGTGGACTTGCGTATGTCGCTACCGAGGGTCTGCCGCGACCGCGGTTTTCGGCCGGCGACGTTGACAATTCGACCCATCCACCCCCATTATCCGCGCGCTCGACGAAAGGTGCCTCAGAGGCACTTCGATCGTCGTCGCGGGTGCCGCCCGGAGGGCGGCATCGTTCGTTTTGGGGGCCCGTCGCGAACGTCCGCCCCTGCCTGCAGGAACCCGGGGGCGTCCGCCTTCTCCGCGCTCGAAACGCGGCCGGCGGCGTCCGGAGACGAGAGAATGACCGAAACCGCGCTCTATTCGACTTTCGCCCGCGTCGACCTCGAGTTCGTCCGCGGCCGTGGGGTCTGGCTCGAGACGGCTTCGGGCGAACGATGGCTCGACATGATGGGCGGCATCGCCGTCAACGCGCTCGGCCATTGCCATCCCCATCTCGTCGCGGCGCTGACCGAACAGGCCGAGAAGCTGTGGCACGTGTCGAACGTCTTCGCCGCGCCGCATCAGGAGAAGCTCGCCCACCGTCTGGTCGAGACCTCCTTCGCCGACCGCGTCTTCTTCACCAATTCCGGCGCCGAGGCGCTGGAATGTGCGATCAAGACGGCGCGTCGCCGCCAGTTCCACGAGGGTCGGCCGGAGCGCTATCGCCTGATCACCTTCGAAGGCGCCTTCCACGGCCGCACGCTGGCGACCATCGCCGCCGGCGGCCAGGAGAAGTACATCGAGGGCTTCGGCCCGAAGGTCGACGGCTTCGACAAGGTCGAGGGTTTCGACGAGGCCAAGGTGCTCGCCGCCATCGGCCCGGAGACCGCCGGCATCCTGATCGAGCCGATCCAGGGCGAGGGCGGCATCCGCCCGGTGCCGCCGTCCTTCCTCGCCTTCCTGCGCCGCGTCTGCGACGAGCACGGCCTGTCGCTGATCTTCGACGAGGTCCAGTGCGGCATGGGTCGCACCGGCAAGCTCTGGGCCTACGAGGTGGCCGGCGTCGCCCCCGACATCCTGGCCTCGGCCAAGGGCATCGGCGGCGGCTTCCCGCTCGGCGCGTGTCTGGCGACGGAAGCCGCGGCCGCCGGCATGACGGCGGGCACCCACGGCACGACCTACGGCGGCAATCTGCTCGCCATGGCCGCCGGCAACGCGGTGCTCGACGTGGTGCTCGAGGAGGGCTTCCTCGACGCGGTCGCGCAGAAGGGTCTGCGCCTCAAGCAGAAGCTCGCCGCCGTGGTCGATCTCCATCCCGAGATCTTCCAGGAGGTGCGCGGCGAGGGCCTGATCCTCGGCCTCAAGTGCCGCCGCCCGCCCGCCGGCGTGATCGCCGCGATGCGGGACCAGAAACTGCTGGCGGTCGCCGCCGGTGACGACGTCGTCCGCTTCCTGCCGGCTCTGGTGGTGAGCGACGAAGAGATCGACGAAGCCGTGGCGCGTGTCGAAGCCGCCGCCCATGCGCTTCTCGAGGCCGAAAAGGGGGCCGCTGCGTGACACTTACTTCCGGCAAGCGCCATTTTCTCGATCTACCCGACGTCTCCAAGGCCGAGCTCCGTGCCATCCTCGACGAGGCCTCCCGCCTGAAGCGCGCCCGCCGCGGCGCCTTCGAGGGCGAAGGTCCGCTCGCCGGCAAGGTGCTGGCGATGATCTTCGAGCGTCCCTCGACCCGCACCCGCGTCTCCTTCGACGTCGGCATGCGCGAGCTCGGCGGCCAGACCCTGATGCTGACCGGCGACGAGATGCAGCTCGGTCGCGGCGAGACCATCGCCGACACCGCGCGCGTGCTCTCCCGCTTCGTCGACGCGATCATGATCCGCATCCTCGATCACGGCGCGCTGAAGGAACTGGCTGAGAACGCCACCGTTCCGGTGATCAACGGCCTGACCAAGCTGTCGCATCCCTGCCAGATCATGGCCGACGTGATGACCTTCGAGGAACATCGCGGCACGATCGCAGGCCGCACGATCGCCTGGGTCGGCGACGACAACAACGTGCTCGCCTCGTGGATCCACGCCGCCGAGCGCTTCGACTGCAAGCTGCGTATCGCCACGCCGCCGGAACTCGCGCCCAAGACCGACATCATGGCCTGGGCCCGCAAGGCCGGCGCCTCGGTGGTGTGGACCGAGGACCCCTACGAGGCGGTCGCCGGCGCCGACTGCGTCATCACCGACACCTGGGTGTCGATGGGCGACGACGAGAGCGAGCGCCGACACAATCTGCTGAAGCCCTATCAGGTGACCGAGAAGCTCATGTCGGCGGCCAACCCCGACGCGATCTTCATGCACTGCCTGCCGGCCCACCGCGACGAAGAGGTGACCGCGGAGGTCATCGACGGTCCGCGTTCGGTGGTCTTCGACGAGGCCGAGAACCGTCTCCACGCCCAGAAGGGCGTGCTGGCGTGGTGCCTCGGTCGCGTCGGCGCCTGATCGCGAGACGCTCTTTCGGGGTGCCACTGGCGAAACGCGCCTCGGCGCACCAGATAGATGACGAATTGGAGCCGACGGCCGCACCCCGCGCCGTCGGCTCGCCGCTTTCGAAGACGAGCCCGCCATGACCGAAGCCGACACCATCCCGGCCACCGCCACCCAGGACGTGGTCCTGCCCTTCACCGTGCCCGCGCTCGACCTGCGCGGCCGTGCCGTGCGGCTCGGCCCGAGCCTCGACGCGATCCTCGCCCGTCACGCCTATCCGGTGCCGGTCGCCCGCCTGCTGGCGGAAGCGATCGCGCTGACGACGCTGCTCGGCTCGTCTCTCAAGTTCGAGGGCCGCTTCATCCTCCAGACCCGCACCGACGGGCCGGTGTCGATGCTGGTCGTCGACTTCCAGACGCCGGACGGCATCCGCGCCTATGCGAGCTTCGACAAGGACGGCGTCGCCCGCGCCATCGCCGAGGGCCGCGTCTCGCCGCCGGAACTCCTCGGCCGCGGCCATCTCGCCATGACCGTCGATCAGGGCGCCGACATGCAGCGCTACCAGGGCGTCGTCGCGCTCGAGGGCGAGAGCCTCGAGGAGGTGGCGCACGTCTGGTTCCAGCAGTCGGAGCAGATCCCGACCAAGGTCCGCCTCGCCGTCGCCGAGGAGCTGACCCGTTCGGATGCCGGCCCGCGCCACGCCTGGCGCGCCGGCGGCGTCATGGTGCAGTTCCTGCCCGAGAGCGAGGACCGGGTGAAGGCCCGCGACCTCCATCCCGGCGACGCGCCGGAGGGCACCGAGGCCCACGAGGTCGAGATCGACGACGCCTGGGCCGAGGCCGAGGCGCTGGTCGGCACCGTCGAGGACGTCGAGCTGACCGACACCGACGTGTCGTCGGAGCGGCTGCTCTATCGCCTCTTCCACGAGCGTGGCGTGCGCGTCTTCGAGCCGCTGGCGATGGTCGAGCGCTGCCGCTGCTCGCGCGAGCGGGTCGAGGGCATGCTGGCGCAGTTCTCGGCCGAACAGGTCGACGACATGACGGTCGACGGCGCCATCGAGGTCACCTGCGACTTCTGCTCGACGAAGTATCACTTCGATCCGGCGGCGGTCCACGCGATGCGCGGCGAGGGTTGAGGCGCGCGGGGGGCACCCCGCGCACTCCTCGCTTCCTCAGAACACCGTACCGTCGGAGACGATGGTCAGCGGCGGCGAGCCGTCGGGGCGACGGTCGCGGGCGAGCCTGCGGCCGGCGAGCCAGGTACCGCCTTCCAGCACGCAGGCGAGCGGGAAGTTCAGCGCGTTGCGACCGAGGTTCTGGCGGATGATCGCCGCCAGCCGGTCGACGACGGCGATGGTCAGCGCCCGCCATTCCACCACCAGCTCGTCCTCGACCGAATGCGAGCGCTTGGCCGCCGCCGGATCGCGCAGCACCAGGATGCCGCCGTCGATCAGCAGACCGCCGTTGCGGTATTCCGCGAGCCCGGTCAGGCCGTCGAGCCGCGTCACCTCGAACCCCGCCCAGGACAGCGGCTCGATCAGCGAGTAGGTCAGCCACTGCGACAGCTTGTGGATCGGCATCAGGTGGCGCGTGGCGTCCGAGGTCTCGAGCTTGTGGTGCATCCAGGTGTCGCCGAGCGGCACCCCGGCGAGCGACCAACGCCCCGGCCAGATCGGACCGAGCGCGTCGAGCAGGGTCTCGAGCACCGCCGGCGCCGGCACCCGGCCGTCGGGGAAGCGCTGGGCGAGATGGTCGACGAGACCGCCCGGCCGCGCGCCGTCGGGCGTGCCGAAGACGTCGGCGCGATGGGCGATCTGCTGGCCGAGCCGGTTGATCAGGCCGAGCCGCCCCTCGAGCCCGACCAGCGGGTTCGAATGCGACACCTGCAGCCCGTCGGCCAGTTCCTCGAGCGTCAGGCCGGCGAGCGCACGGGCGTCGGCGCGCAGCGGGTCGAAGGGCTCGGTCGAGAAGATGCCGGAGGCGAACATCGCCAGCGAGGCGACCGCCAAGCCTTCCGTGCGGGCGAAGGTCTCGCCGGTCACCGCCTCGGCATAGGACCAGCGCGGCCCGGCGCCGGCGTCGAGCAGCACCGAGACGACGGCGAGGTCGACCGAGGCGCGGGCGAACTCGCGCGCGTCCATCCATTCGCGGCCGGCGGCGAGCGAGCCCCAGCGGTCGATGCCGCCGACCTCGAAGTTGCGCCAGCGCGAATGCGGCGGCACCTCGAGGGTCGGATGTTCGGAGCGGATCAGCCGCGTCACCCACTCGGCGACCGGATCGAGGCGGGCGAGGTCGACGCGGAAATGGTCGAGCCGCTCCATCAGCGCCAGATCGAACAGGTGATTGGCGCGCTCGCGCACCGCGTCGGCGGAGAGCAGACGACGCGCCGCGGCGACGTCTTCCGGCGAGGGCGGGGGCGCAGCGGCATCGGTCGTCATGCGGGCAGCGTCTCCGTCTGGGGGGCGAACCGGTCGGACGACCGATTCGCAACGAGCGTGGCCCGATTTTCAGTAATGGTCGAGCCCTCGCCCCACCGTCTTGTCGAGATCTTCACCGCTGGGTGCACCTTCCGGGGCGTAATAGCCGGCGGCCTTCTTCGCTTCCATCTCGACGCGGGCGTCCGCCGGGATCAGATCGTCGGGGATCGCCACCCGTTCGCCGATCTCGATGCCCGAACCGGTGACGGCGTCGTACTTCATGTCGGACATGGAGACGAAGCGGTCGATGCGGGTGATGCCGAGCCAGTGCAGCACGTCGGGCATCAACTGCTGGAAACGGGCGTCCTGCACGCCGGCGACGCATTCGGTGCGCTCGAAATAGGTCGCGGCGCGGTCGCCGCCCTCCTGGCGCTTGCGGGCGTTGTAGACGAGGAACTTCGTCACCTCGCCGAGCGCGCGGCCTTCCTTGCGATTGTAGACGATCAGTCCGACACCGCCGGCCTGGGCCTCCTTCACGCATTCCTCGATGCCGTGCACCAGATAGGGCCGGCAGGTGCAGATGTCGGAGCCGAAGACGTCGGAACCGTTGCACTCGTCGTGGACGCGGCAGGTGAGCCGCTTCGACCGATCCGACAGCCCCGCCGGATCGCCGAAGACATAGACCGTCTGACCGCCGATCGGCGGCAGGAAGACCTCGAGATCGGAGCGGGTGACGAGTTCGGGGTAGATGCCGCCGGTCTGTTCGAAGAGCACCCGGCGCAGGATGTCCTCCTTGACGCCGAAACGCTCGGCGATGCCGGGCAGCCACCACACCGGATCGATGGCGATCTTGGTGACGGCGATGTCGCCCTGCGGCCGGACGATGTCGCCGTCGATGCGGATGCGGCCCTTCTCGAACTCCGGCACCAGTTCCGGCAGCGTCAGCCGCGCCTTGGTGACGGCGATGGTCGGGCGGATGTCGACACCGTCGGCGATCTCCGCGGCGAAGATCCTCTGCACCTCGTGGCCGAACGGGTCGAGCGAGACGATCTCGCCCGGTCGCGACCACGAGGGATGCGGCCCGATGTCGATCGGCGGCGTGGTGTTGGTGAGGTCCGGACGCTGCAACGGATCGAGCGCGCCGGAGGCCACCGCCAGCGCGCGATAGACCGCGTAGGAGCCGCCGTGGGTGCCGATGGCGTTGCGATGCGAGGTCCGCGTCACCGTCGCCACCACGGGGCCGCGTTCGCGCGGGTCGGCGGCGCCCCAGTTCAGCGGAAAACGCTGGGGCCGCGAGGCGCCGGGGTGGGAGGTCAGACGGATGTGGCCGGGCTTTTCGGGTGTCGTCACGGGCAGGCCTCCGAGGTCGACGCGGGCATCGCCGGAAAGGACCAGACTGTCAGATAATTCCGGCGGTGCAAACCGGTCTCGCGGTCATCGCGGGGCTCGAGCGCCGATCGGCGGTGGAGGGCGGTTCCCGGGGCCTTGCGGGCGGCGCGGACCGGGCTAAGGTGCGGGAAAGAGACGAGATCCGCGAAGGAGTACGGTTATGGCGTTCGAAGGAGTGACGGTGGTCGACCATCCGCTGGTCGCGCACAAGCTGACGATCATGCGCAAGAAGGAGACCTCGACGAAGGGCTTCCGGACGCTGCTGAAGGAAATTTCGCTGCTCCTCGCCTACGAGGCGACGCGCGATCTCGAGCTGACCACGGTCGAGATCGAGACGCCGCTGCAGCCGATGCACGCCCCGACGCTCGCCGGCAAGAAGCTGGTCTTCGCGCCGATCCTGCGCGCCGGCATGGGGCTCCTCGAAGGCATGCTTGAGCTCGTGCCCTCCGCCCGCGTCGCCCACGTCGGTCTCTACCGCGATCCCAAGACGCTGACGGCGGTCGAATATTACTTCAAGGCGCCGGAAGACCTCGCCGACCGTCTGGTCATCGTGCTCGACCCGATGCTGGCGACCGCCAACTCCGCCTCCGCCGCGATCGAGCGGCTGAAGGAGGCGGGCGCCAAGAACCTGCGCTTCGTCTGCCTGCTCGCCGCCCCCGAGGGCATCGCCAAGCTGCGCGGCGAACATCCGGACGTGCCGATCACCACGGCGGCGATCGACGAGCGGCTGAACGACCACGGCTACATCGTCCCCGGCCTCGGCGACGCCGGCGACCGGATCTACGGCACCAAGTGAGCCCGCGAGGGCGGATGGGCGAACCGGGGAGGCGTCGGGCTTGATCGTCGTCTTCGGCACGCTCAACGTCGATCTCGTGGTGGCGGTCGCCCGCCTGCCCGCCCCCGGCGAGGGGGCGAAGGGCGGCGACCATCAGCTCTTCTCCGGCGGCAAGGGCGCCAACCAG
>DBMN01000201.1 GCA_002298965.1 Rhizobiales bacterium UBA697 | reverse complement strand
ACCGCCGACGAGCGCGCCGAGCGCGCCGCCGCCCTCGCCTTCTATCGCGAACGCCAGTGGCGTCCGCTCTTCGTCGGCCGCACCGACCTGACCGAGGAGGGCCGCGCCCTCGTCGCCGCCATCGCCGTCGCCGACCGCGACGGTCTCGAGCCGCGCGACTACGTCGTGCCGAAGCTCCAGGCGACGACGCCCGAGGCCCGCGCCGCCGCCGAATGGGCGACCGCCGAGACCGCGCTGCGCTACGTCCGCCATCTCGCCTCCGGCCGCTTCGATCCCGGTCGTCTGTCCGACCTCGTGACGCCGACGCTGCCCCGCCCCGACCCGGCCGCGGTGCTGCGCGCCCTCGGCTCCGGCGGCGACGTCGCCGCCAAGATCGCCGACTACGCGCCGCCGCAGGAAGGCTATCGCCGCCTCAGGACCGAACTCGCCCGCCTGCGCGGTGAGGTCGAGACGCCGGTGGTGCGCCTGCCCGACGGGCCGCTGATCAACCCCGGCCAGAAGGACCAGCGCGTGGCGCTGCTGCGTGAACGCCTCGGCGTCACCGCGACCGCCACCGATGCCGATCCCCAGACCTACGACACCGTGCTGGCCGACGCCGTGAAGGCCTTCCAGCGCGAGCGCGGCCTCGTCGCCAACGGCAAGGTCGGCAAATCGACGGTCGCCGCCCTCAACGACGAGGCCCAGGGCAACGGCGGCAAGATCGCCGAGGTGGTCGTCAACATGGAGCGCTGGCGCTGGCTGCCGCGCGACCTCGGCGAGCTCCACGTCTTCGTCAACGTGCCCGACTTCCACCTCGACGTGATGAAGGCCGGCAAGTCGATCCACCACGCCCGCGTCATCACCGGCCGGCCGGAGAACCAGACGCCGATCTTCTCGGAGACGATGAAGCTCGTCGTGGTGAACCCCTATTGGCACGTGCCGCAGTCGATCATCCGCAAGGAGATGATGGGCAAGCTGCAGTCGGGCAGCCGCCTCGGCGGTTCCTTCGAGGTCGAGGTCGGCAACCAGACCGTCGATCCGGCCTCCGTCGACTGGGCGACCGTCGATCCGAGCCGCGTCGCCATCCGCCAGCGCCCCGGCGACGGCAACGCGCTCGGCAACATCAAGTTCCTGTTCCCGAACAAGCACTCGGTCTACATCCACGACACCTCGTCGCGCGGCCTGTTCGCCCAGACCTATCGCGCCCTGTCGCACGGCTGCGTCCGCGTCCACGAACCCTTCGCCTTCGCCGACGCGGTGCTCGGCGAGGAGCCGAGCGGGCTCGGCGGCGCGCAGCTGAAGAAGATGATCGGCCGCGGCGAGCAGCAGATCAATCTGAAGCGCCAGGTGCCGGTCCACATCACCTACTTCACCGTCTTCGTCGACGACGCCGGCCAGGTGCAGACCCGCCGCGACGTCTACGGCCACGACGGCAAGATGCGCCGCATCCTCGGCCTCTGAGGCGCCGCGCGACCCGTTCGAGAGCCCGCGTGTCGGTCGAACCCGGTGCGCGGGCTTTTTTTTCGCGCCGCATCCGACGCGACGAATCGGCCCTTTCGGCGGGCCCCGCGTGGAGCGCCGTGGCGCGAAAGGCACACGCCACCTCGGATTTCCGCCACATCGCCGGGCGATATGCGACAAATTCGCACACCTCGGCATCCTGCGGAGGGTGAACGCATTCCTTACGACGGCGTCCTAAGGTAAAAGCTTCATTAACCGTTGTCGGCCGAAACTGAGGCCTTGAGGCGGAATGTCCCGATGTGGACACGATGTTCGGTTTCATCGTCGTGCGTTCCGTGGAATGAACCTTTCGGGTCGGTCGAGGCGCGTATTGATGAAAAGACGCCGTGACGTTGCGAGGCTTCTCGCGGGTACGTTTCTCCTGGCCGCGGCGACCTCCGCCGCCGAGGCCGAGACGCGCGCCCTGAGCCTCATCAACACGCACACGCAGGAACGCGCGACGATCGTCTTCAAGCGCGACGGTTCCTACGACCAGCGCGGCCTGACCGAGCTCAATCACATGCTGCGCGACTGGCGCCGCAACGAAGTCACCCGCATGGATCCCATGCTGTTCGACCTCGTGTGGGACGTCTATCGCCGCGTCGGCTCGCACGAGCCGATCCACATCGTCTCGGGCTATCGCTCGCCGGCCACCAATTCCGCCCTGCGCAACCGGTCCCGCGGCGTCGCCCGCTTCTCCCAGCACATGCTGGGCAAGGCGATGGACTTCTACCTGCCCGACGTCCCGCTCTCGACGCTGCGCGAGACCGGCATGAAGCTGCAGATGGGCGGCGTCGGCTTCTACCCGACCTCCGGCTCGCCCTTCGTCCACATGGACACCGGCTCGGTGCGCGCCTGGCCGCGCATGACCCGCGAGCAGCTCGTCCGCCTCTTCCCCGACGGCCGCACCGCGCATCTGCCCTCCGACGGCGCGCCGCTGCCCGGCTACGAGCAGGCGCTCGCCGAGGCCCAGTCGCGCAAGGAGAGCGGCGGCGGACCGGTCGAGAGCTCGAGCTCCGGCGGCGGCCTCCTCGCCGCGCTGTTCGGCGGCGGCTCGTCGTCGTCCTCGTCCTATTCG
>DBMN01000366.1 GCA_002298965.1 Rhizobiales bacterium UBA697 | reverse complement strand
TTCGGCTTTTCGTTGCTCGAGAGTTGATCGAGTGGCCGGTTCCTTACCGGCGGCCGGCCTCGCGGGCGGCGCCGGTCTGCTCGCCGACGGCGTCGGAGAGGGTGCGGGCGGCGCTGGTGAGTTCGGCGGTCAGCGACTGGATCTCGGCCTCGAAGCCGGCGATCGTCGCCTCCATGCGGTTCTGACGTTCGGCGCGGGCGCCGGCCTCGTCGGAGAGCGAGGCCTGCATCGAGCGGGCGCGCGCCACGGTCTCGCGGAATTCGGAGACGGCGGCCGAGATGGCGCCGATCTCGTCGCCGCGCGAGGCGTGCGGCACGCTGACGGTGGTGTCGCCGGCGGAGATCGCCGACATGGTCTCGACCAGATCGTCGATCGGCCGGGTGATGCGGGAGCGGACGTTCCAGAAGCCGAAGGCACCGACGGCGACGGCGAAGGCGATCAGCGCGCCGACCGCCAGACGGGCACGCTCGGAGACCTGGGCGAGGTCGGCGGCAGCGGTCTCGGCCTGTTCCGACAGGCCGTCGGCGAGCGCCTCGAGGTCCTTGTTGAGCGCGGTGCGAACGGAGCGGTTGGCCTCGTTGTCGCCGTGCTCGCGGGCGGCCTCGTGACCGATCTCGCGGCCGCGACGGGCGGTCTCGAGACGGAATTCGCGGAACTGGGCGACGCGGGCCTCGAGCGTCTGGAAGCGGCTCATCAGCGCCGGGGCGACGTCCTTCTTCCAGTCGGCGACTTCCTTCGTCATGCGGTCGAGGTTCTTCGCCATGCCGTCGGCGTACTTGGCGAGAACCTTCGGATCGGCGGACATGTAGACGCCGCGGCTGTCCATGACGACGGCGTAGATCAGGCCGTTGATGCGCTCGACATAGGCCTGACCGGCATAGGCGCGGCGCATCTCCTCGTCGATCGCGCGCTGGCTCGCCTGGGTCATGAGACCCACGATGCCGACCACGATCGCCACGACCACGGTCGCTGCGAAGAGGAGGGCGAGTTTGACGGCGATCGAGGCGTTCTTCATGGAAAGCATCCTTTCATGGGTGTCGCAGAATGCGCCACGAGCCGTAAACAAATCGTTTTTATGAGTATTCGGGCATATACCCCCAAGGTGTTGATCGCACATCTCAAATTGAAAGAGCCCGGAGGGGTTCTCCGGGCTCTGTCGGGCTAGGTTCGAATGCGAGGGATCAGCGCACCAATATGTTGCGGAAGGACCACGGGTTCGCCGTGTCGATGTCTTCCGGGAACAGACCGGGGCGGCCGTCGAGCGGCGTCCAGTCGGAATAATAGCCGCAGACCGGGCCGAGATAGGGGGTCTGCACCTCGAGGCAGCGCTCGTGATCCATCTCGTCGGCCTCGACGATGCCGGCCTCCGGATTCTCCAGCGCCCAGACCATGCCGGCGAGCACGGCCGAGGAGACCTGAAGACCGGTGGCGTTCTGATAGGGCGCCAGCACGCGGGTCTCTTCGATCGAGAGCTGCGAGCCGTACCAGTAGGCGTTCTTGGCGTGGCCGTAGAGCAGCACGCCGAGTTCGTCGATGCCGTCGACGATCTCGTTCTCGTCGAGAATGTGGTTCACCGGCTGCTTGCGGCCTTCCGCGCCGAACATCTCGTGCAGCGACAGCACGGCGTCGTTGGCGGGATGGTAGGCGTAGTGGCAGGTCGGACGGAACGCCGGCTTCTCCTTGTCGCCGACCGTGTAGTAGTCGGCGATCGAGATCGACTCGTTGTGGGTGACGAGGAAGCCGTACTGGGCGCCCGGCGTCGGGCACCAGGTGCGGACGCGGGTGTTGGCGCCCGGCTGGAGGAGATAGATCGCCGCCTTGCAGCCCGCCTCGTGGGTGCGGGCGTTGTCGGGCATCCAGGTCTCGGCGGTGCCCCAGCCGAGTTCGGCCGGCTGCAGGCCTTCCGAGACGAAGCCCTCGACCGACCAGGTGTTGACGAAGACGTTGGCGGGCTTGGGGTTCTTCGAGCGCTGGGTGTCGCGTTCGGCGATGTGGACGCCCTTGACGCCGAGCGACTGCATCAGCGCGCCCCAGCCCTCGCGAGTGGTCGGCTTGGCGACGGGAGCGCCGGTGTCGCGGGCGAGGTTGAGGAGCGCCGCCTTGACGAACCACGAGACCATGCCCGGATTGGCGCCGCAGCAGGAGACGGCGGTGGTGCCGCCCGGGTTCGCGGCCTTCTCGGCGCGCACGGTCTCGCGCAGCGCGTAGTTGGAGCGCGAGGCGGTGGTGGCGGCCTTGTCGAAGTAGAAGCCGAGCCAAGGCTCGACCACGGTGTCGATGTAGAGCGCGCCGAGCTCACGGGCGAACTTCATCAGGTCGAGCGAGCCGGTGTCGACCGACAGGTTGACGATGAAGGGCTGGCCTTCGCCGCGCTTCAGGAAGGGCGTCAGCAGGTCGCGGTAGTTCTCGCGGGTGACCGCCTGATGGACGAAGGCGTAGCCGCGCTCGTCGACGAGCTTGCGGTCGGCGTCGGACGGGTCGATCACCACGAGGCGCGACTTGTCGAATTTGAAATGGCGTTCGATCAGGGGAAGGGTGCCGCGGCCGATCGAGCCGAAGCCGATCATCACGATGGGGCCGGTGATTTCGCCGTAGATCGGCCAATTCGTCATTCGTTTCCACTCCGAGGCAGGTCCGGCCGGGGGCCGGGAAGAGTTCTTCGGGACCTCCCGCACGGATGCGCGGGGATCGTGATCACAAATCAGGGAACGCGGTCCCGGTCAACGGGAATCCGCGTCGTCGAAGCGTCTTTCGCGGCGGTTTTCCGCCGCCGGTCCGGCATCGCTCAGTCGTCGTCCCCGTCGCGGCCGGCGCGCGCCACGAGATCGGCGATGCGGGCGGCGCCGAAGCCGTCGGACGGGTCGATCGCGGCGGCCTTGGCGAGCGCCTCGAGACCGAGCTCGGTGTTGCCCGATCGGGCGTTGCACCAACCGTAGGCGACGAGCGACTGCACGAGGAAACGCTGCGGTTTCGGGAAGCCGGTGCAGTCGACCGAGCCGGGGGCGAGGCTGCGCCAGTCCTCCGGCAGATCCAGCGCGCGGGCGCCGTCGCGGATGCACCACAGCGCATGCGGCGCGGCCTCGGAAAGGCGGTGGGCATAGAAATAGAACTTGTAGGCGCCCATGCGGACGTCGCGATCGTCGGGGGCGACCTGCAGGGCAGCCAGCACCGCCGCCTCCGAGCGTTCGGGATCGCTGCGGGCGGCACGCGCCCCTTCGAGGATCGCGAAAGGGTCGGGCGGCGTGTCGCCGTCGTCGAGATCGAACGAAAGGGTCAAGGCTTGCGTCTCCTTCGCGACGAAACGTGACAGAGCTCACGCGGGCGAGGGGGCTCGTCCGCGGGATGCTCGGGGAGAAGCAGGATCGATGCCGGTCGCCCTCAGGCGGCGCGGGCGATCGTCTCGAAGGCGCCGGTCGCCTCGACCATGCCGGTCGCGCCGTCGAGGGCGCCGTCGACGAGGTCCAGCGCCAGGAAGCGGGCGCGCTCCACCGGGCCGGGCAGGTCGAGGCCGAGCGTCGGCTCGGCGCGGAAGCCGAAGCGGCGATAGTAGGGCGCGTCGCCGACCAGCACGATGGCGCGGTGGCCGAAGCGGCGGGCGCGTTCGATCGCCACCCGCATCAGGGCCCCGCCGAGGCCGAGC
>DBMN01000108.1:9642-11649 GCA_002298965.1 Rhizobiales bacterium UBA697 | reverse complement strand
TGCCCGCCGCCGGCGAGCGCCGCGTCGAACAGAGAGCGCCCGGTCGAACGCGGCGGCTCGGCGAGGCGGTTGCGGGCGCGATCGACGAGGCGTTGGCTCTGTTCCAGCAGACGCAGCTCCTGCGGCAACGAGATCAGCACGTTGGAATCACTGCCGACCCCGTAGCGACCGCCACGGGCGCGGAAATCGACGGCGGGGAAGACCCCGTCGCCGAGATCGGCTTCGGTGATCGGGCAGAGGCCCGCGACCGCGCCCGAGGCGGCGATGCGGCCGATCTCGGCCTCCGTCACGTGGGTCGCATGGACGAGGCACCAGCGCGCGTCGACGTCGGCCAGATCGAACAGGCGCTCGACCGGCCGCCGCCCCGTCGCGGCGAGGCAGTCCTCGACCTCGCCCACCTGCTCGGCGACGTGGATGTGGACCGGCCCCGCCGGATGCGTCGCGACGAGTGCGGCGAGCTCCTGCCCGTTCACCGCCCTGAGCGAATGCGGCGCGATGCCGACGCAGGCCCCGGCGAGCGGCGCCACGGCGCGGGCGGCGCCTTCGTGCAGTCGGGCGAAGAGGTCGAGATCGCTGGCGAAACGCCGCTGGCCCGGTCCGGTCGGCCGGTCGTCGAAGCCGCCGTGGGCAT
Source organism: Rhizobiales bacterium UBA697 (assembly GCA_002298965.1). Taxonomy (GTDB): domain Bacteria; phylum Pseudomonadota; class Alphaproteobacteria; order Rhizobiales; family Ancalomicrobiaceae; genus Pinisolibacter. Next base: position 11,018 of record DBMN01000108.1, on the reverse strand, counting down.
AGAAGACCGGCAGCAGCGTCAGGCCGATCCCGGTCGCGACCGCCGCCTCCGCCACCGCGAAGGCCATTTCCGCCGGCTCGTCGTAGGGACGGCCGTCGGCGCCGTGGTGGAGATAGTGGAACTCGGCGACGGCGGTGAAACCGCTCTCCAGCATCTCGATCTGGGCCATCGCCGCGAGCGCCGCGAGGTGCTCCGGCGTCATCGCGTGGGCGAAGCGGTACATCGCCTCGCGCCAGGTCCAGAAATGATCCTCCACCCCCGGCCCGCGCCGCTCGGCGAGGCCGGCGAAGCCGCGCTGGAAGGCGTGGGAATGGAGATTGCCGACGCCCGGAACCATGACGCCGGCGACGCGCGGCGCCTCGCCCGCCGCGGCTCCGGGTGCGATCGCGACGATGCGCCCGTCCTGCCAGGAGACGCGGACGTCGTCGCGCCAGCCCTGCGGCGTCAGCGCCCGTTCGAAGATCGCGGTCTCCATCGTCGGCGTCCTCTCGCGAATATTATGTCTAGACATATTGACAGAGACGGCGACCCGGAGCAAGGTCCTGACCGATTGAAATCGGATGCCCTCCAACCGGCGGCATGCCCATGGCCTTCGACGTCGACACGCTCTGGATCAATGCCCGCCTCGCCACCATGGCGGCGGATCGGCCGGGCCTCGGTGTGATCGCCGACGGCGCCGTCGCCGCGCGGGGCAGCCGCATCGCCTTCGTCGGGCAGCGTGCCGATCTGCCGGCGGATCTGACGGCGGCGAAGACCGTCGACTGCGACGGCCGCTGGATCACCCCCGGCCTGATCGACTGCCACACCCATCTCGTCCATGCCGGCAACCGCGCGCGCGAGTTCGAGGCCCGGCTCGAGGGCACGACCTATGCCGAGATCGCCGCCGCCGGCGGCGGCATCGCCGCGACGGTCGGGGCGACGCGGGCGGCGAGCCTCGACACCCTCGTCGCCGAGAGCCTGCCGCGGCTCGATCGGCTGATCGCCGACGGCGTCACCACGGTCGAGATCAAGTCCGGTTACGGCCTGGAGCCCACCGCCGAGCGCCGCATGCTCGAGGCCGCCCGCCGGCTCGGCGCGATCCGCGACGTCGGCGTCGCCACCACCTTCCTCGGCGCCCATGCCCTGCCGCCGGAGGCGAAGGGCGACAAGGCCGCCTATCTCGGCACCGTCGTCGCGATGATCGAGGCCTTCGCCGGCGAAGGGTTGATCGATGCGGTCGATGCCTTCTGCGAGACGATCGCCTTCTCGTCCGACGAGGTCGCCCGTGTCTTCGAAGCGGCGACGCGCGTCGGCGTGCCGGTGAAGCTCCATGCCGATCAGCTGTCGAACCTCGGCGGCGCCGGGCTCGCGGCGCGGTTTGCGGCGCTCTCGGCCGA
>DBMN01000108.1:0-9623 GCA_002298965.1 Rhizobiales bacterium UBA697 | reverse complement strand
TGCTGCCGGGCGCCTTCCACATGCTGCGCGAGACGCGCCTGCCGCCGGTCGACGCCTTCCGCCGCCACGGCGTGGCGATGGCGGTTTCGACCGACTGCAACCCCGGCACCTCGCCGATGACGTCGCTTTTGCTCGCGATGAACTTCGCCGCGGTGCGCTTCGGCCTGACGGTCGAGGAATGCCTCCTCGGCGTCACCCGCCACGCCGCCCGCGCGCTCGGGCGGGCGGACGCGATCGGCACGTTGGAGGCCGGCAAGGCCTGCGATCTGGCGATCTGGTCGGTCGAGAGCCTCGCCGCCCTCGTCGAGGCGCTCGGCGCCCTTCCCCTTCACGCACGCATCCGCAACGGACGGTGACCCATGACGACCAACCCCGTGACCCTCGTACCCGGTAACGTGACGCTCGCCGAATGGCGCGCCGTCTCGGCCGGCGCCGCGGTCTCGCTCGATGCCTCCGCCGTTCCGGCGATCGAGGCGGGGGCGCAGGCGGTCGCTGCGATCGTCGCCGCCGGCGCGCCGGTCTACGGCATCAACACCGGCTTCGGTAAACTCGCCTCGGTCCGGATCGACGACGCCGATCTCGAACAGTTGCAGCGCAATCTGGTGATCAGCCACGCCTCCGGCGTCGGCGAACCGCTCGATCCGGCGATCGTTCGGCTGATGATGGCGCTGAAACTCGCCAATCTCGGCCAGGGCGCCTCGGGTGTCCGGCTCGAGACGGCCCGCCTGCTCGAGGCGATGCTGGCGCGCGACGTGCTGCCGCTCGTCCCGGCGCAAGGCTCGGTCGGCGCCTCGGGCGATCTCGCGCCGCTCTCCCACATGACGGCGGCGATGATCGGCGTCGGCGAGGCCTTCTTCCGCGGCGAGCGCATGGCGGCGACGGACGCGCTGGCGCGTGCCGGCCTCGTGCCGGTCGTGCTCGGGCCGAAGGAGGGGCTGGCGCTCCTCAACGGCACCCAGTTCTCGACCGCCAACGCCCTTCACGCCCTCTTCGGCGCCGAGCGGGTGCTGCGCGCCGCGCTGGTGGTGGGCGCGCTGACCACCGATGCCGCCAAGGGCTCCGACGGTCCCTTCGACACCCGCATCCAGAGCCTGCGCCGCCACCCCGGCCAGATCGAGACGGCGGCGACGCTGCGCGCGCTGATGGCCGGCTCCGCCATCCGCGCCAGCCACGGCACCGGCGACGACCGCATCCAGGACCCTTATTGCCTGCGCTGCCAGCCGCAGGTGATGGGCGCCGCCCTCGACATCCTGCGTTCCGTCGCCGTGACGCTGGAGCGCGAGGCGAACGGCGTCACCGACAATCCGTTGATCTTCGTCGATGCCGACGGCCGGCCCGAGGCGATCTCGGGCGGCAACTTCCACGCCGAGCCGGTCGCCTTCGCCGCCGACATCGTCGCGCTGGCGCTGTGCGAGATCGGCTCGATCGCCGAACGCCGCGTGTCGCTGCTGGTCGACCCGGTGCTGTCGCGCCTGCCGGCCTTCCTGACGCCGCGGCCGGGGCTGAACTCCGGCTTCATGATCCCGCAGGTGACGGCGGCGGCGCTGGTCTCCGAGAACAAGCAGATGGCGCATCCGGCGAGCGTCGATTCGATCCCGACCTCGGCCAATCAGGAAGACCACGTCTCGATGGCCGCCCACGGCGCCTACCGGCTCCATCGCATGGTGCGCAACGTAGCGAACGTGCTGGCGATCGAACTGCTCGCCGCCGCACAAGGCTGCGACTTCCACGCGCCGCTCACCTCGAGCCCGGTGCTCGAGCGCGTTCGCGCCGCCGTTCGCGCCCGCGTGCCGGCGCTCGACGACGACCGCTTCTTCGCCCCCGACATCGCCGCGGCGATGGCGATGATCCTCGACGGCACGATCGAGGCCGCCGCCGCCGCCGTGGATCTCCCAGAACTGGACGTGGCGCCATGAGCGAAGCCGACTTCGTCACCGTCGAACGCGGCACCGCGCCGCTGATCCTGACCTTCCCGCATGCCGGGACCGGCCTCGCCGGGCTCGACGAGCGCTTCGTCTCGCCCTGGCGCGCCCGCCGCGATGCCGATTGGCACGTCGATCGGCTCTATGCCTTCGCCCGATCCCTCGGCGCCACGCTGATCGGCACGACCGTGTCGCGCTCGGTGATCGACCTCAACCGCGATCCCTCCGGCGTCTCGCTCTATCCGGGCCAGACGACGACCGGCCTCTGCCCGACCGATACCTTCGACGGCGAGCCGCTCTATTCCCCCGGCGCCGAGCCCGCCGCCGCCGAGATCGACGAGCGTCGTGCCCGCTGGTTCGACCCGTGGCACGCCGCCCTCGACGGCGAGATCGCCCGGCTCCGCGCGCTCCATCCGCGCGTCGTCCTCTACGACTGCCACTCGATCCGCTCGACGATCCCGCGCCTCTTCGACGGCCGTCTGCCGCAGTTCAACATCGGCACCAACGGCGGAGCGGCCTGCGATCCGGCGCTGACCGCGGCGGTCGCCGCACCTTGCGCGGCGAGCAACCTCGGCCATGTCGTCGACGGTCGGTTCCGCGGCGGCTGGATCACCCGCAGCCGCGGCCGACCCGAGACGGGCGTCCATGCGATCCAGATGGAACTGGCGATGCGGGGATACCTGCGCGAGCCGGTGGCGATCGATCCGACCAACTGGCCGCCGTCCTTCGACGAGAGCTGGGCGGAACCCGTCGCCGACACCCTGCGCAGCGTGCTCGTGGCGGCGCTCGCCTTCGCGCGGGGGTGAGAGAGGGGCTCTCGGCGAANNCCCCTCCCTGTCCCTCCCCCTCAAGGGGGGAGGGGACGCTAGCCGTAAGGCCGCTGTTCCATCTCCAGCGCTTCCGGACCGTCGGCGCGCGGTCGGGATTTCGGCGAGCGCCACGATTCTTCCCTCCCCCCTCGAGGGGGAGGGCCAGGGAGGGGGGCTGGACGTCTCCGTACCCGACACACTTCACGACAAGTCACCGAGGAAACGCCCCCATGACCCGCATCGACAATGCTCGCGTCGTCCGTGCCCCGCGCGGGGCCGAGAAGTCCGCCAGGAGCTGGCAGACCGAGGCCGCCCTCAGGATGCTGATGAACAATCTCGATCCTGAGGTCGCCGAGCGGCCGTCCGATCTCGTCGTCTACGGCGGCATAGGCCGGGCGGCGCGCGACTGGGAGAGCTTCGATCGCATCGTCGAGACGCTGCGTCGGTTGGAGGACGATCAGACGCTGGTGGTGCAGTCGGGCAAGCCGGTCGGCGTCTTCCGCACCCATGCCGACGCGCCGCGCGTCCTCATCGCCAACTCCAATCTGGTGCCGCGTTGGGCGACCTGGGAGCATTTCGACGAGCTCGATCGCAAGGGTCTGATGATGTACGGCCAGATGACGGCCGGCTCGTGGATCTACATCGGCAGCCAGGGCATCGTTCAGGGCACCTACGAGACCTTCGCGGAAGCCGCACGCCGCCATCACGGCGGCTCGTGGCAGGGGCGCTGGATCCTGACCGGCGGCCTCGGCGGCATGGGCGGCGCCCAGCCGCTCGCCGCCACCATGGCCGGCGCCTCCTGCCTCGCCGTCGAATGCCGGCCGTCGAGCATCGATTTCCGCCTGCGCACCGGCTATCTCGACGCCCGCGCCGACACGCTCGACGAGGCGATGGCGATGATCGAGCGCGCCCGCCTCGACGGTCGGCCGATCTCGGTCGGCCTCCTCGGCAACTGTGCCGAGATCCTGCCCGAGATGCGCCGCCGCGGCATCCGCCCCGACCTCGTCACCGACCAGACCTCGGCCCATGACCCGGTCAACGGCTATCTGCCGGCCAGCTGGACGCTGGAGGAGTGGGAGAGCCGCCGGGCGAGCGACCCGAAGGGCGTCGCCAAGGCCGCCCGCGCCTCGATGGCGACCCATGTCGAGGCGATGCTCGGCTGGTGGCGCGACGGCGTGCCGGTCACCGACTACGGCAACAACATCCGCCAGATGGCGCTGGAGGAGGGCGTCGGGGACGCCTTCGCCTTCCCGGGCTTCGTCCCGGCCTACATCCGCCCGCTGTTCTGCCGCGGCATCGGTCCCTTCCGTTGGGCGGCGCTCTCCGGCGACCCGGAGGACATCGCCAAGACCGACGCCAAGGTGAAGGAGCTGATCCCCGACGACGCCCATCTCCACAACTGGCTCGACATGGCGGCCGAACGCATCCGCTTCCAGGGTCTGCCGGCGCGGATCTGCTGGGTCGGCCTCGGCGATCGCCATCGCCTCGGCCTCGCCTTCAACGAGATGGTGGCGAAGGGCGAGCTGAAGGCGCCGATCGTCATCGGCCGCGATCACCTCGACAGCGGCTCCGTCGCCTCGCCCAACCGCGAGACCGAGGCCATGATGGACGGTTCCGACGCCGTCTCCGACTGGCCGCTCCTGAACGCGCTGCTCAACTGCGCCTCGGGCGCGACCTGGGTGTCGCTGCATCACGGCGGCGGCGTCGGCATGGGCTTCTCCCAGCACGCCGGCATGGTCATCGTCGCCGACGGCAGCGAGGCGGCGGCCGCCCGTCTCGGTCGCGTGCTGTGGAACGACCCGGCGACCGGCGTCATGCGCCATGCCGACGCCGGCTACGACATCGCCCGCGACTGGGCGCGCCAGAAGGGGCTCGATCTGCCGGGTATTCTCGGCTGAAACGACGACGGCGCGACGGGGAGCCCGCCGCGCCTTCATCCTCCCCTCGAGGGATCTCTGCGGAACTCCGCCGAGGCTAGGATCGACGTCCGTGCGCGATCCTTCGAGACGCGCCTGCGGCGCTCCTCAGGATGAGGCTCCGAAGGATTTCCCGGCAAAGACAGACGCCTCATGCCGAGGAGGGCGCCACGGGCGCCCGTCTCGAAGCATCGCGCACGGCATCGCCGCCGCTGACCCTCCCATCAGGGGAGGGTGCCGAGCGCAGCGAGGCGGGTGGGGTTCGGCGGTTCGGCGCCACAGAAGGCGGCTTCTACCGGCGAACGTCGCCGCGTCTCCCGTTCGACCGCGCAGGCCCGATCACCCCACCCCCTACCCCTCCCCTGAGGGGAGGGGGAAGGCCGCGTCCGGTCCAGCCGGAGTTCGTGAAGCCGTGCGGCGAAAGGCGAGCCGGAGCTCCCGTCTCGTCTCACTCCTCGAGCAGCGAACGCAGCATCCAGGCGGTCTTCTCGTGGACGTCGATGCGCTGGGTCAGGAGATCCGCCGTCGGCTGGTCGTCGGCGGCGTTCACCACCGGGAACAGCGCCCGCGCCGTGCGGGCGGTCGCTTCCTGGGCGGAGACCAGATGGCGGACCATGTCGAGCGCCTTCGGCACGCCCTCGACCTCGGCGATCGAGGCCCGCGCCACGAATTCCTTGTAGGTGCCGGGCGCCGGGAAGCCGAGCGAACGGATGCGTTCGGCGATGGCATCGAGGGCGGTCCACTGTTCGGTGTACTGCTGCATGAACATGACGTGCAGCGTGTTGAACATCGGCCCCTTCACGTTCCAATGGAAATTGTGCGTCATCAGATAGAGCGTGTAGCTGTCGGCGAGGAGCGACGACAGGCCGTCGGCGATCGTCTTGCGGGTGGCCTCGTCGATGCCGATGTTGATCTGCGGAATGCCGGACATGAACTGTCTCCTGGTTGGGCGGCCGGGGCGATGCATCGCCTCGGGTCGTGAGTTGGATCAGCCGAGGGTGGTGTCGAGCACCATCATCAGCGCGAAGCCGGCCATCAGCCCGACCGTCGCCGGCGTCTGGTGGCCGTTGCGATGGGTCTCGGGAATGACCTCGTGCGAGACGACGAAGAGCATGGCGCCGGCGGCGAGGCCGAGGCCGATCGGATAGGCGATCTCCAGCCCGCCGGTCAGGCCGACGCCGAGCACCGCGCCGATCGGCTCGAGCAGACCGGTCAGGACCGCCATGACGACCGAGCGCCCGGCCGAGAAGCCGGCGCCGCGCATCGCCAGGGCGACGGCGAGGCCCTCCGGCATGTCCTGCAGCGCGATCGCGGTGGTCAGCGGCAGGCCGACCGCCATGTCGGCATGGGAGAAGCCGACGCCGATCGCCATGCCTTCCGGCAGATTGTGGAGCGCGATGGCGAAGACGAAGAGCCAGACCCGGCCGAAACGCTCGGCGCCCGGCCCGCAGGGGCCGACGGTCTCGTGCTCGTGCGGGGTGAAGGCGTCGAGGCCGAGCATCAGCAGCACGCCGAGCCCCATGCCGGCGACGACGATCAGCGCCGCGATCGACTTCGAGCCGGAGAACGTGGTGCCGGCCTCGAGGCCGGGAATGATCAGCGAGAAGGCGGACGCCGCCAGCATCATCCCGGCCGCGCCGCCGAGCAGCACGTCGGAGAGCTTCTGCGGCATCTCGCGCAGCATCAGCGCCGGCAGGGCGCCGAGTGCCGTCGCCGCGAAACCGGCGAAGCCGCCGACGATGCCGAGCTTCAGCCCGTCCGAGGCCTCGCCCGCCAGAAGATCGCGCAGGCTCGCCCCGAGCAGCACCAGCACCGCCGCCAGCGCCAGACCGAGGCCCGCCGCCGTCCCCGGGTTGCGCCGCACGTGCGCCCCGAGCGAGGCCGTCCAGGGCGCGTTCTCGATCCGTGATTCCATGGACATGACATCCCTCCCGCGCGAAGCGCCCGATGGCGACGCGCCGATCTTGCTCCGACTTTATTGCGAATAATGTGCAAGAGCAAGAACGACGAGGACGGGAAACGCCTGCGCGCTCCCCGCCCTCGTCGTGTCGGTCATGCGGCCGGTCCGGGCGGCCCGGCGGAGAGACGTCGGCGCACCGCGGAGAGCGGCGCGCCGGTCGGCCTCACTGCACCTCGGCGTAGTCGATCTTGCCGTCGGCGTTCTTCTTCCACTGGTAGACGACATAGGCCGGCGTGGTGATGTCGCCCTTGGCGTCGTAGGAGAGCGGGCCGACGACGGTCTTGAAGGTGCGGCCGGAGTGGATCTCGGCGGCGACCTTGGCGACGTCGGTCGACTTGGCGGCTTCCACCGCCTGCGCCCACACCTCGACGGCGGCGTAGGTGTAGAGCGTGAAGGATTCCGGCTCGATCTGCTTGGCGCGGAAGCGGGCGATCACTTCGGCGGCGCCGGCGATCTTGCGCGGATCGGGCGAGAAGGTCATCAGCGTGCCCTCGATGCCCGCATCGCCGGCGATCGCCGCGAGTTCGGCCGAGTTGATGCCGTCGCCGCCCATCAGCGGCGCCTTGACGCCCTGGTCGCGCATCTGGCGGATGATCAGGCCGGCGTCGGCATGGGTGCCGCCGAAATAGACCACGTCGGCCTGGGCCGCCTTGATCTTGGAGACGAGCGCGCCGTAGTCCTTGTCGCCGCCGTTGACGGACTCGACCAGCACCGGCTTCATGCCGGCCGCCTCGAGCGCCTTGCGGGTCTCGTCCGCGAGGCCCTTGCCGTAGGTGGTCTTGTCGTCGAGCACGGCGACCTTCTTGCCGGCGAAGGCCTTGGCGAGATAGGCGCCCGCCACCTTGCCCTGCTGGTCGTCGCGGCCGCAGGTGCGGAACACGTTGGCGAGCTTGCGCTCGGTGTAGCTCGGGTTGGTGGTCGAGGGCGAGATCTGGATGACGCCGTTCTCGGCATAGACGTCGGAGGCGGCGATCGACACGCCCGAGTTCAGGTGACCCGCGACGAACTTGACGCCGTCGCCGGCCATCTTGTTGGCGACCGAGACGCCCTGCTTGGGATCGGCCTGATCGTCGCCGACCTTGAGCTCGAGCTTCTGGCCGAGCACGCCGCCCTTGGCGGTGAGATCGGCGACCGCCATCTCGGCGCCGTTCTTCAGCTGCTGGCCGTAGACGGCCAGCGCGCCGGTCATCGGGCCGGCGACGCCGATCTTGACCTGGGCATGGGCGGTGCCGGTGGCGAGCGCCAGCGCCAGGCCGGCGAGGATGAGGCGGGTCTTCATGTCTCGGGACGTCCTTCTTCTTCGTCGCGGCCTCCTCGGCCGTCGTCTTCGTCGCTTCCCTACGCCTGGACGAGCGCTCGAGAAGCGACGCCGTCGCAGGGGAGAAATGCGCTCGAGACATGGGCACTCGACCCGTTTCGCGCGCAATTTCTCCAAATTGGGGCCGAACGGGGAAGAAACCAGTGCATTCGCGCCGAAAAATCGCCGTTCGAGGGGAAATTTACCCGAACCCGAAAGAGCCGTCACGGCCATGGCGGAGCGACCGGGTCCGTAGCCTTGCGGACCCGGTTTTTCGGCCGAAATCGGCCGTCAGCGCTCGACCTTGCGGCCGGTGGCGAGGAACGAGTAGCCCTGGGTGCCGTGGGAGGCGAGCATCACCGCCTCGACGATCGGCTCGATCGTCGCCGTCGGCGCCGTCCAGTCGACGACGAAGTTGGCGCCGAGCCCGCCGCGGGTGTCGGGCTGGGCGACCACCACCTGCATCGTGCCGTAGGGCTTGAGCGAGACCGGCCGGTCGAGATGGGCCTCGACCAGTTTGCCGGCGGTGTCGAAATAGTCGATCCGCTCGATCACGATCGACCGGGTGGCCGAGCCGTTGTGGATCGACAGGGTGATCGAGAAGTCGATCCGCGTGCCGCCGCCCATCGCCATGACGCTGGAATAGACCGGCACGTAGGTCCGCCCCGGCAGACCGGAGACGCTCGCCGGCGCCGGTTCGATCGACGCGGCGAAGGGGGCGAGGGCGGGGGGCAGGTCGGTCGCCTGCTGCGCCCGCGCCGGCAGGGCGAGCGCGAGGAAGACGAGGGCCGTGGCGAGCCTCTTCGATGTTCCGTGCATGGCCGGCCTCCGATGGTTGCGTCGCCCTCCTGTCTAGCATGTCGACCGCCGCCGTCCATGCGGGCATTCCCGCCATCGACGAACCGGGGGATTCCCGCCTTCGACCAACCGCCGCCTTTACGCCGACCCCGCGCCGGGCCATGAAGCAGGCATGAACGCGCGCGCCTTCCCCACCCTCGCCACGATCCGCGCCGGCGGCAAGCCGGCCCTCGCTCGCGCCCTGACGCTGGTGGAGACGGCGCACGGCTCGGCCGAACTCGCCCGTCTCCTCGACGAGGCGGCGGAAGACGGCGCCGGCGACGTGCTCGGCCTCACCGGCCCGCCGGGCGTCGGCAAGTCGACGCTGACCAATGCCCTCATCCGCGAGGCGCGCGCGGCGGGCCGTACCGTCGGCGTCGTCGCGGTCGATCCCTCGTCGCGCTTCACCGGCGGCGCGCTGCTCGGCGACCGCANNCGTCTTCGTCCGCTCGATGGCGGCGCGCGACCGGCTCGGCGGCCTCTCCGACCACGCGGTCGCGGCGATCGTGCTGATGCGGGCGGTCCACGACCTCGTGGTGGTGGAGAGCGTCGGCATCGGCCAGTCGGAGGGCGACATCGCCTTCGTCGCCGACACGGTGCTCCTGTGCATCCAGCCGGGCTCCGGCGACAGTCTTCAGTTCATGAAGGCCGGCGTGATGGAGCTGCCCGACGTCGTCTGCGTCACCAAGGCCGACATGGGCGACCCCGCCCGCCGCGCCATGGCCGACGTCGCCGGCGCCCTGACGCTCGCCTCACATCGGCCGGGCGACTGGATCGCCCCGGTCGTGCTCGTCTCCTCGACCGCCGGCACCGGCCTCGACGATCTCGCCACGGCGGTCGCGCGCCATCGCAGCTGGCTCGCCGAGGCCGGGCGCAAGGCGG
>DBMN01000329.1:523-3280 GCA_002298965.1 Rhizobiales bacterium UBA697 | reverse complement strand
TTTCGACCGCGTCAGCGCCCGATCGGCACCAGACCGCCCGCGGCGAGACCGGCGGCCGGCGCGGCGAGGCGGATGCGGCCCTCGCCGGAGAGCGGCACCAGCGCGCCCGAGCGGGCCGGAGGCTTCGTCATCGCGTCGACCGGCGCGGCGTTGCGCAGCCGGTCGGCGAGACCGCCGATCGCGCTCGTCGCCTTGGCCGAGAGCACCTTCTGACGCGCCGCGTCCTGCGACACCGGCACCGGCTGGAGCCCCTTGGCGGGATCGGTCGCCGCGACCTTGGCACCGGGTCCGACGCCGCGCGGCGGCGGGAAGCCCGGCGCCTGCTTCAGCTCGATGCCCTTGTGGGCGAATTCCATGACGTCGTGCCAGATCGGCGCCGGCACCATGCCGCCGGTGACCCGCTCCATCGGCCGGTAGTCGTCGTTTCCGACCCAGACGATGCCGACGAGATTGCCGGTGAAGCCGCAGAACCAGGCGTCGCGTGACGACTGGGTGGTGCCGGTCTTGCCGCCGGCCGGAATGCCGTCGAGCTTGGCGCGGGCGCCGGTGCCGGTCTCCACCGCGTTGTTCAGCATCGAGTTCAGTTCGGCGACCTTGTCGGGCGGGAAGATGCGCTGCGGCGGCGGGGCGTCGCGCGACCGATCGTAGAGCACCCGCCCGTTGCTCGACGCGACGACCTGATCGATCGGTGTCGGATGCACCCTGTAGCCGCCGTTGGCGAAGGCGGCATAGCCAGCGGCATGGTCGATCATGTGGACTTCGGACGAGCCGATGACGAAGGGCCAGTCGGGTTTGATCGGGAGGTCGATGCCGACGGCGCGGGCGACCGCGGCGACCTTCTCGCGGCCGAGCTGCTCGGTGAGCTGGACGGGGATCGAGTTCAGCGACCGGGCGATCGCCTCCATCAGCGTGACGCGTCCGTAGTAGCCGCCGCCGTAGTTCTTCGGGCACCAGTTGCCGATGCAGACCGGCTGGTCGGTGACGACCGAGCTCGGCTTCTTGCCGCCGATCAGCGCCGCCAGATAGACGTAGGGCTTGAACGACGACCCCGGCTGACGCGCCGCGTCCGTGGCGCGGTTGAACTGGCTGGCGCCGTATTCGCGGCCGCCGACCATGGCGCGCACCGCGCCGTCCGGTGTCATGAAGACGGCGGCCGCCTGCGAGATGTCGAGCTCCTCGCCGTTCTGGCGCAGCGCGTTCTCGACCACCTCTTCCGCCTTCTTCTGCACCTCCGGATCGATGGTGGTGCGGACGACCAGCGTGTGCTCGGCCGGCGCCATGTCGCGGATGGCGTTGAAGGCATAGTCGAGGAAGTAGTCGGCCTGCTCGTTGGTGCGGGCGCGATCGACGGGGGTGGCGGGGTGGCGCCGGGCGCCGAGCACCTGGCCCTCGGTCATGAAGCCGGCCGCCACCATGTTCGACAGCACGTCGTTGGCCCGCGCACGCGCCGCCGGCAGGTTGACGTGGGGGGCGTAGCTCGTCGGCGCCTTGAACAGGCCGGCGAGCATCGCCGCCTCGGCGAGATCGATGTCGCGCACCGACTTGCCGAAATAGAACTGGCTCGCCGCCGCCACGCCGTGGGTGCCGCCGCCCATGTAGGCGCGGTCGAGGTAGAGCTTGAGGATCTCCTGCTTGGTCATGTGCGTCTCGAGCCAGACCGCGAGGAAGGCCTCCTTGATCTTGCGCTCGAGCGTGCGCTCGTTGGTCAGGAAGAGGTTCTTGGCGAGCTGCTGCGACAGCGACGAGCCGCCCTGCCGCACCTTCTGCTGCCGCATGTTGGCGACGATGGCGCGCGCCGTGCCCAGCACGTCGATGCCGAAGTGCTCGAAGAAGCGCCGGTCCTCGGTGGCGATCAGCGCCTTGATCAGGTGATCGGGGAACTCGGTCAGCGGCACCGAATCGTTGAGCATCAGGCCGCGGCGGCCGACCTCGTTGCCCCAGCGATCGAGGAAGGTGACGGAATAGTCGGCCTTGGCGCGCCAGTCGGTCTTGGTCGCCTCCAGCGCCGGCAGAGCGAGGGCGAGGAGCAGCACGAAGCCGCCGGTACCGAGATTGGCGGCGTCGCCGACGAGTTCGAAGAAGCCGCGCGCCGGCCCGCGCACGCGGAACGCCCGGAGCGCCGTGGCATAGCGCCGCCAGGATTCGACCGCCCAGTTGAAGCTCTTCCACAGGGTCGTGTCGAGCCAGGCGTCGACCGCCATGGCGCGATCGGCGAAGCGACGGCGCCATCCGCCGGTCGATTCGGGGGCGGGCGGCGGGGACGCCGGGGCGTCCTGCCCGTCCGGAGTGGGCGTTTCGTCGGTGGCCAAGGCTCGGTCCGTCTCGTTCGGTCCCGCGTCGATCGCGTCGCCGCGTCCCGGCTCGGGACGTGCGAAAGGGTTGACGAGACATTAAGCAATCGCCATGCCTCGGTCGAGGGGCGATCGACGCTCCTCCCGCGTCGGCCTCGACGCCGGCACGGAGAGAGACGGTCGTGAGCGAGCCCTTCTGGAAGACCAAGCGCCTCGAGGAGATGAGCCGCGCGGAGTGGGAGAGCCTCTGCGACTGCTGCGGCCGCTGCTGCCTCAACAAGCTCGAGGACGAGGAGACCGGCGAGATCTACTGGACCAACGTCTCCTGTCGCCTGCTCGATCCCGAGACCTGCCGCTGCTCGTCCTACCCGAACCGTCACGACTTCGTGCCCGACTGCGTCGAACTCGACCTCGACGAGGTGGTGTCGCAGACCTACACGTGGCTGCCGCCGACCTGCGCCTATCG
>DBMN01000329.1:0-482 GCA_002298965.1 Rhizobiales bacterium UBA697 | reverse complement strand
GTCCGCCGCCGTGTGATTTCCGACGAGGATATCCCCCCCGACAGCTACGAGGAGCACCTCTGCGACTGGCCGGGCGAGGATCCGCGTCCGCGTCCACCTCGCCAGCCGCGGACGAAGGTCTAATCCGATCAGCGACTTGNNCTTGACGGCGTCACGCTCGGCGGGCAGTCTTTTCCCATGATCGAACACGTGTCGATGGCGCCGCCGCCGGACACGGAAGGGGCCTCGGGCCCCGCGATCACCCGACATCGTCTTCGCAACATCGCCCCGGATCGGACCGCCTCGCCGCGGTGTCGCCGCGCGCCCTCCGCCGCGGGACACCGACGCGGGCGTTCGGCCGTGGCCGACCGATGGAGCGCGCGTGCCCCTCTCGCCGAGCGACGAACCCTTGCCGCCGACCGCCGATCGCGCGGTGGCCGATCCGCCCTGGACCGAGATCCGCGCCGCCTACGAGGGCTCCGACCTCGCGGTCGCCGCCATCG
>DBMN01000190.1:14204-14414 GCA_002298965.1 Rhizobiales bacterium UBA697 | reverse complement strand
CGAACTCGATCACGGCGACGGCGGCGTTGTCGCCGTAGCGGAAGCCGGCCTTGAGGATGCGGAGATAGCCGCCGGCGCGGTCCTTGTAGCGCGGGCCGATGACGTCGAAGAGCTTCTTCACGGCCTTCTCGTCACGGATCTGGCCGACGGCCAGACGACGCGAGTTGAGGTCGCCACGCTTGGCGTAGGTCACCAGCTTCTCGACGATCG